>DATIVK010000215.1:0-26710 GCA_035465955.1 Anaeromyxobacteraceae bacterium | reverse complement strand
CGCCCGCCGCGGCGGCGACGGCGGCGACGACGACGGCGGCGCCCCTCCCCGCCCTCCGGCGTACCCGGCCCGGCGGCGCCCTCGGCGCCAGCCGGCGCGCCCGCCTCGGAGCCCTCCTCGTCGGCGCCTTCCTCTTCGTCTTCGAGGTCGTCGCCAGGCTCTCCGGCCGCGGGCCCCTCATCCAGCGTCGCAGGGACCTCGATGATCGCCGGCCGCCCCTCGCCCGAGGACTCCATGGGCGGCGGCGGCTCGGACTCCTGCGTCCCCTCCGCCGGCTCGGCCTCCAGCACGACCTCGCCCTTCGGCACCGCGGGCTCCGGCTCGCGCCGGCGCTCCTCCCGCCTCCCCTCGCGCCGATCGCGCTCCTCGCGCCGCGCCCGGCGGGCGGTCTCCTCCTCCGCCCCCTTCGCGGCCGCCTCCCGGAACCAGGCCTCCTCCACCTCCGGGACGACGATGGCGCGGCAGCCGATCCCGGCCTCGGTGGCGGCCTCCGGGAGCGCCTCGCCGCAGAGCAGGATCACGGGGAGCTGCCCGCCGCTCGCCGCCTCGCCCCGCGCCTCGCGCTGCGCATCCCCGGTGCCGATCACGACGCCGATCTGCGCCCCGTAGTTCGAGATGTCGCGCCGCAGGTCCTGGACGTCGCGCCGCGTCACGTCGCCGTGGGCGCGCAGGACCCGGATGGCGTGGCGCAAGCTCGCCGCGCCCAGCTGCTTCCGCGCCGTGTAGACCGCGTGCTCGCGCCCGCGCTTCACGACCTTGAGCTCCTGGTACCCCATCCGCTCGAGGAGCGCCGCCGCGAGGTGCTCCAGGGTGGGGCCGTCGCAGTCGCGCATCCGACGCCGCAGCGCGGCGAGCGCCGCCTTGCGGAGCTCGACCGCCCCCGCCGGAGCGCGCGCCGGCGCGCCGGTCACGCGCTCGCCCGGCTCGGGCTGGGCGACGAGCGTGACGGTCTCGCCCTCCAGCTCGAAGAGCGGCTTGCGCCCGGCCGCCTCCCGGCGGCGGTTGTCCTCGAGGAGCGCCGCCCGCAGCGACCCCAGGTCGCGCACGAAGGCATCGGGCATGAGGACCCGCTCCGCCCCCTGCGTCGCGATCTCGACGAGGGGGAGCGGCTTCCCGGCACCGGCCAGGATCTCGTAGGCCACCTCGGACGGCGGCGGGAAGCGCTTCCCGCGGCGCTCCTCGGCCTCCTCGCGCCGGCGACCGCGTCCCTCGCCGCGTCCGGACGCGCGCGCGACCTCGCGGCTCGGGATGGGGTGGCGCTCCCGCCCACGGTAGGGCAGCTCGTCGGCCGGGGGCGCCTCCACGAGGTTCTCGATCCCGGCGGGATCCTCGTCGAGACCCCACTCGACCAGGGCGAAGGTCCCGTGCTGCACGGCGATGACGCGACGGTCGGCCTTGGGCAGGCGGCAGTGGGCCACGAGCTGCCCCGCCATGGTCTCCTCCGGGATCTTGCCGACGTGGTCGAGCAGGTCCTCACGGGCGGCGATCTCGGCGATCTTCGTGAAGTGGAGAGGCTTCCCCTCGCGCCGCAGCACCTCGATGGCGGCTTCGGTGAAGGTCATGTAAGTCCTTGGTTGAAATTCTCTGGGGGCGTCGTCAGGGGACGAGCCTTCCGCAAGTGGGTGCATCATCGGGCCGCGGGTCCGGCGTGTCAACGACCAAACCTCGCGAATCCCCAACGGTAATTCGGGGGTCAGACGCCGAGGAAGAGCCGCTTGCCGAAGTTCAGGGCGAGGTCGGCGTCGAAGATCTTCTGCGCCGAGGTCTCGATGTCGTAGGGCACGCGGAAGTACTCCACCTCGCGCCGCTCCGTGTCGTACATGACGAAGCAGGCCCGCGCATCGCAATCCCGCGGCTGCCCCACCGAGCCGACGGAGATCACGTACTTGTAGCCCTTCCTCAGGCCGAACTTGTGGGAGACCACCTCGTTGACGTCGCCGGCCGAGTGGAGGGCGAACACCTTGCAGAGGTGGGAGTGGCCGATGAAGCTCACGTCGGCCATCTCGTCGAAGTGGGGGACCAGCTCGAGCGCCTGCTCCATGGCGAAGACGTACTCGTAGGAGGACGGTTCGAGCGGCGACCCGTGGGAGAAGCTGACGCCGTCCGCCGTCCGATGGACGTAGGGCAGCGTCCGCAGCCACTCCAGGTGGTCCAGATCGATGCGCGCCGCGGTCCAGTCGAGGGCGTGACGCGCAGCGTCATAGTAGAAGCTGTAGTCCATCCGCCCGGAGACCGCCGCGTCGTGGTTTCCGAGCAGCGTGACCGCGGCGATGTTCCGGACGAGCGCACAGCACTCGTTCACGCTCGCGCCGTAGCCGACGACGTCACCCAGGCAGACGACCAGATCGGGCTTCTGCCGTTCGAGCGCAGCCAACGTCTCGGTGAGCGCCTCGAGGTTCGAGTGGATGTCGCTCAGGATCCCGATCCGCATTCGCCCGTGGCCACCCTTCGGAGGGGACGGCGCATCGTAGCCGCCGCCCCTCCAGAGCGTCAACCCGCGGAGGCCTCGAAGAGCTCGTCTTCGAGGTCGTCGAAGTGGGCGAGTTGTCGCGCCTCGGCGTAGCGCTCCTTGATCTCCAGCGGGGTGAGGGAGCGGAGCCGATCCAGGCTGAACTGCTCCACGACGAAGCTGGCGAGGACGCTGCCGAGCACGATCGCGCGGCGCAGCACGCCGCGCTCCTCCCTCCCGCTCTTCGCCAGGTACCCCATGAACCCGCCGGCGAAGCTGTCCCCCGCGCCGGTCGGGTCGAAGACGGACGGCAGGGGGTAGGCGGAGGCCATGAAGACCTCGTCGCCCGAGAAGAAGGCCGCGCCGTACTCGCCGCGCTTCACCACCACCGCGCGAGGGCCCATGCGCAGGATCGCCTTCGCCGCCTTCACCACGTTGTGCTCGCCGGCGAGCTGCCGCGCCTCGGCGTCGTTGACGAAGGCCATGTCCACGCGCTTGAGCGTCTCGAGGAGGCTCGACCGCTTGGAGGTGATCCAGTAGTTCATCGTGTCCATGGCGACGAAGCGTGGCGCCCGGACCTGGTCGAGGACCTTCCGCTGCAGGTCCGGATCGATGTTCCCGAGGAACACGTAGGACGAGTCCCTGAAGTGCTCCGGGAGCTCCGGCTGGAACTCGGCGAAGACGTTCAGCTGGGTGTCGAGCGTGTGCGCCGTGTTGAGGTCGAACTCGTAGCGGCCGCTCCAGCGGAACGTCCTCCCGGGGCGCCGCACGAGGCCCGAGAGATCGATCCCCCGGGAGCCGAGGAAGTCGACGTGCTCCGCCGGGAAGTCCTCGCCGACGACCGCGACCACGCGCGTCGGGAGGAAGAAGCTCGCCGCCGAGGCGAAGTAGGAGGCCGAGCCGCCGAGGACGTCGGTGCGCCGTCCGAACGGGGTCTCCAGCGAGTCCAGCGCGACGGATCCGACGACGAGCAGTGACAAGGCAGCCTCCTCCTCCGGCCGCGGGCGCCGCGGCGGCAGTTGCCTACCCCGCCTGCCCCTCGCCGGTCAACGTGAACCGGCAGCAGGCGGCGCGGCGGCGAGCTGGCCGCAGGCCGCCGCGATGTCGCGGCCTCGGCTCTTGCGCACGACGGCCGTGATGCCGGCGGCGACGAGCCGATCGCGGAACCGCTCGACGCGTGAAGGCTCCGGGGCGCGGAGCGCGAGCCCGGGGTTCTCGTTGTACGGGATCAGGTTCACCTTCGACGGGATCCCGTCGAGGATCCGGGCGAGGCGCGCGGCGTCCTCGTCGGTGTCGTTCACCCCGCCCAGCATCACGTACTCGAAGGTGATCCGCCGCCCCTGCTTCATCGGGAAGGCCCGGCACGCCCGCAGCAGCTCGGCGATCGGGTAGCGCCGGTTGATGGGCATGATCCGGCTGCGCACCTCGTCGGTCGTCGCGTTGAGCGAGACGGCGAGCTTCACCTGCGTCTCCTCGCCGAGGCGGCGGATCATCGGCGCCAGCCCCGACGTCGAGACGGTGACGTGACGGTGGGAGAAGTTGGGACCGTCCTCCGAGAGCAGGATCGCGAGGGCGGCCTCGAGGTTCTCGAAGTTGGCGAGCGGCTCCCCCATCCCCATGAAGACGAGGTTGGTCAGCGGACGGGCCCCCTCCCCCTCGCCCAGCTCGACCAGCCGCCGGTTGGCCCGGTGGACCTGGTCCACGATCTCCCCCGGCGTGAGGTTCCGCAGCAACCCCATGGTCGCCGTCAGGCAGAAGGTGCACCCCATGGCGCAGCCGGCCTGCGAGGAGACGCAGAGCGTCTTCCGCTCGGTCTCCGGCATGTAGACGGACTCGACCGGCAGGCCGTCCGCGGTGCGCCACTTCCACTTGATGGTCCCGTCGGCGGAGCGGTGCTCCTCCGCCCGCTCGAGCGTCGTCAACGCGCAGCGCTCCGCGAGCTGGGCGCGGAGCGCCCGCGGCAGGTCGCTCATCTCGTCGAGCGTCGCGGCCCCGCGCAGGTGGAGCCAGCGGTGGAGCTGGCGGGCGCGGAACGGTCGCTCCCTCAGCTCCAGGACGAGGGCGTCGAGCGCCGCGCGGGAGAGCGACCGGAGATCCGGGCGTGGATCGAGGGGCATGCGCTCACCCCCTCCGGCCCGCGGCGGACGCCGCCGGCTCCGGCGCCGCGACCGCCCTGCCGGCGCGGGCGATCTCGACGCGGGTCACGCGCCGTTCGTCGCCCGCCCGGACGACGAAGGTCAGGCCGTCCCAGGCGATCACGGCGCCGACGGGCGGGACCCGGCCCGCGTGCGCCGTCACGAAGCCGCCCAGGGTCTCGAAGTCCCCGTCCTCCGGGAACCTCACCTCGACGGGCGGCGTCCCTCCCGGCCCGGCGGGCCCCTCCCCCTCGTTGAGCAGCGCCTCGAGCTCGTGCAGCGGCACCGACGCCTCCGCGAGCCAGACCCCCTCCGAGAGCGCCTTCACGGGGGCCGATTCGACGTCCGCCTCGTCCTGGATCTCCCCGACGATCTCCTCGATGACGTCCTCCAGGGTGGCGAGGCCGCTCGTCCCGCCGAACTCGTCGACGACGATGGCGATGTGCGTCTTCCGCCGCTGCATCTCCTTGAGCAGGCGGGAGATCTTCATCTGCTCGGGGACGAAGAAGGGCGGCTTGAGGTGCTGCTGCAGCGAGACCTTCCCGGCGTCGCCCACGAGCACGGACGGGAGCACGTCCCGGACGAGGAGCACCCCGACCACGTTGTCGATCGACCCCTCGTAGACCGGCATCCGGCTGTAGGGGTTCTCCTTGACGACGCGGAGGAGCTCCTCCGGCGACGCCTCGCGATCGAGCGCCGCCATCCGGGTCCGCGGGATCATGATCTCGCGGACGACGCGATCGGCGAACTCCAGGACGCTGTTGAGGAGCTCCTCCTTCACCTCGTCGAGGACCCCCTCCCGGGAGCCCATCTCGATCAGGTACTCGATCTCCTCGCTCGTGACCGTGGGCCCCCTGGCGGCGGCGCCGCCGAAGAGCCCCACGAGCGCGCTCGTGAGCTTCGTCGCCGCGGTCGAGAGCGGCCAGAGCAGCGCCGCGAGGGCGCGCACCAGCGGGATCGACAGGATCGCGAGCCGGACCGGGTGACGCTTCCCGACCGTCTTGGGCACGATCTCGCCGAGGAAGAGCACGACGACCGTGGTGGTCGCCGTCGCCGCCGCGACGACCGACGCGGCGCTCCACGACGGGTGGGCGACCACGAGGTCCGTGGCGATCGCCCCGGCGAGGGCGCCGGCGCCGACGTTCACCAGCGTGTTGACGATGAGGAGCGTCGAGAGCACCCGCTCCGGGTGGTCGATCCAGAGCGACAGCATGCGGGCCCGCCGCCCGCCGGCGTCGCGGAGCTGGCGGGCGCGCGCGTCCCCGATCGCCGTGAGGGCCGTCTCGGTCCCGGAGCAGAACGCCGACCCCAGGAGGAAGGCGAACGCCAGGGACCACTTCCATGTCTCGACGGCTGCCAACGGGTTCGTTCCTTGCCCGCGTGGCCGCCTCCGCCCCGGAGCGCGCCACGTCGAAAAGCGACGCCCGCCGAACGGGGCGGGCTCACGTACATCCTATCGCGGAAATGGCAGACGGCAGGTCCCGGCCGGGGGCTCCGGCCGAAACCTGCCGTCATGACGGCCGTTTGGCCTAGCGCTTGTCCTTCCAGGCGTAGCCGTGGATCTCGATCTCGGGGAAGAAGTAGCTCACCTCGACCCTGGCGTTCTCGACGCTGTCGGAGCCGTGGACGGTGTTCTTCTCGATGTCGGTGGCGAAGTCCTTGCGGAGGGTCCCCTCCGCGGCCTTCTTCGGATCCGTCGCGCCCATGATGTCGCGGTTCGCGAGGACGGCGTTCTCGCCCTCGAGCACCATGATGACCACCGGCCCGCTCGTCATGAACTCGACGAGGCTCGCGAAGAACGGCCGCGCCTTGTGGACCGCGTAGAAGCCCTCGGCCTCCGCCTTCGAGAGCTGCTTGAGCTTGATCGCGATCGGCTTCAGCCCCTTGCTCTCGAACCGGCTGATGATCCGCCCGATGATCCCCTTCTCGACCCCGTCCGGCTTGATGATGGAAAGCGTGCGCTCCGTCGCCATGTCTCCGTCTCCGTTTCTTGCGCTGATGAGGCCGCCGCCAGGCGCGTGGACCCTTCCCCGCGCCGCGAGCCGACCCTGTCCCTGGAGGCGCCCTCCGGCCGAACCGCCGGGCGCCCGGCGCGCCCCTCTTACCCGGTTCGGCGCCTTTCCGCCAGCGCGCGCTGCATCGCCTCGCCGAGGAGGTGCGGCGCCTCGCAGATCACGATCCCCGCCTCCCGGAACGCCGCCAGCTTCGCCTCCGCGGTGCCAGCGGCGCCCGAGATGACCGCGCCGGCGTGCCCCATCCGCTTCCCCGGCGGCGCGGTCCGCCCCGCGATGAAGCCGACGACGGGCTTCTGCATCCTCTCGCGGACGAAGGCCGCCGCCCGCTCCTCCTCGGAGCCCCCGATCTCCCCGATGAGGATGACGGCGTCCGTCCCCTCGTCCGCCTCGAAGGCCGCGAGGACGTCGACGAAGCCGAGGCCGTGCACCGGATCGCCGCCGATCCCCACGGCGGTGGATTGCCCCATGCCGTGATCGCTCAGCTGCTTCACCGCCTCGTAGGTGAGCGTCCCGGAGCGGGAGACGACGCCGATCCGCCCGGGCCGGTGCACGTGGCCCGGCATGATCCCGATCTTGCACTGGTCCGGCGTGATGACGCCCGGGCAGTTGGGCCCGATCAGCTTCACGTCGGGGAGGCCGGCGAGGAACCGGTTCACCCGGATCATGTCGAGCGTCGGGATCCCCTCGGTGATCGCGACGATCAGCCGGACGCCCGCCTCGGCGGCCTCGACGATCGCGTCCGCCGCGCCCGGGGGCGGCACGAAGATCGCCGCGGCGTCCGCGCCGGTCTCGCGGACCGCGTCGACCACGGTGTGGAAGACGGGGACCGAGTGGTGGAAGCGGGTGCCCCCCCGGCCCGGCGTGACCCCGGCGACGACCTGCGTCCCGTAGGCCAGCATCTGCTCGGCGTGGAACGAGCCGGCGGCCCCCGTGATGCCCTGGACGACGACGCGCGTCCGCCTGTCGACGAGGATGCTCACGGGCCCCTCACGCCGATGTCCCCGTCGCCGCGACCGCGCGCCGTGCGGCGTCGCCCAGGTCCTCGGCGGGGGTGATGGTCAGGTCGCTCTGGGCGAGGATCTCCCTCCCCAGCTCCACGTTGGTCCCCTCCAGCCGCACCACGAGCGGGATGGTCAGCCCCACCTGGCGGGCCGCGGAGACGATGCCGTTGGCGATGACGTCGCACTTCATGATGCCGCCGAAGATGTTGACCAGCACCGCCTTCACGCTCGGATCCGCGAGGAGGATCTTGAACGCCGCCGTCACCGTCTCCTCGTCCGCCCCGCCGCCGACGTCGAGGAAGTTGGCCGGGCGCCCCCCGGCGAGCTGGATCGCGTCCATCGTCGCCATGGCGAGCCCGGCGCCGTTCACCATGCAGCCGATGTCCCCGTCGAGCGCGATGTAGGAGAGGTTGAACTCGCGCGCCCGGGACTCCCGCGGATCCTCCTCGTCCGGGTCCCGCATCGCGGCGACGTCGGGGTGCCGGAACAGGGCGTTGTCGTCGAAGGTCATCTTCGCGTCGAGGGCGACCACGTCCCCCTGGACGGTGATGACGAGCGGGTTGATCTCGGCGAGCGACGCGTCGGTCGCGACGTAGGCCGCGTGGAGCGCCGTCGCGAACCGGACGAACGCGTTGACGGTGTCGCCCTGGAGCCCCATCCCGAACGCGAGCCGGCGCGCCTGGTACGGGAGGAGCCCGAGGAGCGGATCGACCGTCTCCCGCAGGATCTTGTCCGGCTGGCTGCGGGCGACCTCCTCGATCGCCATCCCCCCCTCGATCGAGGCCATGACGACGACGCGCCCGCGCTCGCGGTCGAGCGTCATCCCCAGGTAGAGCTCGCGCGCGATCCGGCAGCCCTCCTCGACGTAGACCTTGCGGACCCGCTGCCCCTTCGGCCCCGTCTGCGGGGTCCGGAGGACCTTGCCGAGCAACGCCTCGGCGTGGCTCCTCGCCTCGTCGAGCGACCGGGCCAGCTTCACGCCCCCGCCCTGCCCACGCCCGCCGGCGTGGATCTGCGCCTTGATCGCGCAGATGCCGCCCCCGAGCCGGCGAGCGGCGCCTTCGGCCTCGAGCGGGGTGACGGCGAGGTACCCGCGCGGCACGGTCACGCCGAACTTCCGGAGGAGCTCCTTGGCCTGGTACTCGTGGATCTTCACGCGCGGCCAGTGTAGTGGCCCCGCGAGAGGTCCGCCACGATCGCGACGGGGCGTGCCGCCGCCCGCGCCGCCCCCCGGATCGGCGCTACAGGCGGGTCTCGGCGACCGACCTCCGGACCGACTCGACGGAGCGGGCGAACATGGCCCGCTCCTCCTCGGTGAGGTCGACCTCCAGGATGCGCTCGACGCCGCCGGCGCCGATCACCACCGGGACACCGACGAACAGCCCCCTCACGCCGTACGGGCCGTCCAGGAAGGCGGAGCACGGGAGGACCCGCTTCTTGTCGCGCAGGTAGGCCTCCGCCATGGCGATCGCGCTGGCGGCCGGCGCGTAGAAGGCCGAGCCGGTGCCGAGCAGCGCGACGATCTCGCCGCCTCCCTTCCGCGTCCGGTCCACGATGGCGTCGAGCTTCGCCTTGTCCACGAACCGGGTGAGCGGGACGCCGTTGATCGACGAGTACCGGAGCAGCGGGCACATGTCGTCGCCGTGGCCGCCGAGCACGAGCGCCTGGACGTCCTGCGGGGAGACCCCCGCCGCCTCCGCGACGAAGTACTGGAACCGCGCGGTGTCGAGCACCCCCGCCATGCCGACCACCCGGCTCCGCGGGAAGCCGGTGATCCGGTACATGGCGTAGACCATCGAGTCGAGGGGGTTCGTCACCACGATCACGAACGCGCTCGGCGCGTACTGCTTGATCCCCTGGGCGACCCGCGAGATCGCGTCGAGGTTGACCTTGAGGAGGTCCTCCCGGCTCATCCCCGGCTTCCGCGGGACGCCGGCCGTCACGATGCAGACGTCGGCGTCCTGGATGATCGAGTAGTCCGTCGTCCCGCCGCCGGTGACGTCCACGTCGAAGCGGCCGACGCCGCGGCTCTCCTGGAGGTCGAGCGCCTTGCCCTTCGCGACGCCCTCCATGATGTCGACGAGCACGACGTCGCCGAGCTCCTTCTGGCTCGCGAGGAGGGCGAGGGTGCCGCCGATCTGGCCGGCGCCGATGAGTGCGATCTTCTTGCGGCGCATGTCCGGACTCCACCCTCCCGGGCGCGCGCCCGGGCCAACGGCTACATGTGCTTGACGATCTCGTCCCCGAACTCGGAGCACTTCACCTCGACGGCGTCGACCACCCCTTCGGCCTTCATCAGGCGCGCGAAGTCGTAGGTGACCCGGTGCCCGGCGATGGCGCCGTCCATCCCCTTGACGACGAGGTCGGCCGCCTCGACCCACCCCATGTGCCGCAGCATCATCTCGCCCGAAAGGACGACCGAGCCGGGGTTCACCTTGTCGAGATCGGCGTACTTCGGCGCGGTCCCGTGCGTCGCCTCGAAGATGGTGTGGCCGGTCGCGTAGTTGGCGTTGCCGCCCGGGGCGATGCCGATCCCGCCGACCTGCGCGGCGAGCGCGTCCGAGAGGTAGTCGCCGTTCAGGTTGAGCGTGGCGATGACGTCGAACTCCTCGGGGCGGGTCAGCACTTGCTGGAGCGTGATGTCCGCGATGGCGTCCTTGACGAGGATCTTCCCCTTCGCCAGCTCCGCGCGCTGCTCCGCGTTGGCGGCCTCCTCGCCCCTCGCCGCGCGCGTCCGCTCCCACTGGTTCCACGTGTACGTCTTGTCGCCGAACTCCTTCTCGGCGAGCGCGTACCCCCAGCTCCTGAACGCACCCTCCGTGTACTTCATGATGTTGCCCTTGTGCACGATCGTGACGCTCTTGCGCCGGAGCCTGATCGCGTACTCGATCGCGGCGCGGACGAGCCGCTCGGTCCCCTCCCGCGAGACGGCCTTCACGCCCAGGCCGCACGAGCCGGGGAAGCGGATCCGCTTGTACTCCCGGGGGAACTCGCGCTCCATGAACGCGAGCATCTTCTTGACCGGCTCGGACCCCGCCTCCCACTCGATCCCCGCGTAGATGTCCTCGGTGTTCTCGCGGAAGATCACGACGTCCACCTTCTCGGGGTGCCTCACCGGGGAAGGGACGCCCTTGAACCAGCGGACCGGGCGGAGGCAGACGTAGAGGTCGAGGATCTGGCGCAGCGCGACGTTCAGCGAGCGGATGCCGCCGCCGATGGGCGTGGTGAGCGGCCCCTTGATCCCGATGACGTACTCGCGGAACGCGTCGGTCGTCTCCTCGGGGAGCCAGGTGTTGAACTTGGTGAAGGCCTTCTCGCCGGCGTAGACCTCCGCCCAGGCGATCCGCCGCTTGCCCCCGTAGGCCTTCTCGACGGCGGCGTCGAGCACCCGCTGCGTGGCGCGCCAGATGTCCCGGCCGGTCCCGTCCCCCTCGATGAACGGGATGATGGGGCGGTCGGGAATCACGAGCCTCCCGGCGCTCATCGTGATCTTCGCGCCATCCTTGGGAACGACGGGCTTCGCGTCGGCCATTCGCTGGGACCCCGGGCTGTCGAGGGAGGAAGCGACCTCGGCTATTACCACCCGTGCGTCGGGGGTGTCTAGCGATAGGCTCGGACGCTCGCGTAGTCGCAGAGGCGGACGCCGCGCGCCTCCACCGCGTGCCTGACGGTCGGTGAACAGAGCGCCGCGAGCTCGATCTCGCGCTCCACGCCGAAGGAGGTCCGCGCGTGGCTCGGCCGGTGGCCGGGGTGGGCCATCAGCTCGGCCGTCCCCTCCCCCAGCGTCGCGACCGCGTCCGCGAGGCGCGCCTCGGTCCACGCCGGTCGGAGCGCCGCGTCCCCGAGGAACCGATCGAGCGCGAGGACCCCGGCCCGCCGGAGCGCGTCGCGCACGACCGGGTCGATCGCGCGGACCGGGAGCCCGAGCTCCGCCGCGACGCGGGCGAAGGACGCGAGGGCGCCTGGCGCGACGTGCAGGTGCTTGTGGCTGTCCAGGTGCGTGGGGGCGGCGCCGCGGAGCTCCCGGAAGCGCGCGACCTGCTCGCGCACCGCGCGCTCGACGGCCGCCCCGGCCATGGCGGGCTCCAGGACGACGTGCAGCCCGATCCCCAGCGAGGGCGGCGCGGCGCGCAGCGCCGCCGCCGAGAACGGCGTCAGCACCATCGCGGTGGCGCTCGTCACGATCCCGCGCGCGTGGGCCTCGAGGATGCCGCGATCGATCTCCGGGTCGTACCCGAGATCGTCCGCGTTCACGACGAGGCAGCGCACGGGCGGGCGCCGGGGTGCGGCCTAGACCTTCGGCGGCGGCCGCGGGGTCAGCGCCAGCGCGCCGGGCGAGAAGTCGTAGATCGACTCCAGCCGGACGTTCCGGTAGCGCTCGTACTTGAAGGCCATCCGCGAGAGGAGCGAGAGGAAGGTCTCGACGTCCGGCCGCCCCGCCCTCCCCGCCTCCTTCCTGAGCCGCTTCACCTCGGCGAGGATCGCCTTCCGCACCTCGGTCGGGTGGTAGATGTGCGCCCCCGAGAAGAGCAGCTGCTCGCCGAACGGGAGGAGGCGGGCCTCGAGCAGGTCCCCCTTCTTCATCCCCGCGAGCTGACGGCGCTCCGCGACGTCGTGGTCGACGTCGCTGAACACGTTCCGCAGGACGACGTGCCCGTCGCTGATCTTCCGCACCTCGAACAGGCCGTGCACGTTCTGGGTCAGCCGCCGGTAGGCCTCCAGCACGGCCGGCTCCATCTCGCTGCCGGTCGCCGCGATGAAGTTCTCGAGCGTCGAGGTCTTCTGGCCGTTCGGGCGGAAGTCGTAGAGGTAGTGGTCGAGCATCCCGTTGACGCGGGGCTCGTACGAGAGCTCGTCCTCGCGCGGCTCCCCGTAGCGGGCGTAGTGCTCCCCCCGCGCGGTCAGGAGGTCCTGCGTGCGCGGCTCCGCCGTGGCCCACGCGAGGAGCCGCTCGTGGAGCTCCTGGAGGCTCATCGCGCCCGCTCCATCAGCGCCGCGAAGCGCCCGAAGAGCGCCCGCGCGTCGTGCGGGCCCGGGCAGGACTCGGGGTGGTACTGCACGCTGAACGCCGGCGCGTCGAGCACCTCGATCCCCTCGACGGTGCCGTCGTTCAGGTTCACGTGCGTCACGCGCGCGCGCGACCCGAGCGACTTCTCGTCCACCGCGAAGCCGTGGTTCTGCACCGTGATGTCGACCTTGCCGGTGGCGAGGTCCTTCACAGGCTGGTTCGCGCCCCGGTGGCCGAACTTGAGCTTGTAGGTCTTCGCCCCCAGCGCGAGCGACAGGATCTGGTGGCCGAGGCAGATGCCGAAGATCGGCACCTTCCCGAGCAGCGTCCCGACCGTCTCCCGGGCGCCCAGGACCGCGGCGGGGTCCCCCGGACCGTTGGTCAGGAAGACGCCGTCCGGCTTCAGCGCGAGGGTGTCGGCGGCGGACGTGCCGCCCGGCACCACCGTGATGCGGCAGCCCTGCGCCGCGAGGAGCCGGAGCATCGCCCGCTTCAGCCCCCAGTCGTAGGCCACGACGTGGAAGCGGGGGGTGGCGAGCGTCGTGCGCTCGGCCTGGGTCCAGGCGTCCGCGCCGTCCTCGGCCCACTCGTAGCGCCTCGGCGTCGTGATCCGGGTCGCGAGGTCCTGCCCCTCCATCCCCGGCAGCGCGCGCGCCTTGTCCACGGCCTCCGCGGCCGACGCGGCGGTCGTGATGACGCCCATCTGCGCGCCGACCGTCCGGATGTGCTTCGTGAGCCGGCGGGTGTCGATCCCCGAGATGCCGACGACCCGGTGCGCCTTCAGGTAGGCGTCGAGGCTCCGCTCCGCGCGGAAGTTGGAGGGCTCCTCGGCGTAGTGCCGGACGATGAAGCCCGTGGCGTGCACGCGGTCGGACTCGTCGTCCACCCCGGTCGTGCCGTAGTTGCCCTGCTCCGGGTAGGTCATGCAGACCATCTGCCCGACGTACGACGGGTCGGTGAGGACCTCCTGATAGCCGGTGAGCGAGGTGTTGAAGACCACCTCGCCGGCCGCCTCACCCTCCGCGCCGAACGAGACGCCCTCGAACGTGGTGCCGTCCGCGAGCGCCAGGATCGCCTTCTTCATCTTCCGTCACTTCTCCCCGTGGACGAGCCTTGCGCCCACGAATGCATGCGTGCAGCGGCCCACGAGCCGCTTCGACTTCCAGGGCGAGTTCCGGCCCTTCGAGAACCCGGCCGCCGGGTCATACGTCCACTCGGCGCCGGGGTCGAGCACGGCGACGTCGGCCGGCGCCCCCTTCGCGAGGGTCCCGCCCGGCAGCCCCAGCGCCCGGGCCGGGCCGATGGTGAGGGCCTCGATGAGGCGCCCCTCCGTGAACGCGCCCGTCCGCGCCACGGCGAGGCAGACGGCGAACGCCGTCTCGAGGCCGATGATGCCGTTCGCGGCGACGTCGAACTCGAGCGCCTTCTCGACGTCGGAGTGCGGGGCGTGGTCCGTGGCGATCGCGTCGATCGTCCCATCCGCCAGCCCGTCCCGGCACGCCTTCACGTCGTCCGCGGATCGGAGCGGCGGGTTCATCTTGAAGTCGGTGTCGTAGCCCGAGGCGCCCACGTCCTCGTCGGTGAGCGCGAGGTGGTGCGGCGTCACCTCGGCGGTCACCGCCAGCCCGCGCTTCTTCGCGTCGCGCACCGCGCGCACCGATCCCCGCGTCGAGACGTGCTGCAGGTGGAGGCGCCCGCCGGTCAGCTCCGCCAGCGCCAGGTCGCGGAGGATCATCACCTCCTCGGCGGCGCCGGGGATCCCCTTCAGCCCGAGCCGCGTCGAGGTGGGACCCTCGTGCATCACGCCCTTCCCGACGAGGCCGAGATCCTCCTCGTGGACCGCGAGCGGCATCTTGAAGGCGCGCGCGTACTCGAGGGCGCGCCGCATGAGCGACGCCGAGGTGACCGGCTTCCCGTCGTCCGACAGCGCGACGCAGCCTGCGGCCTTGAGCTCCCCGTACTCGGCCAGCTCCTCGCCGTTCTGCCCCCGGGAGATGCAGCCGACGGGGTAGACGCGCGCGGCGCCCGCCGCCGCGGCGCGGGCGAGCATCAGCTCGGTCACGCTGGTGTTGTCGTTCACCGGCTTCGTGTTGGGCATCGCCACGACGCTGGTGAAGCCGCCCGCGACCGCCGCGCGGGCCCCGGTGGCCACGGTCTCCTTGTACTCCTGCCCCGGCTCGCGCAGGTGGCAGTGGAGATCGATGAAGCCCGGCGTGACCCACTTGCCCCGGGCGTCGAACACGCGGGCGTCCTTCGGCCGCTCGATGCGCTCGGCGACCTCGGCGACCACGCCGTCGCGCAGCACGACGCTCCGGACCCCGTCGACGCCGCTGGCCGGATCGATGACGCGGCCGCCCTCGATGAAGATCGTCTCGCTCATGCCTTCCCCTCGACGCCGACGCCCTCGCCGCTGGTGCCGCCGGCGAGGAGGAAGAGGATCGCCATCCGGACCGCGACCCCGTTCTGGACCTGCTCCAGGATGACGCTGCGCCCGCCGTCCGCGACGTCCGGCGAGAGCTCCACGCCCCGGTTGATCGGACCGGGGTGGAGGATCACGCAGGACGGCTTGAGCCAGTCGGCCGCCTTCCTGGCGTTGAGCCCCCAGTAGCGCGAGTACTCGCGGGTGTTCGGGATGAGGGGATCGCCGATGCGCTCGTGCTGGATGCGGAGCATCATGACCGCGTCCGCGCCGTCGACCGCGTCCTTCAGGTCGTACGTCACCGTCGCCCCGAGCTTCTCGACCCCGGCCGGCATCATCGTCGGGGGGCCGCAGAAGCGGACCTTCGCCCCGAGCTTCGGCAGGCAGTGCACGGCCGAGCGCGCCACGCGCGAGTGGCTGACGTCGCCGACGATGGTGACGACCTTCCCCTCGAGCGACCCGAAGCGCTCGCGCAGGGTGAAGGCGTCCAGGAGCCCCTGGCTGGGGTGCTCGTGGGCGCCGTCCCCGGCGGAGACGACCGCGCAGCCCACGCTCTCGGCGACGAGCTGCGGGGCGCCGCCCGACTGGTGGCGGATGACGATGACGTCCGGGCGCATCGCCTCGAGGTTCCGCACCGTGTCGACGAGGGTCTCGCCCTTCGTCACCGAGGAGGAGCTGGAGGTCCAGTTGAGGGCGTCGGCGGAGAGGATCTTCGCGGCGGTCTCGAAGGAGCTGCGCGTGCGGGTCGAGGCCTCGAAGAACAGGTTGATGATCGACTTGCCGCGGAGGCTGGGCACCTTCTTGATGGGGCGCCGCAGCACCTCCTTCATCGTCACCGCGAGGTCGAGGACCTGGAGGATCTCCTCCCGGGAGTACTGCGACAGCGCGATGCAGTGCTTGTGACGTCCGATCACGTCCCCCTCCTCGGCTTGACCACGACCTCGTCCTGTGACGCTCCGTCTTCCCTCAGGCGAACCTGGACGTCGTCGGCGGGGGCCGCCTCCACCCGGGCGCCCGCGAAGTCCGCGGCGATCGGCAGCTCCCGGCCGCTGCGGTCGACGAGGACCGCGAGCCAGACGCGCCGCGGGCGGCCGAAGTCGACCAGCTCGTCCAGCGCCGCCCGGACCGTGCGGCCCGTGAAGAGGACGTCGTCGACGAGCACCACCGTCTTGCCGTCCAGCGGGAAGCCGATGTCCGTGGGGCCGATCACCGGCGCCGCGCCGTGCTCGGCGACGTCGTCCCGGTAGAGCGCGATGTCGAGCGTCCCGGCGGGGACCTCGCGCCCCAGCGCCTTCGCGAGCTGGGCGCGGAGCCTCGCGGCCAGCCGCACCCCTCCCCTCCGGATCGCCACGACCGCCAGGCCGTCCGCCTCGCCGGCCGCGCGCGCCCGGGCGAGGATCTCGTCGCCCAGCCGGGTGACGCTCCGCTCCACGTCCGCCGCCCTCAGTTCGATCCGTTCCATCACCGAGCAGGCCCCCAGTCCGGGATCGTGAGATCGTTGTACAGGTCGACGGTCCCCACCCACTCGGAGACCTTGTCCACGTACGGATAGCGCACCTGCCGCGTGTACTCGAAGGCCACGTGGAGCGTGCCGGGCGGCGTGGTCGTGTCGCGCTCCCACGTGATGTCCGCGGGGGTCAGGTTCACCGACGGCACCCGCTCCGGCCTGCCGTCCGCCCCGATCACCTCGCTCGTGTCGAGGGACCTCAGCTTCTGGCAGAGCGCCTCGACCAGGGCGGCGTCGTCGCGGTCCTTGATGGCCCGGTTCATGTAGTCGCGCACGGTCTGCTTGACCTCGTAGTGCACGACGTAGATGGGCGTCCAGGCGATGGCGAGGAAGACCGCACCGGCGACGGCCGCCAGGAGGAGGAGCGTGACCCAGGAGACTCCGCCGCGCTCGTAACGGCGCGGGCGGCGGTGCGAAGGGTACGGTGCCATTGACGCTCGCTTCTACCGTTACTCGACGACTTTGAAAAGGCGCTCGAACCGGAGACCGCGGGAGTCGCCCGGGCCTCCGCCGCGACCGCGGCTCCAGGCCACCGCCACGACCCTACCCTTTATCCGTGCAAACGGGACCTGCCAGCCGCCCCCTTGCCGGCTGTCGGCCGAGCGGTCGCGGTTGTCGCCGAGGACGAAGACGTGACCGGGGCGGACGACCTCGAAGGGGCCCTCCTGCGCGCCGGGCCGGACGCGGCGGCACTGGAGCGCGTCGTGGACGCGGACCCCCTTCGCCTCGGCGGCGGACCAGCTCGCCTCCACGTCCACGGGCATCGCGCTCGCCGGTCGCGCGAGGGGACCCTCGGCGAGCCGTTCGCGCTGGACGCGGCAGGTGTCCGTCCACCAGACGCCCGTCTCCTCGTTGAGCTCCTCGTAGGCGAGCTCCCCGGCCGCCTCGCGGGGCTGCGGTACGCCGTTGACCCACAGCACCTGCTCGCGGAGCTCGACGACGTCCCCCGGCAGGCCGACCACGCGCTTGACCCAGTCCTGCTGGACGCCCTTCGGCCCCGCGAGGACGACCACCTCGCCGCGCCTCGGGAGGTCGCCGCCGAACGGCCGGATCCCGACGAACGGGAGCCGCCAGCCGTAGGCGGGCTTCCAGACGAGCACGCGATCCCCCGCGAGCAGCGTCGGGACCATCGAGCCGGTCGGGATCTCCAGCGTCTCCGCGACGCAGGCCCGGAAGGCGAACGCCGCCACGGCGGCGAGGGCGAGTGGGACGGCGAGCCGGCGGGCGAGCCCCCGCCGCGTGAAGGAGAGGTGCTCGTCCCAGAGCCCGTCGAGCCGCTGCAGGGCGCCGGAGAGCCGCTCGGCGTCGTCCGATCCCGCGGCCAGCTCCACCTCGGCGGCGGCCGCGTCGAGCTTCTCGCGGGCGTCCCCGATGCGCCGGCGGTGCCGGCGGGCGGCCCGGCGAGCGTCGCGGGCGAAGCCGATGGCCTCGCTGCGAACCCGCTCGGCCCTGCGCCCCGCCCCGTCCAAAGGCGCTCCTAGTCCTCGACCTTGAGGACGGCGAGGAAGGCCGACTGCGGGATCTCCACCGAGCCCACCTGCTTCATCCGCTTCTTCCCCTCCTTCTGCTTCTCGAGGAGCTTGCGCTTGCGGGAGATGTCGCCACCGTAGCACTTGGCGATGACGTTCTTGCGGTAGGCCTTCACCGTCTCGCGGGCGATCACCTTCGCGCCGATGGCCGCCTGGATGGCCACCTCGTACATCTGCTTCGGGATCTCCTCCTTGAGCTTCGCGCAGAGATCGCGGCCGCGGTGGTAGGCGTTCTCGCGGTGGACGATGACCGAGAGGGCGTCGACCGGCTCCCCGTTGATCAGGATGTCGAGCTTGACGAGGTCGGCCTCCTCGTAGCCTCGCAGCTCGTAGTCGAGGCTGGCGTAGCCGCGCGTGAGGCTCTTCAGCTTGTCGAAGAAGTCGAAGACCACCTCGGCCATCGGGATCTCGTAGCTGATCTGCACGCGCTTCGTGCCGATGTACTTCAGGTCCTTCTGCACGCCGCGGCGGTCCTGGCAGAGCTTCAGGATCGCCCCGACGTCGTCGGTCCGGCCGTGGATGTGGCAGGTGAGGATCGGCTCCTCGAGCTTCGCGATCTTCTGGATCGGCGGCAGCTTGGCGGGGTTGTCGATCTCCAGCACCGCCCCCTGGGTGTCGGTCACCCGGTAGACGACCGACGGGGCGGTGGTGATGAGCGAGAGGTTGTACTCGCGCTCGAGCCGCTCCTGGACGATCTCCATGTGGAGCAGGCCGAGGTAGCCGCAGCGGTAGCCGAAGCCGAGCGCCTGCGAGGTCTCCGCCTCGAAGGTGAAGGCCGAGTCGTTGAGCCGGAGCTTGTCGAGCGCGTCGCGGAGCTGCTCGTAGTCGGCGGCGTCGATGGGGAAGACGCCGCTGAAGACCATCGGCTTCACGACCTTGAAGCCCGGGTGCGGCTCGGCGATGGGCCGGTCCACCTCGCTGATGGTGTCGCCGACCTTGGCGTCGTGGACGTCCTTGACGTTCGCGACGCAGATGCCGACCTCGCCCGCGGCGAGCTGCGGGACGCCGGCGGCGAAGGGAGCGAAGACGCCGAGCTCCTGCACCTCGAACTCGCGCTTGTTGCTCCAGAGCATGATCTTCTGCTTCGGCCGGAGCGTCCCCTCGAAGACGCGGACGAGCATCACGACGCCGCGGTAGGAGTCGTACCAGGAGTCGAAGATGATCGCCTTGAGGGGGGCGTCGGGATCGCCCTTCGGCGGCGGCACCTTCTTGACGATCTGCTCCAGGATCTCCGAGATCCCGATCCCCTCCTTCGCCGAGCAGGGCACGGCGTCCGAGGCGTCGAGGCCGATGACCTCCTCGATCTCGCGGCGGACCTCGGGCACGTCCGCGCTCGGGAGGTCGATCTTGTTGATGACCGGGATGATCTCGAGGTCGTGGTCGAGCGCCTGGTAGACGTTGGCGAGGGTCTGGGCCTCGACCCCCTGCGTGGCGTCGACGACCAGGATGGCCCCCTCGCACGCCGCGAGCGAGCGGGAGACCTCGTAGGCGAAGTCGACGTGGCCGGGGGTGTCGATCAGGTTGAGCTGGTAGGTCTTCCCGTCCTGCGCGGCGTACCGCATGCGGACGGTCTGGGCCTTGATGGTGATGCCCCGCTCCCGCTCCAGCTCCATGTTGTCGAGGAACTGGGCCTGCTGCTCGCGCTTCGTGACCGTGCCGGTCTGGTCGAGGAGCCGATCCGCGAGGGTCGACTTGCCGTGATCGATGTGCGCGATGATCGAGAAGTTTCTGATGTGCGCGTTGGGTGCCGCCATGAGGTGCGGGGCTTTTAGCACGCGTCCGGCGTGATCGGCTACCCGCGCCGGGCGTCCCACGACCTGCCCGGTCAAGGGATTTCTGAGATCCCCTCCCCGAATCGTGTAAGCCCTTGATCCGCCGTATCTTGTATGCCCCTCATGGGCATACCACTACAGATTGTGGTCCTTCGGTTGACTCTCGTGGGGGCGCTGCTATTCTGCCGCTCACGCTTCGATATCGGGTTGGGGGGACGGTGTTGGGGACGGTGGACGGGCGGCGGCGGGAACCTCGGAGCGTGTTCTCCAAAGTCAGATCGCCGCGATAAACCTCTGGCCCTTTTCGAGGGCAGGTCAGAGGTCTCATGGGCAATGGGTCGGCGCTGGGTGCGCGCGACCCCAGGGGACGTGTTTGTCCGCGGGCGGGGCCATGCGGGCGGAGGGTTTAGGCGAATGATGGATCGCGAAGTGACGGGGACGAAGAAGAACGGCCGCACCAGCCAGAAGAAGGCGGCGCGCCGCGGGCTCAGCATCCCGCGCACCTTCACCACGCCCGGCGTCGACCCGGCGGAGGAGCTGGCCTGGGAGAGCCGGGTCGCCTCGATCACCGGCGAGGGCGGCCAGGTCATCTTCGAGCAGCGGGACGTCGAGGTCCCGAAGAGCTGGTCGCTCCTCGCGACCAACGTCGTCGCGTCGAAGTACTTCCGCGGCGCCACCGGCTCCCCGACGCGCGAGCGGTCGGTGCGGCAGCTGGTCGGCCGCGTGGTGAGCACCATCGCCGGCTGGGGGCGCAAGGACGGCTACTTCGCCACCGAGGAGGACGCCCGCACGTTCGAGGCGGAGCTCTCCCACCTCGTCTACCGGCAGAAGATGAGCTTCAACTCCCCGGTCTGGTTCAACGTCGGCGTCGAGGAGCACCCCCAGTGCTCCGCCTGCTTCATCAACGCCGTCGACGACTCGATGGACTCGATCCTCAAGCTCGCCCACACCGAGGGCATGCTCTTCAAGTACGGCTCGGGCGCCGGCTCCAACCTCTCGAAGATCCGCTCGTCGAAGGAGCGGCTCTCGGGCGGCGGCGAGGCGAGCGGCCCCGTCTCCTTCATGCGCGGCTTCGACGCCTTCGCCGGCGTCATCAAGTCGGGCGGCAAGACCCGCCGCGCCGCGAAGATGGTCATCCTCGACACCGACCACCCCGACATCGTCGAGTTCGTGAACTGCAAGGCCAGCGAGGAGAAGAAGGCCTGGGCCCTGATCGACGCCGGCTACGACGGCGGCTTCAACGTGCCCGGCGGCGCCTACGACTCGGTCTTCTTCCAGAACGCGAACCACTCGATCCGCGCGACGGACGCCTTCATGCGCGCCGTCCTCGAGGACCGCGAGTGGGGGCTCACGGCGCGGACCAACGGCGCGACGATCGAGACCCTCCGCGCCCGGGACCTCATGAAGCAGGCCTCCGAGGCGGCGTGGCTCTGCGGCGACCCCGGGCTCCAGTTCGACACGACGGTCAACGCCTGGCACACCTGCCCCAACTCGGACCGCATCAACGGGTCGAACCCCTGCTCCGAGTACATGTTCCTCGACAACTCGGCCTGCAACCTCGCCTCGCTCAACCTGATGCACTTCCGGACGATCGACGGCGGCTTCGACGCCGAGGCGTTCCGCAAGGCGGTCGACCTCACGGTCCTCGCGCAGGAGATCCTCGTCTCGAACGCGAAGTACCCCACCGCGGCCATCGGCCGGAACAGCGAGGACTACCGCCCGCTGGGCATCGGCTACGCCAACCTGGGCGCCCTGCTCATGGCGAGCGGGCTGCCCTACGACTCCGACGGCGGCCGCGCCGCCGCCGCGGCCATCACGGCCCTCATGACCGGTGAGGCCTACGCGATGAGCGCCCGCGTCGCCGACGCGATGGGGCCGTTCACCCACTTCGAGAAGAACCGCGATCCCTTCCTCGGCGTCATGCGCAAGCACGCGCAGCACGTGGACCGGATCGACCCGACGCTCGTGGAGCCGGGGCTCCTCTCGGCCGCCCGCGACGTCTGGGCCGACGCCCTCCGCCAGGGGATGGCGAGCGGCTTCCGCAACGCCCAGGTCTCCGTGCTCGCGCCGACGGGCACCATCGGCTTCATGATGGACTGCGACACCACCGGCATCGAGCCCGACATCGCCCTCGTGAAGTACAAGAAGCTCGTCGGCGGCGGCGTCCTCAAGATCGTGAACAACACCGTCCCGCTCGCGCTCCGGCGCCTCGGCTACTCCGAGCAGGCCGTGACGGACATCCTCCAGTTCATCGACGAGGCGGAGACCATCGAGGGCGCCCCGGAGCTGCGGCCGGAGCACCTCCCGGTCTTCGACTGCGCCTTCAAGCCGGCCAACGGCTCGCGGACGATCCATTACATGGGCCACATCCGGATGATGGGGGCAGTCCAGCCCTTCCTCTCCGGGGCGATCTCCAAGACCGTCAACATGCCCAACAGCGCGACCCCGGCCGACATCGAGCAGGCCTACGTCGAGGCCTGGAAGCTCGGGCTGAAGGCCATCGCGGTCTACCGCGACGGCTGCAAGCGCAGCCAGCCGCTCAACACCGCCAAGGACAAGAAGCAGGCCGCGGCGGTGGCGGAGGAGCCCCGGCTCGCGCGCCGGCGGCTGCCCGACGAGCGCCGCGCCGTCACGCACAAGTTCTCCATCGGCGGCCACGAGGGGTACATGACCGTCGGGATGTACGACGACGGGTCGCCGGGCGAGCTCTTCGTGACGATGGCGAAGGAGGTCTCCGTCGTCTCCGGCCTCATGGACAGCTTCGCCACGTCGATCTCGATGGCGCTCCAGTACGGGGTGCCGCTCAAGGTCCTCGCGGACAAGTTCAGCCACACGCGCTTCGAGCCGTCGGGCTTCACGGGCAACCCCGACATCCCGATCGCGAAGTCGATCACCGACTACATCTTCCGGTGGCTCTCGCTGAAGTTCCTGCCGAGCGAGGACGGCCCGGCCATCTCCCCGCCGAAGGCGCTCACCCCGGGGACGGCCCCCGCCGCGCCTCGCGCCTCCACGAGGGTCGTCGAGGCCCCTGCGCTCGCCGCCCTGCCCTCGCCGTCGGGGAACGGCAACGGCGCCTACTCGGGCCAGACCGACGCGCCGCCCTGCCCCAACTGCGGCAGCATCACGGTCCGCAACGGCGCCTGCTACAAGTGCGTGAACTGCGGCTCGACGACGGGCTGCAGCTAGGCGCGGCGAGCCTGCTCGCCTGCTGACACCGCGCGGGTTCCTGGCGCCCGGGGTGCGAGAGCACTCCGGGCGCCGTCACGTGAGGGGGTTTCATGGACGTCCTCGTCCCGTTCGACGCGCTGCCCTGGGAGTCGCCGATGCCCGGCGTGCGCTTCAAGGCCTTCGTCCGGGGAGGCCAGCGGCTCCGGCTCCTGGAGTTCTCCCCCGGCTTCGAGGAGCCGGAGTGGTGCACGCGGGGGCACGCCTTCCACGTCCTCACGGGCTCGTTCAAGCTTCGCACGCGGGAGGGAGAGACCCGCTTCGCCGCGGGCGACGTGGGCTTCCTGCCCGCCGGTGACGCGGGCGCCCACAAGGCCGTGCTCGGCAGCGAGGAGTCGGCGCGGCTGCTCCTCTTCGAGACGGTCTGAGAAGGCGAGGACCTACCCCTCTCCCCCACCGGGCTCGTGATTGATCACTTCGCTCCCGCGCCGGAGCCGGCGCCCGATCCGCGTCGCGCTGTCCTCCGCCGCGGAAGGTGCCGAGGAAGAAGCAGCATCGACGGAGAGCGGGGCGAAGCACCCACCCGCGGCCCTCGCGTCGCACCCGCTCGTCAGCCGTCTCTGACTCGGAGACCTGCGTGGCGGAGGTGACGCACCGCAGGTCGGAGGCGCGCTGCGGCGCGACCTGTGGGAGGTGACTTGTGCGGGATCATGAGCCCACCGGGGGGAAGGGTCGGGGTGAAGGGGGCGCGCGCGTGACGCCGGAGAGGACCCGGTGGCGCCGGACCTCCCGCCGAGATATCGTGAATACACTCATCCGGAGCTGCCCGTGCCCACGTCCATCCGACTCCCCCCCGACGTCGAGCGCCGCCTGAACGTGCTGGTCAAGAAAACCGGCCGGAGCAAGGCCTTCTACCTGCGCGAGATGATCACGAGCGGCATCGCCGACATGGAGGACTACTACCTCGCAGCCGGCGTGCTCGAGCGCGTGCGCAAGGGCGAGGAGACGGTCCACTCCCTCGACGAAGTCGAGCGCGACCTTGGCCTGGCGGATTGAGCTGACCGGGACGGCCGCGAAGCAGCTCGCGAAGCTCGACCGGGGCGACGCGCGACGGATCACGTCGTTCCTGCGGGAGCGGCTCGCGCCCCTCGACGACCCGCGCGCCGCCGGAAAGGCGCTCCAGGGACCGCTCGGCACCCTCTGGCGCTACCGGGTGGGCGACTTCCGCCTGCTGGCCACGATCGATGACGACGTCCTGCGCGTACTCGTCGTCCGGATCGGGCACCGACGGGAGGTCTATCGGGGTCAGTGAGCCTGATCCGCGCCCTTCCCCAGCCGCACGAGCCCGAGGCTCAGGGCGCCGGTGGGGCAGGCGCCGACGCACTGCAGGCAGCGCGAGCAGGAGTAGTGGGTCGAGGCGTTCTTCTTCTCGCCGAGGTGGAGGCTGTTGCCGGGGGCGAGCTGGGCGACGTAGCAGGCCTTGTCGCACCGGCTGCAGTGGGTGCAGAGGGACGGCTCGACGCGGACGCGCCAGAGGCTGACGCGGTTGAGGAGCCCCTGCGCCCAGGAGATCGGGCAGCCCACCTTGAAGTAGCCGTAGAGCGCCCGCTGCCGCCCGTCGGGATCGTTCATCCCCATGAGCGTCTCCATGATGGCGCCCATCGGGCACATCCAGCGGCAGAAGAACTTCCCCAGCACGACGCCGGAGAGCGACCCGGCCACCAGGACCACCGTGAGCGTCGTGTAGCCGTTGGAGACGGCGATCCAGAGGGCCGTGCCGACGGAGATCTGGACCATGCGCCGGATCGACACGGCGCGCTGGAGGAGGGTCGGGCCGCGCTTCACCGCCGCGGCGATGGCGGCCTGCGCCGCCTCGCTGCGCGCTCTCTTCGTTCGTCCCATAGGGCCGGTGGGAGCCGGGGAGGCGCGGAGCGATTCGGCGCCGGCGTCCGTCGGGTCAGGGCGGGCGCGCGGCCTCGCGCGTCCTAGTGGAAGTCGTGCGACCGGTTCCCGACCGGCGGGGCCAGGGCGAGGGGGGCGAACGACTCGGCGCGGACGTTGACCACCTGCCCACTCCGCTCCATCCGGCCCCGGACGAGGAGGAACGGGGAGCCGCGCACGAGGGCCCGGTAGCGCTCATAGACGTCCGGCATGACGACCAGGTTGGCGATCCCGGTCTCGTCCTCCAGGCTCACGAAGACGATCCCCTTCGCCGTCTCGGGGCGCTGCCGGACGATGACGAGCCCCGCCACCTCCACCCGCTCCCGGTCCCCGAGCCGGCCCAGCTCCCGCGTCGTCCTCACCGCCCCTCCAGCGAGAGAGGGGCGCATGACGGCCATCGGGTGGCCCCGCGTCGAGAGGCCGATGGCCGCGTAGTCGGCCGCGATCTCCTCCGCCGCGGAGGACTCGGGGAGCTCCACCGCAGGCTCGGGCGGGGCGACGCCGGCGAAGAGATCCCGTCCTTCGCGCGAGCGTGAACCATCGGAGATCGCGAGGGTTTTCCATACGGCGCTCCGCCGCTCCGGGTCGAGGGAGCCGAGCGCCCCCGCCTCCGCCAGCCGCGCCAGCCACGCCCGCGAGACGGCGCCCCGGTCGGCGAGGTCGGCGACCGACCGGAAGGGCGCGACGCGCCGAGCGGCGACGATCGCCTCCCCCACCCCCCGCGGCAGCCCTCGGATCTGGTGCAACCCCACCCGGACGGACGGGCTCTCGCCGGGGTGCGCCGCGACCCCCTCCACCGCCCCCTCGAGCGTGCTCTCCCAGCCGCTCCACTGGACGTCGGGCGGTCGGACCTCCACCCCGTGGCGCCGGGCATCCTCGACGAGCGTATGGGGCGAGTAGAAGCCCATCGGCTGGCTGTCGAGCAGCGCGCAGGTGAAGGCGGCCGGGTGGTACCGCTTGATCCAGGCCGAGGCGTAGACGAGGAGCGCGAAGGAGGCGGCGTGCGACTCGGGGAAGCCGTAGCCGGCGAAGCCGAGGAGTTGCTGGTAGATCCGCTCCGACTCTGCCGTCGGGATCCCCCGCTCGGCCATGCCGGCCTGGAGCTTCGCCTTGATGGCGGCCAGCTTCTCGTGGGAGCGCCGGTGGGTCATGTCCCGCCGCAGCTCGTCCGCCTCCCCGGGGGTGAAGCCGCCGGCCACCACGGCGAGCCGCATCGCCTGCTCCTGGAAGAGCGGGATGCCGAGCGTCCGCTCGAGGACCGCCTCGAGCGGCGGGTAGGCATACCGCACCTCCTCCAGCCCGTCGCGCCGGCGCAGGTAGGGGTGGACCATCCCGCCCTGGATCGGGCCGGGCCGGATGATCGCGACCGAGATGACGAGGTCGTAGAACTTGCGCGGCTTCAGGCGCGGCGCGAGCCCCATCTGCGCCCGGGACTCGACCTGGAAGACGCCGATCGAGTCGGCCCGCTGGAGCATCTCGTAGGTGGCCGGGTCTTCGGCCGGGATCGTCGCCAGCCCATCGGGCCAGGGGCGCGCCGTCGGCAGGGCCGGCGCCGGGTGGTGGCGCGCGACGAGCCCCAGCGAGCGCGAGAGGGCCGTGAGCATCCCGAGCGCGAGCAGGTCCATCTTGAGCAGGTCGAGGGCCGCGAGGTCGTCCTTGTCCCACTGGACGATCGTCCGGCCGGGCATCGCCGCCGGCTCGACCGGCACCGTCTCGCAGAGCGGCCGCTTCGTGACGACGAAGCCGCCGACGTGGATGGAGAGGTGGCG
>DATIVK010000214.1:0-5685 GCA_035465955.1 Anaeromyxobacteraceae bacterium | reverse complement strand
CAGCCGGTCGCGCGGACGCGATCGCCGAGGGCGGCTACGCCGCGCGGCGCCGCAGGCGCGCCGGGAGCCCCAGGAGCGCCACGATCACCCAGGGGAGCGCCGCCGCACCGCCGGCGGCGCCGCAGCCGCAGCCTCCACCCGTGCTGCCGGCCGGATCGCGCTCGACCTGGCAGGAGGCGTCGCACCCATCCCCGCCGACGGCGTTGGCGTCGTCGCAGGCCTCGACGCCGGCCCGGACGAAGCCGTCGCCGCAGGAGGCGAGGGCGCAGGTGGAGAGGCAGCCGTCGGTGTCGACGGCGTTGCCGTCGTCGCAGGCCTCGACGCCGGCCTGGACGAGGCCGTCGCCGCAGCGTGCGAGGACACACGTGGAGAGGCAGCCGTCGGTGTCGACGGCGTTCCCGTCGTCGCACTGTTCCCCGGTCACGTTCACGACGCCGTCACCGCAGACGGGCACCACCTCGAAGGCGCCGTGCTCGTAGCCCGCCCCCTGGGGGCGCGCGACCCCGTCGAAGTCCCTCGTCGCCCTGACGGTGGTGGCCGGGGAGTCCACGCAGGGGCTCGCCGCGCGGATCCTGAGGTTGGCCGGCGCCGCGACGTAGAGCGGATCCGCGGAGATGACGCCGGCGCCTGCGGCGGCGATGCCGGAGAAGTCCCGCCCGTTCCCCCAGACGTCGGTCACCGTGATCGAGCCGACGGCTCCGGGGGTCGCGCTGACGCCGGTCCCGTTGCCGGTGATGATGCAGCGCTCGGCCGACAGGTTGAGCGAGCCGGCCGCCGTCAGCGTGGCGCCGAGCCCGGTGCCCGCGTTCCCGTGGATCGTGGTGTGCCACGCGCGGAGCAGCGTGTTGCCGTCGGTGTTGGTCGCGAGGAGGCCATTGGCGTTCTCGGCGACGACGCCGTTCACGAGGCTGAGGGAGGCGTCGTCGACCACCGCCGCGGCGCCGCTGGCGTGGCGGATCTCGACGGAGTCGAGCGCGAGCACCGCGCCGCCGGACGCGCGGACGCCGGTGGTCCCGTACTCGATGCGGCCGTCCTGGACGACGGCCAGGGGGCTCGTCGCGGTGGAGCGGAAGTCGATGGCCGTCGAGGCGGAGCTCACCGCGAAGTGGGTCAGCTGGATGCCCGTCGACGACGGCAGGAACGTGATCCCGCCGTTGTCGGTGCCAAGGATCGAGACGGGGCTGGCCGTGCTCCCGTTCGCGCGGAGCGTGCCGCCGATCCGCAGCTCGACGCGGTAGCGGTCGGCGCCGCCGCGCATGACGTCGGAGACGCCGCCGGAACCGCCCATCAGGAGGGTCGCGCCGGGCGCGATCGTCATCGTCCGGCCGGGCGGGATCGTCACGTCGCCGTCGATCGGGTGAGTGCCCGCCGCGAGCGCAAGGTCCTGGTCCCACCAGGTGCCGTACAGGCCCGGCGTCGTCGCTCCGGCCCACGGCAGCGCGCCGAGAGACCCGCCGGTCTTCCCCGCGAACCGGCACGGCGACCGGTGGGTGAGGTGCAGGTCGGTCTCGCTCGCGAAGAGCGGGTTCTCGGAGAGGGTCGCGGTCTTGAAGATGGAGGGGAGGGTCCCGCCGTCGACGTAGTCGAAGCCGCCCGTGCTGTTCCAGACGTCGGAGTACTGGACGGTCACCACGGCGGGGTCCTGGCCCGTCTCGATCCCCTGGTAGTTGTTCGCGACGATCGAGTCGACGAGGGCGACGCGCGCCTCCGCCGTCGACCCCGAGTAGGCGAGGATCGCGTCTCCGCCCTGGCGGACGAAGGTGCTCCCGGTGACCGTCGCGTTGACCGCGCCGGTGAGGGCGTGGGCCACCAGGCCCGCCGGGTTGCCGTCGAAGACGGAGCCCTGGATCGTCACGTAGAGCGTCCCGGACGACGCCGGCGCGACCTCGAGCCCGTACGTGCCGTTCCCGGCGAAGGTGGTGCGGGTGATCACGGGGCTGCCCGCCCGGATCATGATGCCGTCGACGTTCGTGCGGAACGTGGAGTCGGTGACGTCCACCGCGCCCGTGCCGGCCACGTCGAGGCCGAAGACGGCGTGCTCGACCACGGCCCCGGTGAGGGTCGCGCCGCCCGCGCCCACGGTCTGGAGGCCTCCCCACGCGCCCGCCGCCGGCGTGGCGCTGCTCGACTGGAAGGTGACGGAGGTGCTCGTGGAGGAGGTGGAGGTGCCGTACGCGAACAGGGTGCCGGCGACGATCAGCTTCTTCCCGGCGTCGAACCGGACGACGCACCCCGCCTGGAAGGCGAGGAGCACGCCCGGCGCGACGGTCACGTCGGCGCTCACCACGTACGGGTTCCCGGCGGGGCCGTAGCTGGTGTGGGTCGAGATGCTGGACGGCAGGACGGTCGCGCGCGCCGCGGTGGCGGCGGCGAGGACGGTGACGACGGCGAGGACCTTCAGGCGCATTTGCCCCCCCCAGGGCGCGGAAGAAAGGTCGCACACTATAACTGAGGGTGACGGGGCCGCGGAGGACTTTCGGCGAGGGACGGGGGCGGACGAAGGGCGTCGGCGGGGGCCCCGTCCGCCGGGCGCGGCAACGCCTTGGCGGCACCTCGCGGCGGCTGTTCCGGACCGGCGCGCTTCCGTATAGAGTGCGCGCTTCGTCATGCTCGATCTCTCGCTCCCCTCCGGCCTCCGCGACCTGACGCCCGATCACTCGGCGCACCTCGCCGATCTCTCGGCGCGGCTCCAGCAGGTCTTCTCCGCGCTCGGCTACCGGCGCGTCTTCCTGCCGACCCTCGAGCGGCTCGACGTGGTCGAGCGCGGCCTCTCGCACGCCGCCATGGCGGACGTGATGAAGTTCGTCGAGCCGGGCTCGGGCGAGGCGGTCGCCATCCGCCCCGACATCACGCCGCAGATCGCGCGGCTCTACGCGGCCCGGCCGGACGCGCTGCCGTCGCCGGCCCGGCTCTGCTACGACGGGCCGGTGTTGCGGGCCCGCGAGGAGCGCGCGGGCCGGCCGCGCGAGGTCTACCAGGCCGGCGTCGAGCTGCTCGGGGCCGGGGGTGCCGCCGCCGACGCGGAGATCCTCGTCCTCTTCGCCCGCGCGCTCGAGAAGGTCGGGCTGCAGGACGCGGTCGTGGAGATCGGTCACGCCGGCTTCGCCCCCGCGGTGCTCGACGCCGCGAAGGTGCGCCCGGCCGATCGGGACGAGGCGCTCGACGCGCTCGACCGGAAGGACGAGGGGACGCTCGCGCGGCTGGCGGCGAGGGGGAAGGGGGACGGCGCGGCCCGCAAGGCCCTGCCGGCGCTCGCGACCCTCTACGGGGACGGCGCGCTCGCCCGGGCCCGTGGGCTCGCGAAGGGGATCCCCGCGGCCGCTGCCGCGCTCGGCGAGGTCGAGGCCGCGATGAAGCGGGCCCGCCGGAAGGGGGTCGAGGAGGTCGCGGTGGATCTCGGTGAGGTCCGCGGCCTCGGCTACTACACCGGCGTCACCTTCGTCGGGCACGCGGCAGGGGCGGGGAGCGCCGTCGCGGCCGGTGGGCGCTACGACGCGCTGCTCGCCCGCTTCGGGCGGCCGGGACCGGCCATCGGCTTCGCGGTGGACCTCGAGTTCGCCACGCAGGCGCTGGAGAAGGCCGGGAAGGCCGGCCGCGGCCGCGCGCCGCAGCGGCCGGCCGCGCGCCCGCGACGCCGCTAGCGAAACCTTCCCCGCATTGCTATCGTCGGCCCTTCGCCCTGCCAGCCGACGATTCCGTCGGCCGTTGGCAGGGCCTGTTTTCGGGAGAGACGAATGGCGAACGTGGTGGTGGTCGGCGCCCAGTGGGGCGACGAGGGCAAGGGCAAGATCGTCGATCTGCTGACCCAGGACGCGGACGTGGTCGTCCGGTTCCAGGGGGGCAACAACGCGGGCCACACGCTGGTCGTGGGCGGCGAGAAGACGGTGCTGCACCTGATCCCCGCCGGTATCCTCCACCCGGGCAAGTCCTGCGTCGTCGGGAACGGCGTCGTCATCGATCCCGAGGTGCTGGTCATGGAGATCGACCGGCTCAAGGGGAAGGGCGGGATGAAGGACGACTCCCAGCTCGCCGTCTCCCTCGACGCGCACGTGATCATGCCGTGGCACAAGGCCATCGACATCGCGCGCGAGGCGGCCGCCGGCGCCGGCAAGATCGGCACGACCGGCCGGGGCATCGGCCCGACCTACGAGGACAAGGTCGCCCGCCGTGGCCTCCGCATCCGCGACCTCCTCGACCCGGCCCGCCTCGCCCGCAAGGTGAAGGACCGGCTCCCGGCGGCCTGCGACGAGCTGAAGCGGCTCGGCGCCGCCTGCGATCTCGACGAGGCCGCCATCGTGAAGCGGTACACCGAGCTGGGGCAGCGGATCGCGGTCTACGCGAAGGACGTCTCGCTCTGGCTCCACGCGGCGCTCAAGGCGGGCAAGCAGCTGCTCTTCGAGGGCGCCCAGGGCACGATGCTGGACGTCGACCACGGGACCTACCCGTTCGTCACCAGCTCCAACACGGTGGCCGGCAACGCCGTCATCGGCTGCGGGCTCGGGCCGAAGGCCGTCGACTACGTCCTCGGGATCTCCAAGGCCTACTCGACCCGCGTCGGCGGCGGCCCCTACCCGACGGAGCTGAAGGACGCCCTCGGCGACAAGATCCGGCAGATCGGCGGCGAGTTCGGCGCCACCACCGGGCGCCCGCGGCGCACCGGCTGGATCGACGCCCTCGCGCTCCGGTACGCCGCGCGCGTCAACGGCCTCGACTCGCTGGCCATCACCAAGCTCGACGTGCTGACCGGCCTCGAGCAGGTGAAGATCGGCGTCGCCTACAAGATGGACGGCAAGACGCTCACGGAGATGCCGACCGACCTCGAGCAGCTGGAGCGCTGCGAGGCGGTCTACGAGGAGCTGCCCGGCTGGACCGAGAAGGTCGGCCACCTCCGGACCTGGAACGACCTGCCGGCCAACGCCCGCGCGTTCCTCAAGCGGATCGAGGAGCTGGTCGGCATCCCGGTCACGGGCGTCTCGGTCGGCGCCGATCGCGGCGAGACGATCCTCCGCGAGAACCCGTTCAAGCGATAGCGCCTCCCCCTGGAGCCCTGCGCGCCGCGGCGCCGCGTCCCGCTTTCACGGGAGCGTGCGACCGCGGCGCTGTCGTATCATGCCCCCCATGCGCGCACTCGCCCTCGCCCTCCTGGTCGCGGCCACGCCGGCCCTCGCCGCCGCCCCCTCGCCCGAAGCCTCGACGCGGAAGGCGCAGGGCGACGCCCGGCGGGACGCCGGCGACAACACCGGCGCGCTCGCGGCCTACCGCGAGGCCCTCCAGGCCTCGCCGGACTACGTCGAGGCGTGGGAGGAGATCGGCAAGCTCTACTTCGGCGCGAAGAGCTTCCGCGAGGCGGCCGACGCGTTCCAGCACGCCGTCGACGTCGACGCCACCTACGCCAACAACTGGTTCAACCTCGCGCTCTCCTCGCGGCGCGCCGGTGAGCTGGCCAGGGCCCGCGACGCCTTCCGGCGGTACCTGGGGCTCAAGCCGGACGACGCCGACGCGCGGCTCCGGCTCGCCGACGTGCTGCGGGCGCTGGGCGAGCGGGAGCCGGCGCTGCGGGAGTACCAGGCGGTGGCGGAGGCCGCCGACGCTCGGAAGGCCGAGCCGGCGCTCGGCGAGCGCGCGCGCGCCGCCATCGGGCAGCTTCGCGCGGAGGGCGCGGCGCCGGCGCCCGTCGCGACGCCT
>DATIVK010000213.1:0-36057 GCA_035465955.1 Anaeromyxobacteraceae bacterium | reverse complement strand
CCCCCGCGCCTTGAAGATCAAGATGAGCAACTACCCCCGCAAGCGGAGGGCCGCAAAGTGAGCGGCATTGGGTCTAGCAGGCTGTTGAGAAACGAGGCGTCCCCCTTGGAACCGTCCCCTCTCCCTCATCGAGGGAGAGGGCTAGGGTGAGGGAGCAGGACATCGCGCCGAGGCTGCGCGTCGAACCGGCGACGGGCTACGGCGAGCGCGTCGGCGCACTGGCGATGCTCGACGAGCACGTCCCCGACGCCGACGGCGTAACGCTCGGCGCCGACGCCGGCTACGACACGGCTGACTTCGTCCAAGCCTGCCGCGAGCGCGGGATCACGCCGCACGTCGCGCAGCCCCGTGACAAGCGACGGCGCTCGGCCGTGGACGGCCGAACCGTTCGGCACGCCGGCTACGCCATCAGCCAGCGCGTCAGGAAGCGGGTCGAGGAGATCTTCGGCTGGACGAAGACCGTCGCAAGCTTCACGAAGACCCGATTCAGAGGGCGGCCGCGCACGCAGCTCGCGGCAAACCTCGTCGCCGCCGCCTACAACCTGCTCCGGATCGCCAAGCTGATACCTGCGTAGCCGTGGTCGCCCCCTCACCCTGACCCTCTCCCCCGGTGGGGGAGAGGGGATGAACACCATGGTGGGGGCCGCTCGCGGCGCGCGTTCTTCAACAGCCTGCTAGGCCATCAGCCCCGAGTCGCGAGCCATCACCGCGACGCACCGCGGATCAGAGGCGCCATGCGGCGCGACCTCCGGGACGCGACTTGTGTGGGATCGTTTGCTCGATGACGAGGGGACGTTCAGCTCACGCCACGGAGACAGGCCTCAGACCGCCCTCAGGATCCACCACCACCCCGCGAGCGTCAGGAAGGACAGCGGGATCCCGACGCCGACGAGGAGGGAGACGAGCGGCGGGTCGAGGTCGTGGTCGGCGGCGATGATCCCCGCCGTGATCATCGGGGCCATGGCGGCCTCGAAGATGGTCACGCGCATGACCGGCCCGCCGTCGCGCAGGAGCACCACGTAGAGCAACGCGACGAGGGCCGGCCCCAGCACGAGCTTGTAGAGCAGCCCGAGCCCCAGCGGGCGGGCGACGCCTTCGGCGAGCCGGAAGCGGAGCTGGAAGCCGACCGAGGCGAGGGCGAGCGGCGTGAGCGTGTCGGCCAGCTTCTGGAGGACCGAGACCATCACGTCCGGGTAGCTGAACGGCCGCAGGAGCACCGCGACCACCAGCGCCTGGAACGGGGGGAAGAGGACGACCCGGCGCGCCAGCTCCCGGGGCGACGTGGCGCCCGAGGAGTAGGCGGTGGCCGTCAGGATGCCGAGCGTCGAGAGGACGAGGAACGAGCCGAGCTGGTCGGCGACCACGCCCACGCCGATCCACTCCTTGCCGTACCAGGCCTCGATCATCGGCAGGCCGACGAACGAGGTGTTGCCGAGCCCCGTGACGAGGATGAGCGCCCCGATCGTCCGCTCCTTGAGCCCCGCCGCGCGACCGATCGCCTTGTAGAACACCCAGGCCGCCCCGAAGAAGAGCCAGGGCATGAGCGCCGTGAGCACGAGCGAGCGGTCGAGCTGGAGCCGGTGCAAGTGCAGCAGCGTGACCGCGGGCAGCGACACGTGGATCACGAAGCCGTTGAGCGCGATCGGGGTGCTGTCGGGGAAGCGGCCGGTCCGCCGGAGGAGGATCCCGGCGAGGAAGGCGACCGCGAGGAGCGCCAGGTTGTTCATGCGTCCGTCCGTCCTCTCCAGAGCCAGGCCAGCGTCCCCGCGGCGAGCGAGGCGCCGAGCGCCGCCTTGGCCCACGGGGCCCAGCCGGTCCCCGGGGAGACCGAGGCCTCGACCACGCCCAGGAGGACCAGCAGCGGCGCGACCACCACGAGCAGCCGCGACGCCTCCCGGCCGCGCGCGGCGAGCAGCGCCCCACGCGGCGCCTCCCCGGGGCGCACGAGGGCGCCGGCCACGTGGAGGCCGCCCTGCGCGGCGAGCAGGAGCGCGAGGAGCTCCGCGGGGCCGTGCGCCGCCACGAAGGCGAGGAAGGAGCGGCCCTGCCCTCCCTGCCACGCGAAGGCCCCGACCGCGCCGAGCACCAGCCCGTTGCCGAGCAGGAGGCCCGCCGTGAGCAGCCCGCCGGTGAGCCCGCCCGCGAAGGCGAGCGAGGCGACCGTGACGTTGTTCCGGACGATGATCGAGCCGCCTACCCCCGGCGCGACCGCGAGCAGGTCGTCGGTCCAGACGCGCCCCGCCGCGACCGCGTCGCGGATCCCCACGGGGACGAGCAGGGTCGCCGCCTCCGGCTCGAAGGCGACCGCCAGCGCGCCGCCGGCGATCCCGGCGACGAGCAGCCCGAGCGCGAGCAGGAAGGCGCCGCGTGAACGGGCGAAGGCCGCCGGGATCTCGTGACGGACGAGCGCCGCCGCGGCGGCGAGCCCACGCCGCCGGCGGTACAGGACGCCGAAGGCGCGGCCGGTCAGCTGCGCCAGGTACCCCTCCGCGTCGGAGCCCGGGAAGGCGGACCGCGCCCACGCCAGGTCGCCGGCCGTCCGGCGGTAGAGCCGGTCCAGCTCCTCGACCTCCGCGAGGGACAGCGGCTCCAGCCCCACCCGCGCGACCAGGGCGTCCAGCCGCTCCCACGCGGCGCGCCGCGCGCGGACGAAGGCCGCGACGTTGCGCTCCCGGCTCACGCCCCCTCCGCGTAGAAGGCGACGAGCGCCTCCAGGAAGGGCTCCGCGTCCGCGCCAGAGGGCGGGGCGAGCGCCGCGCGACGCGCGAACGCCGCCGCCAGCCGCGCTGCGAGCCGCCCCCGCGCCTCCCCCTCCAGCTCGGGTCGCCGCCGGAGGAAGTCGACCAGCCGGTCGTACTCGGCGGCCGAGAGGAGGGCCGGCGCGCGGCCGCGCAGGGGCGCGAACCGCTCACGGTCGGCGGGCACGGCGCCGTACCGCGAGAGATCGAACCGGCGCTCGCGCACCACGAGCGTCCCCGCGACGAGGTCCCCCGCGCGCTGCCGCCGCGGGCCGAGCGCCACCATCAGGATGCCCGGCGCGTACCCGAGCGGCAGCTCCACGGCGCGCAGCAGGTTCCGGCCGAGCGACTCGGCCAGCCCGACCGGTCCCCCGTCGATCCGGACGACGCGGAGCCCCATCGCGCGCTTCCCCGGCGTCCTCCCCCCGGCGAGCAGCTCCCACGCGACGTCCCACCCCCACCCCGTCATCACGACCGCGCCGACCCCGAGGAACTGGCCGGCGACGGAGAGCGCCTGCCAGCGCCTGAGCAGGTCGCCCCAGAACGAGTAGACGAAGAAGGCCATCATCCAGCAGAGGAAGACGAGCAGCGCGTCGAGGAGCCACGCGAAGGCGCGCGCGCCGAGGCCGGCGAGCTCGAGCGAGACGGCGACGCGCTCGGGCGTCTCCAGCTCCAGGCGGGGCTCGGCGTTCACGCCGCTGATGATATGCGAGAGCGCGGGGCGGGGGCGTGGCCACCTCGCCCCTCCCCGACGAGGGAGCGGGGATCCCGGTCAGCGGGCGCGGGGCAGCGCGATCCCGAGGAGATCGAGGATGCCGTTGACGAACGTCAACGGGTGCGGGGGGCACCCCGGGACGTACAGGCTCGGCGCGAAGCGCTCGAGGAAGGAGCGATCGAGCCGGTCCGACGCGCCGAAGGGCTCGCCGGAGATGGCGCAGGCGCCGGCCGCGATCACGAACTTCGGCGCCGGCATCCCGTCCCAGGCGAGCTGGAGCGCCTCCGCCATGTTCACCGTGACGGGGCCGCTGATCACGAGCCCGTCCGCGTGGCGCGGCGAGGCGACGAACTCGATCCCGTAGCGCCCCAGGTCGAAGTTGACGTTCCCCAGGGCGTTCAGCTCGAGCTCGCAGCCGTTGCAGCCGCCGGCGGAGACCGAGCGGAGCTTGAGGGAGCGCCCGAACAGCCGCTTCAGCTCCGCGGAGACCGCGACCGCGGGCGGCGCCGCCGGACCCTCGCGCAGCACGAGCGCCGCGCGATCGGCCGCGGCCATGCGGGGGTCCTCGGAGAAGGCGATCCGGCCGGGGCCGCAGGCGGCGACGCAGTCGCTGCAGAAGACGCAGCGCCCGAGGTCCAGCCGGAGCGGCGCGAGGGAGATGGCCTGCGTCGCGCAGGCCTCGGCGCAGGCGGCGCACGACGGCGGGCACTCCCCCGCCGACAGGACGGGCAGGCCGCGGAAGCCGGCCGGCCGCGCCGCGCGCAGGTCGGGGATGTACTGCCGTCCCTGGGAGATCCGGACCTTGATCGCGTTCAGCATCGCCTGCTCCCTGGCCTCACAGATCGTTCCCGCAATAGGAGAGATCGAAGCTCTTGTTGCAGATGGGGAAGTCCGAGATCTCGTTGCCGCGGACCGCGAGCGCGAGCCCCATCCAGTTGCGGAGCGAGGGATCCTGCACCTTGTAGGCGCACGGCCGCCCCGCCGCGTCGGTCTCGATGCAGTGGACCACCTCGCCGCGCCAGCCCTCGCGGACGGAGACGGCGAGCGCCTCGGGGCGCAGCGCCCCGACCGGGGTCGGCGCCGGCGCGGCGACGGGCCACGCGTCGAGCAGGGCGCGCAGCCAGCGGATGGACTCGTCGATCTCGCGGATGCGGACCACGCCGCGGGCCCAGCAGTCGCCCGCCTCCTCCGTCACGCGCTCCACGGGGGTCGCGCGGTAGGGGCCGTCGGGGAGGTCCACCCGGCCGTCGATGGCGAGCCCCGACGCGCGCGCGGCCTGCCCGACGAGACCGATCCCGGCCGCCTGCTCGCGCGAGAGCACCCCCACCCCCTGGAGCCGGTGCTGCACGCTCAGCGAGCGGAGGAACCGCTCGTTCATGATCGCGACGTCGCGCGCGACGAGGTCGAGGGCCGCCCGGACGATCCCCGCCCGCTCGGCGTCCCAGCCCGCCGGCGCGCCCCCCGCGCGGACCCAGCCCCGGCCGAAGCGGCTCCCGCAGAGCCGCATCGAGGTGTTGATGGCGGTCGTGCGGAGCCGGCCGTACGTGGCCGAGCCCTGGAGGAAGGCCACGTCGTTCGCGAGCCCGGAGAGCCCCGCGAGGTGCATCCCGATCCGCTCAAGCTCCAGCCCCAGCGCCCGGGACGCCTCGCGCGCCGGGTCCGCCTCCAGCCCGGCGAGCGCCTCGACGGCCGACGCCCAGGCCCAGGCGTGGGCGACGCTGGAGTCGCCGGCGATCGTCTCCACGAGCGGCGCGAGGCGGCGCGGATCCCGGCCGAGGAGGAGCGGCTCCGCGCCGCGGTGCTGGTAGCCGAGCTGGATCTCGAGGTGGTGCACCACCTCGCCGAGGCACATGAACCGGAAGTGTCCCGGCTCGATGACGCCGGCGTGGATCGGACCGACCGCCACCTCGTGAACGACCTTCCCGTCGATCGGGTAGAACGGGTAGCTCGCGACGTCCCCCGGCTTCGCCGCCGGGAAGCGGACCGGCTTGAGCCAGGGGTGGCCGAGCGGCCGCACGCCGAGCTGCTCGAAGAGCTCGCGCTCGAAGACGTGGAGCGCGGGGAAGTCGGGGGTGAGCGAGCGGAAGCCCGGCTCCCGGGTGAGCGTGGTCCGGAGCACCGAGAGGCCGGCGGCGCCCTGGAGGACGGCGGTGAGCGTCGCGTCGCCGGGGTCCCTGGCCGGCTGCCCGTAGAGGGCGACGGCGCGCTCGCCCGCGGAGAGCCGCGCGCGCAGCGCCTCGAAGAACGGCTCCGGCGCCGTGGCGAGGTCCCGCGCGGGGACGACGAGGAGCGGCCCGGTCACAGGCCCCCCAGCCCGGCGGCGACCTGCCGGAAGAGCGCGTTGACGGGCGCCGGGAGGTAGAGCCCCATCGCGAGGAGCGCGAGGAGGAGCACCAGCTTCGGCAGGACGCTGGTGAGCGTCTGGCCCGCGCGGTGCGCCCGGTCGCCCGGGGCGCCCCAGATCATCGGGAAGACGGTGCGGCCGGTGGCGATGAAGGTCACGGTCAGGATCGAGCAGAAGGCGGCGAAGACCACGAAGCGCCCGGCGCCGATGAGCCCCGAGAGGATGATCAGCTCCCCGAGGAAGCTCCCGAACGGCGGGAAGCCGAGGAGGGCGAAGATGCCCACCATGAAGAAGAGGCCGCTGTACGGCATGTCCTTCAGCAGGGCCGTGACCTGCCGCGCGTCCTCGGTCCGGTAGTGGGCCTCGATCTTCCCCGCGGTGAGGAAGAGGATCGCCTTGATGAAGGCGTTGGCCACCGCGTAGAGCACGACGCCGTACGCGGCGATCCCGCCGATCCCGAGCCCGATCGCGATGACGCCGCCGTGGTTCAGGGAGGCGTACGCGATCAGCTTCACGTAGTTGCGGGTCGCGATGACGCCCAGGACCGAGACCGCCATCGTCGCGAGCCCGAGGGCGACCAGCTCGGGGCCGATCACCGCCTGGTCCGTCGGCCGGTAGATCTGGACGATCCGGAAGACCCCGACGAGCGCGACGTTGAACTGGACCGCGCCGAGCAGCGCCGTCACCGCGGGCGGGGCGGCGTGGTAGGTCTCGGGGAGCCACGTGTACATCGGCGCGAGGCCGAGCTTGGTGCCGTAGCCGAGGAGGATCAGGACGAGACCGATCCGGCGCCAGAGCTCGGGCGGCTGGCGCGCGGCCTCGGCCAGCTCGTCCAGGAAGAACCCGACGTGGGCCTGGCCGGACGCCTCCATCCCGCGCGCCAGGCAGGCGAAGCCGAGCAGCACGAGCCCGAGGCCGACCGACGAGAAGAGGAGGTAGCGCCAGGCCGCGCCGACGCGGGCCGGGCTGGGGTGGTACTGGATGAGCTGCACCGCCGCGAGGGTCGTCAGCTCCAGGAAGATCCAGCCGGCGATGGCGTGGTGCGACAGGATCGCCAGGTTCGCGGCGGAGACGAAGGCCAGCGAGAACCCGACCATCCGCTCGAGCCCCTCCCGCAGCGCCGGCGTGTCCTTCACGCGGGTCCAGAGGTAGGTCGCGATCCCGAGGAAGACGAGGCTCGCGACGAGCAGGAAGAGGCGCGAGGTGGCGTCGGCCACGAAGTAGCCGCCCCCGAACACGACCACCGCGGACGCCGGCGTCCCGAGGGCGAACCAGGCCGCGAGCGCCGCGTCGACGGCGGCGATCGCGAGGAGCATCGAGACGATCCGGGGGCGCACGCGCTTCACGCCCGCGACGGTCGCCCCCGCGGCGGGGAAGAAGGCGGCGAGGAGGTTCATCATGGCTCGGGCTCCCCCGGGACGCCCGCGGGCCCCGCGCGGAGGAAGCCGCCGAAGGCGAGGACGGTGAGCAGGAGGATCGCCGTCACCCCGAGCTGGATGGGGAGCGGCAGCAGGTGGGCCGACCCGAGCTCGAAGAGCGCGATCGCGTTCTCGATCCGGAGGGCGCCCGTCATCTGGCTGAACGGCGTGTTCTCCGTGCCGAGGATGAGGAAGCCGAGGAGCAGGGCGGCCGTCGCGGCGGCGAGGTGGGTCGTCTCGACGCCCCCCTCGGGGAAGATGAGCCCCGCGAAGTGGAACGACGCGAACACGAGGGCGCCCGCGAGCGTCCACGAGAGCATGTTGGCCGGGATGACGTCGTTGCGCCGCGGCGCGCTCTGCCGCGACAGGATCCGCTGGAGGTAGCGCGGCACGAACCACGTGCGGAGCAGCAGCAGGTCGAGCAGGAGGACGGCGCCGGAGGCGGTCACGGGCCAGCCGCGTTGCAGGTAGATGGCCGTCAGGAGCACGCCCTGGAGGGCGAGCCCCATGAGGCTGGTGCGCCAGGTGGCGATGAAGAGCGGCCCGACCAGGACGATCAGGAAGGCGATGAGGAGGAAGGTCACCGGCCGCCTCCCTGCCACCAGGCCGTGAGCATGAGCGCGACGAAGGCCGACGCGCCGGCGACGAAGACGTACTGCGGGACCGCCTTCAGCTTGAAGCGCGCCATCAGCGACTCGACGGTCCCGACGGCGACCGCCACCGCCAGCGTCAGGGCGACGTTCGCGGCCCCGAAGATCCAGGGGCCCGCCGCGTGGAGCGGGTTGACCAGCGTGGCGACGAGCGCCGCGCCGATCGTGAGCTTGATGGCGGCCGCGTACTGGAGCGCGGCGAGCTCCGGGCCGGCGTGGTCGAGGATCATGACCTCGTGGACCATCGTCAGCTCGAGGTGGGTCGTGGGATCGTCCACCGGCACGCGCGCCGACTCCAGCTGCAGGACGATGAAGAGCGTCACCACGCACCCCGCCACGATCAGGGCGCGGGTCGGGCCATGGGGACCGAGGGCGAGCAGCTCCGCGAAGGAGGTCCGCCCCGTCGCCCCCGCGAGGGTCCCGAGCGCGAGGAAGAGCGCAGGCTCCCCGAGCGCCCCGAAGGTCGCCTCGCGGCTCGCCCCCATCCCCTCGAAGGAGCTGCCGGTGTCGAGGGCCGAGAGGGTCATCGCCATCCGCCCCAGCCCCCAGGCGTACGCGAAGAGGACGAAGTCGTAGGGGAAGGAGAACGGCACGAAGCCGCCGAGGAGCGGCGCGAGCATGCCCGACACCAGCGTGGTGGCGAGGAGCACGAGCGGCCCGAGCCGGAAGACCTGGGTCGTGACGCGGGAGTAGACCGGCACCTTGCGGAGCAGCCGGACGAGGTCCGAGCCGGACTGCAGCAGCCGGGGACCCTTGCGCCCGGCCCAGCGCGCCTTGGTCCGGTTGACGACCCCGACGAGCGGGATCGGGAGGAGCAGCAGGGCCGCGAGGTGGGCGACGAGGAGCGCGCTCATCGCAGCGCCCCCGCGCTCGCGAGCAGCAGCCCGATCATGCCGATGAGCACGACGAGCCCGGCCCCGAGCGAGAAGCGCGGCTCGACGGGGATCCGCCGGGAGGCGTCGGCGATGGTGTCGTCGCCCTCGTTCAGGACCTCGAACATGCGGCGCTCGACGGCGTCCACGCAGGCCGTCTCGATCCGCCCCCTCCCCTCCGGGAAGGGCCCCTCCGGCAGCCGCTCACGGCGCAGGTGCGGGACGACGGCGAAGGCGATGTCGGCGAGCTGCGCGGAGAAGGACGCGCCGGTGTACTGCATCCGCGGCGTGGGCGCCCCGTAACCGCACCCCCAGGTCACGTGGACCTCCGGCGTCGTGCCGAGAGCCAGCGCGCGCCGGACGAGCCACAGGACGGCGAAGACCGCCAGGATCCCGAGGCTGGTCCAGGCGATCGGCGAGAGCAGCCGCGCCGCGCTCCCGACGTCGGCCGGGGTGGCCCCTGCCCGCGCGAGGAAGAGCGCCGCCGGCTGCGCCACGACGGCGAGCCCCACCGCGGGCGCGACGCCGATGAGCGCCACGCCGGCGGCGTGCAGCGCCATCGGGGCCCACATCGACGGCCCGACCTCCCCGTCGCAGTGGACCTTCGGGTCGCGCGGCGCGCCGAGGAACGCGAGGCCGAAGGCGCGGGTCATCGACAGGGCGGAGACGCCGCCGACGAAGGCGAGCAGGGCGGCGACGGCGACGAGGAGCGCGCGCTCGATCCCGCCGGGCACGGCGGAGGAGAGGAGCCCGGCGTAGACGAGGAACTCGCTGACGAAGCCGTTGAAGGGGGGGAGCGCCGAGATCGCGAGCCCGCCGAGCAGGAAGAAGCCGCCGGACCACGGCATCCGGCGCAGGAGCCCGCCCAGCCGCTCGAGGTCGACGACGTGGGTCGCCCGGTAGACCGCGCCCGCCGCGTAGAAGAGGAGGCACTTGAAGAGCGCGTGGTTGAGGACGTGCAGGATCCCGCCGGTGAAGCCGAGGGCGACGAGCACGGGCTGGTTCCACGCGAGGCCGAGGTACCCGACGCCGAAGCCGATCCCCGCGATCCCGACGTTCTCGGTGGACGAGTAGCCGAGCAGCCGCTTCAGGTCGCGCTGCGCGCTCGTGTAGAGGACGCCGATGAAGGCCGAGAGCGACGAGAACGCGATGAGGTACCAGCCCATCCACGGCTCCGGGGTGCCGATGAGGAGCGTGACCCGGAGCAGGCCGAAGAGCCCCGCCTTGTGGATCACGCCGGACATCAGCGCCGAGACGTGCGCGGGGGCCGCGGCGTGTGCGCGCGGGAGCCAGGTGTGGAACGGGAAGAAGGCCGACTTGAGGCCGAAGGAGGTGACGAGCAGCACGTAGGTCACGTTCCGCAGCGGGCTCGGCTGGCGCAGGAAGCGCTCGAAGGACTGGAAGTCCATGGAGCCCACCTGGCTGTGGATCACCATGAACGCCGCGAGGAGGAAGAAGAGGCCGGCGTGCGTGGAGACCAGGTAGTTGAAGCCGGCGAACCGGATCTTCTGGTTCCGGTACTCCCAGACCACGAGCAGCCAGGCGGCGACCGCCGCGATCTCCCACCCCAGCAGGAACGCGAAGGCGCTCTCCACCGTGTAGACCATCACGAAGGAGAGGGAGATGACGTCGAGGAGCGCGAACTGGACGCCGGCGTGGCGCGTGCCGAACTGCGGCCGCAGGTAGCCGAAGGCGTAGATCGTCCCGAGGAGCGTCATCGGGAGCGACCAGGCGAGGAAGAAGGCGCCGAGCGCGTCGAGGTGGAGCGCGATGCCCTGCACCGGGTAGGACCAGCGGACGGCGAGGCGCAGCTCGCCGCCGTGGACGAGGTAGGGCACCACCGCGGCGAGGACGAGGGCGGTCGCCACCGCCTGCGACGCGATGCTCGCCCAGCCGCGCAGCACGTTGTCACGGAGCGTGAGCGCCAGGCCGGCGCCCACCATGAGCGCGATCACGCTCGCCATCAGCAGCGGCACGCCCGCCTCCCGTCGCGCCGCGGCGCGAACGCCCATCCACCTGCACTCTGCATCGGTGCCAGCTCCATCACGTCGTCTTCAAGCCGAGGACCACTTCAACCGACCGGCCGAGCGCCTCGGGCAGCAGCGGACGCCGGAGCACGCCGACGCCGGGCCGCTCCCACCCCGCGGGCTCCTCGGACTGGCGGTTGCGGATGACCAGCACCGGGAGCGCCGGGCGGACCTTCTCCTTCGACGCCAGCAGCGCGGTCACCTCCGCCGCGGGCAGCTCGGGCGCGGCGATGAGCAGCGCGACCGGCCGGTCGCGGAGCGCCTGGACCGCCTCACCGACGGTGCCGGCGTAGACGATCTCGAAGCCGTCCCGCGCCTCGAGCCCGGCGAAGAGCTCTCCCCTTTCCGTCGGCGAAGGGGCGACGACGAGGAGGGGGCGGGCGCGAGGAGGCTGTGAGCGGGTCGGCACGGCAGCTGGGCTCGCCGCTTAGCAGGAAGCGGGCCAGCGCCCCGCGGGCGCAGAAGCGGCCGACTTCCGGTCGCCGCGCGGACGGTGGGTGCCGAGGGAGGCGTGCCGTTTCGGCACCGCCATCACTTCTGTGCCGATTCGGCACGAGCTCCAGGGAGGGCCGGGACCGGGTGCTGCTTCAGCTTGGTGTAGAGGGTCCGCAGCCCGATGCCGAGCACGCGCGCCGCCTCGCGCTTGTTCCGGTGGCGCCGGAGCGTGGCGGCGATCAGCTGGCGCTCGGCCTGCGCCAGCGACGCGCCGACGGGGATCGTGACCACGGCCCCCTCGGCGGTCCGGGCCCCCTCTCCCGTGCCCTGCACCTGACGCCGCGCGAGGTCCGCGAAGCCGTCGGCGCCGATCGTCTCGCCGGCGGCGAGGATGGCGGCGCTCTCCACGGCGTTCTTCAGCTCGCGGACGTTCCCCGGCCAGGCGTGCGCCATCAGGAGCGCGAGCGCCTGGGGGGAGAGCCCCCGGATCTTCCCGTCGTGACGCCGGTTGAAGTCGGCGATGAAGGTCTCGATGAGCGCCGGGATGTCCTCCTTGCGCTCACGCAGCGGGGGGATGGTGAGCGTCACCACCTTGAGCCGGTAGTAGAGGTCCTCGCGGAACTTCCCCTGGCGGATCGCCTCCTCGATGTCCCGGTTCGTCGCGGCGATCACCGAGAGATCGACCTGGACCTTGCCGGTCCCGCCCACGCGCCGGAACTCGTTGCGCTCCAGGACGCGCAGCAGCTTCGCCTGGGTCGACGGGTCCATCTCGCCGATCTCGTCGAGGAAGAGCGTGCCGCCGTCCGCCAGCTCGAAGAGCCCCTTCTTCCGCTCGTCGGCGCCGGTGAAGGCCCCCTTCTCGTGCCCGAAGAGCTCGTTCTCGAGCAGCTCCCGGCCCAGCGTCGCGCAGTTGATGGGGACGAAGAGCTGGCCGCGGCGCGGGCCGCGCGCGTGCAGGGCCCGCGCGATCAGCTCCTTCCCGCTCCCGCTCTCACCCAGCACGAGGACGCTCGTCTTGTAGCGCGAGATCTTCTCGATCGTCGCGAGGACCCGCCGGATCACGGGCGAGGAGCCGACCAGCCCGGCGAAGGGCGACGCGGCCGCCGGGGGCGCGGGCACGGCGGCCGCCGACGCCGTGCTCCCCCGCTCGAGGACGCGCCGGACCCGCGCGAGGAGCGACTCCGCGTCGAACGGCGGGGCGAGGTAGTCGGCCGCCCCCTGCTGCATCGCGTCCACGGCCTCCTGCACGCTCCCGGCCGCCCCGAGCACGACGACGGGGACCTCCGGGTGCTGGTGGCCCGCCCGCGCCACCACGGAGGAGATGGCCACCGGCCCCATCGCCTGCGCCACGAGGACGAGGGCGAGCGGCTCCCGATCGAGCGCCGCCAGCGCCTCCCCCTCGGCGTGGCAGCCGAGGACCTGGAAGCCGGCCGCGGCGAGCGCGCGAGAGACGGCGGGGCCGCCCCCCCCCGCGGGCTTCACGACGAGGCACCTCCGGTCCATCCCCAGGCTGCGGCTCTTCGGCATGACGCCTCCGTCGGCGAGCCGGAGAGGTTAGTGCCGATTCGGCACACCGGGCAAGGCTCCCGGGGCCGGACCTCCGCGCGATCAGGCAGTGAACGCCCCATTCTCCCCCGTTGGACGGATGGCCTGCTTCGTGCTTTTGTTTCCTGCGAGTCACGCGATGAGTGCGCCCCTCATCCTCGCGTCGGTCCTCCTCACCTCCCTGAGCGGTGGCGCGGCGCTCGCCCTCCGCCGCAGACCGGAGGTGGGTCAACGGTTCGCGACGGCGCTCCTCGTGACCGGCGCCCTCCTCGGGATCGCGGGCGCCCTGATCGCCCTCGGCGGCCCCACCCCTTCGCTCGCCTTCCGATGGTCGACGCCGGGCGGCGCGCTGTCGATCCGGGTGGACGCCCTCTCGGCCCTCTTCCTCCTGCCGATCCTCGGCGTCCCCGCGCTCGGCTCCGTCTACGGCCTCGGCTACTGGCCGCAGGCCACCCGCGGCGCGTCCTCGATCCGCCTCCAGATCTACTTCGGCCTCGTGACCGGCGCGATGGCCCTCGTCTGCGTCAGCGCCAACGCCATCCTCTTCCTCGCGGCGTGGGAGGTCATGGCGCTCGCCGGCTTCCTGCTCGTCCTCACGGAGCACGAGCGGCCCGACGTCCAGCGCGCCGCCTTCGTCTACCTGGCCGCGGCGCACGTCGGGAACCTGGCGCTCTTCGCCCTCTTCGCCCTGCTCGGGCGGCTCGCCGGCTCGTTCGAGTTCGCCGCGATGGCGGGCCTTCCCGCCGGGGCCGCGGCCTCCGGCTGGATCTTCGCCCTCGCGCTCTGCGGCTTCGGCCTGAAGGCGGGGCTCGTCCCGCTCCACTTCTGGCTCCCGGGCGCCCACGCCGCCGCCCCGAGCCACGTCTCCGCGCTGATGTCCGGCGTGCTGCTCAAGACCGGGATCTACGGCATCCTCCGCGTCACTGGCTTCTTCGACGCGCCGCCGCCGGCGTGGGGCGCCACCCTCCTCGCGGCCGGCGCCGCCTCGGCCGTCCTCGGCGTCGGGTTCGCCCTCGCCCAGCACGACCTGAAGCGGCTGCTCGCGTACCACTCGGTGGAGAACATCGGGATCATCGCCATGGGGGCGGGGCTCGCGCTCCTCGGGCGGACCTACGCGCAGCCGGCGCTCGTCGTCCTCGGCTTCTCCGGCGCCGTGCTCCACGTGGTGAACCACGCCACGTTCAAGGGGCTCCTCTTCCTCGGCGCCGGGGCCGTGCACCACGCCACCGGCACCCGCGAGATCGACCACCTGGGCGGCCTCTCCCGCGCCATGCCGGTCACCGCCGCCCTCTTCCTCGTCGGGGCCACGGCCATCAGCGGCCTGCCCCCGCTGAACGGCTTCGCGTCCGAGTGGCTCGTCTACCTGGGCGCGATGCAGGCGACGCTGGCGCCCGCGGCCTCGCCGCTCCAGCTCGCGCTGATCGCCGTCCCCGCCCTCGCGCTGGTGGGCGGCCTCGCCGCCGCCTGCTTCGCCAAGGTCTTCGGCGCGGTCTTCCTGGGACACGCCCGCTCCGGCCACGTGGCCCACGCGCACGAGCCGCCGCCTGCGATGATCGCGCCGATGGGGGTGCTCGCGGCCGTCTGCGTGCTCATCGGGCTGCTGCCCGTGGCGGTCCTCCCCGCGCTCTCCGCCGCCGCCGCGGAGTGGGCGCGCCTGCCGCCGGACGTGGTGACGGACCTCGCCGCGGGCGGCGTCCGGAGCGCCGCCCGCATCAGCGGAGTCGCCGCGACGCTGCTCCTCGCGGTCGGCGCCGTCCTGCTCTGGCGCCGCGCGCGGCTCCGCGGGCCCCAGCCGGCCGCGCCGACGTGGGGCTGCGGCTTCGCGAGGCCGACGGCGCGGATGCAGTACACCGGCTCCTCCTTCGCGGACTCCCTCGTCCTGCGCTTCGGCTGGGTCTTCTTCCCCAAGACGCGCGTCGTGATCCCGGCGGGTCCCTTCCCGCGCCACGCCTCCTTCGACTCGAGCGTCCCCGACACGGTCCTCGACGTCGTGATCGTCCCGGCCGCCGGCCGCGGCGCCCGCTTCGCCGAGCGGGTCCGGGCCCACTTCATCGGGCGGGTCCAGTTCCAGGCGCTCCTGGTCGTCCTCGGCCTCCTCACCCTCCTCGGCTGGTACGCGGTCTGGTGAGACGATGACGCTCGCCCTCCTCCAGATCGTCGCCTTCCTGCTCGGCGCGCCGCTCCTGCCCGGGGTGATCGGGCGCGTCAAGGCGGTCTTCGCGGGGCGCACGGGGCCGCCCCTGCTCCAGCCCTGGCGCGACCTGCTCCGGCTCGCGGGAAAGGGGGCGGTCTTCAGCCGGACGACCACCTGGATCTTCCGGGCGGGGCCGGCGGTCGCGCTCGCCGCGACGCTCGCCGCCGGCCTCCTCGTCCCGCTGGGGGCGCCCGCGGCGCTGGTCCGCTTCGGCGGCGACTTCGTCCTCTTCGCCTACCTGCTGGGGCTCGGGCGCTTCGCCACCGTCCTCGCTGCCCTCGACACCGGCTCCTCCTTCGAGGGGATGGGGGCGGCGCGCGAGGCGACCTACTCGGCGGTCGCCGAGCCGGCGCTCTTCCTCGGCCTCGTCTCGCTCGCGCGCTCCACGCGCGCCCTGGACCTCTCGCACATGCTCGGGCTCCAGCTCCAGCCGGTCTGGTGGACGGACGGACCGGCGCTGCTGCTCGTGGCGGTCTCCGTCTTCGTCGTCGCGCTGGCCGAGAACGCGCGCGTCCCCGTGGACGACCCCTCGACGCACCTCGAGCTGACGATGATCCACGAGGTCATGGTGCTCGATCACTCGGGGCCGGACCTCGCCCTGATCCAGTACGGCGCGGCGCTCAAGCTCTACCTCTTCGGCGCCCTCGTCGTGCGGCTCTCCCTCGGGGCGCTGGCCCAGGAGCCGTGGCTGGCCTTCGCGGCCTTCCTCGGCGGCCAGGTGCTCTTCGCGATCGCGATCGGCGTCGTCGAGTCGACGATGGCCCGGCTGCGCCTGCTGCGGGTCCCCCAGCTCCTGATCGGCGCGTCGGCCCTGTCGGCCTTCGCGCTGGTCCTGCTCCTGAGGTGAACGGTGCGAGCCCCCCTCGACCTCGTCCTCGTCCTGGTGGTCCTCGTCGACTTCTTCCTGCTCGCGTCCTCGAGGCCGAAGACGGGGATCCGCGCGGTCGCCGTCCAGGGGGCGCTCCTCGCCGCCCTCCCCGTGCTCCTCGCCGGGAACGGCCTGCACGCGGTCCACGTGGTGGCGCTCGCGGCCGGCGCCCTCGTCGTGAAGGCGATCGCGATCCCGCTCCTGATGAACTGGGCGACGCGCGAGTCCGCGCCGCACCGGGAACTCGCCCCGATCGTCGGCTACGCCTCCACCCTCTTCTTCGGCGCCGTCGGCGCGGCGGTCGCGTTCACCTGGACCTCCGACCTCCCGCTCCCCATCCCGGGGCGGCACCCCATGCTGGTCCCGACGGCGATCACCACGGCCTGGACCGGCCTGCTGCTCCTCATGACGCGCCGGAAGGCGGTGACCCAGGTCCTCGGCTTCCTCGTCCTGGAGAACGGCGTCTTCGTCTTCGGCCAGCTCCTCGCCGACCTCATGCCGGTGATGGTGGAGGCGGGCGTGCTCCTCGACCTTCTGGCCGCGGTCTTCGTGATGGGGCTCGTGATGTTCGACCTGCAGCGCGCCTTCTCGTCCCTCGACACCAGCCGCCTCACGACGCTCAAGGACTGAGGACCGACCGTGCTCCTCGTGATCCTCGCCCCCCAGGTCCTCGCCGGCGTCGCCTTCGCGATGCCGCGCTCGCGCTGGCGCCCGGCGACGCTGCTCCCCGCCGCGGCGCTCCACGCCGGAGGGGTGGCGGGGCTCTGGATCGCGCCGCCCGCGCCCCGGCCCGGGGCGTGGCTCGGCCTCGACGCCCCCGGCCTCCTCGCGCTGACGGTCATGAGCGCCCTCTTCCTGACCTGCGCGATCTACGCGCAGGGCTACCTGGCGCGCCGGAGCGACCGGGACGACCGCGCCTTCGTCGGCGGCCTGCTGATCCTCCTCGCCGCCGTCAGCACGGTGGCGCTCGCGCAGCACCTGGGCTTCCTCTGGGTCGCGATCGAGATCACCACCCTCTCGACGGCCCCGCTCATCTACTTCAACCGGAGCGAGGGCGCGCTCGAGGCCGCCTGGAAGTACCTGGTCGTCTGCTCGGTCGGCATCGCGATGGCCCTCATCGGCACCTTCCTGCTCGCGCTCGCGTCGGCCGGGCCGGGGGGTCCGCGCACGCTGCTCGTGGAGGCGCTCGTGGCCGGGGGCGGGGCGCTCTCGCTCCCGTGGCTGCAGGCGGCGTTCGTCTTCCTGCTGGCCGGGTACGGGACGAAGATGGGGCTCGCGCCGTTCCACGCCTGGAAGCCGGACGCCTACGGCGAGGCCCCGGGGCTGCTGGGCGCGCTCCTCTCCGGCGGCGTGACCGCCGGGGCCTTCGTCGCGCTGGTCCGCGTCCTGCGCGTCTGCGACGCGGGGGGGGCCGGCACCTTCGCGCGGCAGGGCTTCGTCGCGATCGGCCTCCTCTCGCTCACGCTCGCCGCCGTCTTCGTGGTGGGGCAGCGCGACTTCAAGCGGATGCTCGCCTACTCCAGCGTGGAGCACATGGGGATCCTGGTGCTCGGGATCGGCGTCGGGGGCGCCGCCGCGACCGGCGCCTTCTTCCACCTCGTCACCAATGGCCTCACGAAGGGGGTCCTGTTCCTCGCCGCGGGCAACATCCACCGCGCCTTCGGCTCGAAGCGGACGGAGGTGGTGAGCGGCGCCGCGCGGGTCCTGCCGTACTCCGGGCCGGTCTTCCTCACCGCCTTCCTGGCCATCACGGGCTCGCCCCCCTTCGCGCCGTTCTTCAGCGAGTTCGCGATCCTCGCGGGCGCCGTGAGGGGCGGCGCGTTCCTCCCGGCCGCGGCGTTCCTGATCTGCCTGTCGGTCATCTTCGTCGGCATGGGCGCGACCGTGCTGGGGGTGGTCCAGGGGGCGCCGCCCGACGAGGTCGAGGGGACGCGCTTCGGCGACTCGCTCCTCACGGCCGGCCCGCCCCTGCTCCTCATGGCGGCCGTCCTCGCCCTCGGCCTCTGGGTGCCCGCGCCGCTGCAGGCCGCCTTCGAGGCCGCCGCCGCATCGATCGGAGGGTGAGCGAACATGGCCGACCTGGACCGGCGGATCCTGATCGCGCGCTGCGCGCAGGCGGTGGAGGCTGCCGACGTGCCGCTCCTGCGCCCCGCGGACTTCCAGCAGGCCGTCGCGGACGCCCTGACGGCGAAGGCCCGGCTCGTCGCCTGGTTCGGCCGGCCGGTCCCCGCCGGCGAGGGGAAGGCGCTCCTGACGGCCGTCCTCGCGAGCGATCGCGAGGGGACGCTCGGCCTGCTCGCGACGGTGGCGGGCGACTCGCTGCCGTCGCTCGCCGACGAGTTCCCGGCGGTCCAGCTCTTCGAGCGCCAGCTCCTCGAGCAGTTCGGCGTCGTCCCGGAGGGCCATCCGTGGCCCAAGCCGGTCCGCTTCGAGCGCGGCATGGACGCGCCCTCGTCCTTCTTCGAGATGGAGGGCGAGTCGATCCACGAGGTGGCCGTGGGGCCCGTCCACGCGGGGATCATCGAGCCGGGCCACTTCCGCTTCCTGTGCCACGGCGAGCACGTCTTCCACCTCGAGATCTCGCTCGGCTACCAGCACCGCGGGGTGCAGGCGCTGCTCGCGGGCGGACCGACGCGCCGCACCGACGCGCTCGTCGAGTCGATCGCGGGGGACACGGTCGTCGGACACGCCCTCGCGGCCGCGCGGGCGCAGGAGGCGCTCGCCGGCGCGACCGTGCCGGCGCGGGCCGCCGCCCTCCGCGCCGTCGCGCTGGAGCTGGAGCGGCTCGCGAACCACGTGGGCGACCTCGGCGCCCTCGCGGGCGACGTGGCGTTCCTGCCGACCGCGTCGTACTGCGGCGCGCTCCGCGCCGAGTTCCTCAACGCCCTCGCCGAGATCTGCGGGAACCGCTTCGGGCGCGCCCTCGTCGTGCCGGGTGGCGTCCGGTTCGACCTGCCCGACGACGCGGCCGCGCGCCTCGCCGCGCGCGTGCAGGACGCCTGGGACCGCGTCGACGCCGCCGCCGGGCTCTTCTTCCGCTCGCCGTCGGTCCGCGACCGCACCGATGGCACCGGCACCGTGGGCCCGGAGACCGCCCGCACCCTCGGCCTCGTCGGGCCGGCGGCGCGCGCGAGCGGCCTCGACGTCGACGCGCGGCGCTCGCACCCGTTCCCCCCTTACGACGCGCGGCCGATCCCCCGGGTCACCGGCGAGGACGGCGACGTGCACTCCCGCGCGTGGGTCCGCTTCGAGGAGGCGCGCCACGCCGCCCTCTTCGTCGTGGACGCCCTGAGCACGCTGCCGCCCGGCCCGGTGCGCGCGAGCGTCGGACCGCTCGCGCCCGACCGCGTGACCGTCTCGCTCGTCGAGGGGTGGCGCGGCGAGATCTGCCACGCGGTGGTCACCGGGCCGGACGGGCGGTTCGCCCGGTACGAGATCGTCGACCCCTCGTTCCACGACTGGATGGGGCTGCAGGTCGCGATGCGCGGGGGGCAGATCTCCGACTTCCCGCTCTGCAACAAGAGCTTCAACCTCTCCTACTGCGGGCACGATCTTTGATGGAGGTGTTCAGATGACCGGCATCCTCCGCACCCGCCTCCGGCTCGGCCGCCAGACCATCGCGTACCCCGACGGCCCGGCCCGCTTCCCCGAGCGCTTCCGCGGCCGTCCGGCGATCCAGGCGCAGCGCTGCCGGGAGGGCTGCCGCGAGTGCGAGGAGGCCTGCCCCACCGACGCGATCACCCGCCCCGCGCCCGGCAGGGTCGCGCTCGACACCGGCGCCTGCGTCTTCTGCGGCCGCTGCGAGGAGGCCTGCAACGAGGGCGGGATCGTCTTCACGCGCGACTACCGGCTCTCGGCCCGGCGCCGCGAGGCGCTGACGTTGACGGGCGACGCGCCCCAGCTCGCGGAGGCGCTGGACGCGAAGGCGCGGAGGCTCTTCGGGCGGTCGCTCAAGCTGCGGCAGGTCTCCGCCGGCGGCTGCAACGGCTGCGAGGCGGAGTTGAACGCCGCCGGGAACGTCCAGTTCGACCTCTCACGCTTCGGCATCCAGTTCGTCGCCTCACCGCGCCACGCCGACGGCGTCGTCGTCACCGGCCCGGTGACCGGGAACATGCGCCGGGCGCTCGTCGAGACCTGGGAGGCGACGCCCGCGCCGAAGCTGCTCATCGCCGTGGGGGCCTGCGCCTGCTCGGGCGGACCGTTCAAGGGGAGCCCCGCCTGCCACGGCGGGGCCGACGGAGCCATCCCCGGCGTCCCGGTGGACCTCTTCATCCCCGGCTGCCCGCCCCACCCCGTCACCGTGCTCGACGGCCTGCTCCGGCTCCTCGGCCGCATCGAGGGGGACGAGCTGCAGCTCGCCTCGACCGGCATCCTGGAGCCCTGAGAGGCCCCTCTCCCCGCCGGGAGAGCGGTCAGGGTGAGGAGTCGGCGCCGCGTGCCGTCCGCCGTTCCGCGCGGCGGTCTGGCGCCCGGCGGAAAAACCGGTAGATTCGGGCCCGCTCGGGCGCGGCCCGGGCATCGGGGCGCTAGCTCAATGGTAGAGCATCGGCCTTTTAAGCCGGTGGTTCTGGGTCCGAGTCCCAGGCGCCTCACTGATTCCTTCGGTCCACGGGGCCGAGGGCGCCCGACCGGGCGCGCAGGCGGAAGTCTCGGCGCGGCTTCTGAGCCTCTCCCTCGTCGGGTCGGGCGCGTAGGGCTTTCCCCTGCAGTAGCCTCAACCGGCGCCTATGACCCGAAGCCCGACCGCGGCGGCGACCTCCGCCATCCGGGCGTCGAGCCAGAGGTCGATCGCACGCCTGGAGTGGCGCTCGTCGAGGATCACGGGGATGACCGCGCTCGAATCGAAATAGGCTGGCATCAGAAGCGATCCTCGCGCATCTCGTCGAGGATCTTCAGCGCGTCAGTCGAGTCGGGGCTGGGCGTGGGCAGGTCGGTGAGGATGCTCTTCTGCCTCTTCGCGAGCCGGACGGAGCCTCGCCGCGCTTCCTCCTGCATCGCCAGGTCCCAGCGGGACACCTTCGACGGCGCGAGCGGCGACGGCAGCCTGATCTCTGCCACCACCTCGTCGCGGTCGGTCACCAACACCACCTCGCCCTTCCGGACGAGATCGATGTACCGGCTCAGGTGGGCCTTGAGCGCCTTGATCCCGACGGAGCGCATCTCTCCGTGATGGTAGTCACGGTGGTCACCTCGGTCAAACGCGCGCGCCATCCTCACCTCCCCCACAGGAGGTCGACCACGACCGGCCGGTGATCCGACGCGGCGGCGACGTCGGGGCCGTCGAGGACGGTGGCGCCCAGGACGCGCCACGCGTCCTCCCTCGGGACGAGCAGGTAGTCGAGCCGTCGCCCGCCACCGAGGCCGAGCCAGGTCCAGGTCGAGGCGAGGCCGAAGGCGTCCAGCGCGTCCACCCAGCCGCCGTCCCCCAGCAGCGGCGACAGCGCAGCGCTCGCGGGCTCGTCGTTCAGGTCGCCGCCCGCGAGGACGAGCGTGCCCGGACGCAGCCGGACGAGGCCGTCGACGATCTCGCGCATCCGCGCCGCCTGGGCGCGGCGGCGATCCCCCGCGGGGTCGGTGAGTCGCGAGACGAGGTGCGTGCCGACCACCACCAGCTCACCCGGCGGCACGCTGACGTGGGCCTCCACGCAGTCCCGAGACCAGAGCGGACGGCCGTCCGGCCCCACCTCGCCGAGGTGGCTGACGTAGGGCTCGACCGCCAGGCGGGAGAGGACGGCGACGTCGATGCCGCGCGGATCGAACGCCTCCACGAGCCGAGCCTCCCCGTAGCCTGCCCGGGCCGCGAGCGCACGGGCGAGGGGCAGCGTCTCCACCTCCTGCAGCAGCACCACGTCGGCGTCGGCGCGCGCGAGGACCTCCGCGACGCGGGCCACCTTCGCCTCGACCTCGGCGACGGTGCGCAGCTCGTCGAGATCCCCAGGCGGGGAGACCTCGTCCACGGCGTCGAAGAGGTCGTGGACGTTCCAGGAGGCGACGCGGACCGCCCGATGTGCGGGCGTCCGAGCGGCGGACGGCGGGGGCGGAACCGCGCACGCCGACGCGGCGCAAAGGGCCGAAAAGAGGAGGAGGTGGGGGCGCATGTAGGAAGTTGCTGCAGGCTGCGCGCCGTCCTTGACACGAGGGGGTCAGGTCGGGTTTCTTCCCGCCCGACCCCATCGTCTAGAGGCCCAGGACGCCGCCTTCTCAAGGCGGAAACCGGGGTTCGAATCCCTGTGGGGTCACTTTTTTTGGATTCGAGAAGAGCAGAGGACGCCGGCCCCATCGTCTAGAGGCCTAGGACACGGCCCTTTCAAGGCTGTAACCGGGGTTCGAATCCCCGTGGGGTCAAAGCCTTTTTTCGCCTCGAAGGTGCTACGGTCCCAAGCGGTGCTCGCGAGGCGCCGCGATGGCGATAGATCGCAAGGCGACGGCAGACAAGGCTCGGCTCCTCGAGCGGCAGGGCGACCTGGACGAGGCCATCCGCGCCTGGCTCATGATCATCGCCGAGTGCCCAGACGACGACCGGGCGATGATGATGGTCGGCCACCTGCAGGAGAAGCGCGGGGACCTGCCGGCCGCCTCCATCTGGTTCGAGCGCTGCGGGGACTTCTACGCGCAGGGCGGCTTCCCGCAGAAGGCCGCGGCCGTCTACATCCACGCCGCCTCCATCGACCCCAGCGCCCTCACCGCGGGCGTGAAGGGGGCGGAGACGCTGCGCCGGCTCGGCCACCCCAGGAAGGCGATCGAGACGCTCGCGTCCCTCGCCGAAGGATTCGGGCGCAGGGGCGACACCGCCGATCGGTTCCACGCCCTCTGCTGGACCCTCGCCGTCGCCTGCCCGAACGGGATCAAGCTGGCGAAGGCGTAGCCCGGCGATCCCCCCTCCCCCACCCGAGAAGAGGGGCAGGGCGAGGGGGCGCCCTCGGCCGCCTCAGCGAATCGCCTGGTGGTAGGCCTGCAGCGACCGCACCTCCTCGGTCCCCGCGAGCCGCGCCTCGATGCCGAGCGACGCCGCCGTCGCGCCGGTGGCCGTCGTGATGTACGGCACCCGGTGCCGGATCGCCGCCTTCCGGATGTAGGAGTCGTCCTCCGCCGCCACCTTTCCCGCCGGCGTGTTCACGAGGAGGTGGATCTCGCCGTTCTTGATCGCGTCGGCGAGGTTCGGGCGCCCCTCGTGCAGCTTCATGACCGCCTCGGACTTCACGCCGTGGGCCGCCAGGAAGGCGTGCGTCCCCCGCGTCGCCTTGATCGTGAAGCCGAGCTTCTGGAAGCGCCTCGCGGCGTCGAGGATCCCCGGCTTGTCGTGCTCCGCCACGGTGATGAGGACCGTGCCGGAGAGCGGCAGCGGGCTCTTCGTGGCCTGCTGCGCCTTGAAGTACGCGAGGCCGGGGTTCTTCGCCATCCCGAGCACCTCACCCGTGGAGCGCATCTCGGGCCCGAGGACCGGGTCGACCTCCGGGAACATGTAGAAGGGGAAGACGGACTCCTTCACGCCGAAGTGCGGGATCGGCCGCCGGCCGACGCCGAGGTCCTTCAGCCGCTTCCCGAGCATCACCTGGGCGGCGATCCTGGCCATGCCGATGTCGCAGACCTTCGAGACGATCGGCACGGTCCGGCTGGCGCGCGGGTTGGCCTCGAGGATGAACACCTTGTCCTTCTCGATGGCGAACTGGATGTTGATGAGGCCGACGACGCCCAGATCGAGCGCGATCCGCTTCGTGTACTCCTCGATCGTCCCGATGTGCCTGCTCGGGATGCTGACCGGCGGGATCACGCAGGCGGAGTCACCGGAGTGGACCCCTGCCAGCTCGATGTGCTCCATCACGGCCGGGACGAAGGCCTCCTTCCCATCGCAGATGGCGTCCGCCTCGGCCTCGACGGCGTCCTGCAGGAACCGGTCGAGGTAGATCGGCCGCTCCGGGGAGACCTCCACCGCCTTCGTGACGTAGGTCCGCAGCATCTCCTCGTCGCGGACCACCTCCATCGCGCGACCGCCGAGCACGTAGGAGGGGCGGACGATCAGCGGGTAGCCGATCTGCCTCGCCACCGCGAACGCCTGGTCGACGGTCCGCGCGAGCCCCGACTCGGGCTGCGGGATGCCGAGCTTCCTCATCATCGCCGCGAACCGCTCGCGGTCCTCGGCGAGGTCGATCGTCTCGGGGCTGGTCCCGATGATCTTCACCCCCGCCTCCTCCAGCTGGCGGGCGATGTTGAGCGGGGTCTGGCCGCCGAACTGCACCATCACGCCGATCGGCTTCTCCTTGGCGTAGATGGAGAGCACGTCCTCGACCGTCACCGGCTCGAAGTAGAGCCGATCGGAGGTGTCGTAGTCCGTCGAGACCGTCTCCGGGTTGCAGTTGACCATGATGGTCTCGTACCCGGCCTCCCGGAGCGTCAGGGCCGTGTGGACGCAGCAGTAGTCGAACTCGATCCCCTGCCCGATCCGGTTGGGGCCGCCGCCGAGCACCATCACCTTCTTGCGGTCGGAGACCTTCACGTCCTGGATCTTCGCGTAGGTCGAGAAGTAGTAGGCCGCGTCCTCGACGCCCGAGACGGGCACCGGCTCCCACGCCTCGACCATGCCGAGGGCGATCCTCCTCTCCCGGACCGCCTGCTCGGAGACGCCGAGGAGCTGGCTCAGGTACTTGTCGGCGAAGCCGTCGGCCTTGGCCTGCTTCAACAGCTGGTCGGGCGGGAGCCCGCCCTTGTGCTTCAGGAGCTGCTCCTCCAGCTCCACCAGCTCCTTCATCTGCTGGAGGAACCAGAGCTTGATGTGGGTCCGCTCGTGGAGCTGCTGGAGGTCGGCCCCCTTGCGGATCGCCTCGTAGAGGATCCACTGCCGCTCGCTCGACGGGTCGACGAGCAGGTCCAGCAGCTCGGTCAGGCTCATCCTCCAGAAGTCCTTCGCGAAGCCGAGCCCGGACCGGCCGTTCTCCAGCGAGCGGATCGCCTTCTGGAAGGCCTCCTTGTAGGTCTTGCCGATCGACATCACCTCGCCGACCGCGCGCATCTGCGTGCCGAGCTTGTCCTGGACCCCCTTGAACTTCTCGAAGGCCCAGCGGGAGAACTTCACGACGACGTAGTCACCGGACGGCGTGTACTTGTCGAGCGTGCCGTCGCGCCAGTACGGGATCTCCGAGAGGGTGAGCCCCCCCGCGAGCATCGAGGAGACGAGCGCGATGGGGAACCCGGTCGCCTTGGAGGCGAGCGCCGACGAGCGCGACGTGCGCGGGTTGATCTCGATGACGACGATCTCGTCGGTCTTCGGGTCGTGCGCGAACTGGACGTTGGTGCCGCCGATCACCTCGATGGCGTCGACGATCTTGTAGGCCGCCTCCTGGAGCCGTCGCTGGAGGTCCTGCGAGATGGTGAGCATCGGCGCGGTGCAGTAGGAGTCGCCGGTGTGGACGCCCATGGCGTCGACGTTCTCGATGAAGCAGACCGTGATCTTCTTCCCCGTCGCGTCCCGGACGACCTCCAGCTCCAGCTCCTCCCAGCCGAGGACCGACTGCTCGATCAGGACCTGCGAGACCGGGCTGGTCGTGAGCCCGCGCGAGACGATCGCCTCGAACTCCTCCATGTTGTAGGCGAAGCCGCCGCCCGTGCCGCCCATCGTGTAGGCGGGCCGCACGACCACGGGGAGGCCGATCCGCCCCGCGGCGGCGATCGCCTGCTCCAGCGTCGTCGCGATCTCGCTCTTCGGCATCCCGATGCCGAGACGCGTCATCGTCTCCTTGAAGGTCTCGCGGTCCTCGCCCCGCTTGATGGCGTCGAGGTTCACGCCGATGACGCGGACGCCGTACCGGTCGAGGACGCCCGCCTTCGCGAGGTCGGAGGAGAGGTTGAGGCCGGTCTGGCCGCCGAGGTTCGGGAGGAGCGCGTCGGGGCGCTCCTTCTCGATGATCTGCGTCAGCGTCTCGACGTCGAGCGACTCGATGTAGGTGGCGTCCGCCATCCCCGGGTCGGTCATGATCGTCGCCGGGTTGGAGTTGACGAGGACGATCTTGTAGCCGAGCTTGCGGAGCGCCTTGCAGGCCTGCGTGCCGGAGTAGTCGAACTCGCAGGCCTGGCCGATCACGATCGGCCCGGATCCGATGATGAGCACCTTCTTCACGTCGTCGCGGCGCGGCAAGGGAGCCTCCTGGCGGGGATGTCGTTTCGAGCAGATGCCCGATGAGCGGGCACACTCTAGTACGAGATCCCGACAGGATGCCGCCCAATCGGGCGGCCTGCCCGCACAGGTAGCAGGCCCGGGCGCCGTTCGACGCGCTAGCGCGCCCCGGGGGTCACCCAGGGCTCGCTCGCCAGGAGCGCCGCCACGATGGCGCGCGTCGAGGGGGAGCGGTTCAGCGTGTAGAAGTGGACGCCCGGGACGCCGGCCCGGAGGAGGTCCTGGCACTGGAGGCTGGCGTAGGCGACCCCCAGCTCGCGGGCGCCGTCGGCGTTGCCCTTCAGCGCCCGCAGCGCCTCCTGGAGGCGCGGAGGGATGGTCGCGCCGAAGCGCTCCATCCCCTCGACGTTCGTGATCGGCATGATGCCGGGCATGATCGGGACGGCGATGCCGGCCGCGCGCGCCCGGGCGACGAAGTCGTCGAACCGGGCGTTGTCGAAGAAGAGCTGGGTGACGAGGAAGTCGGTCCCGGCCTCCACCTTGGCCTTCAGGTGCCGCAGGTCGGCGGCGAGGTCGGGCGTCTCCGGGTGGCCCTCGGGGTAGGCCGCGGCGCCGACGCAGAAGGGCCAGCGCCTCGGCTCGCTGCGGATGAAGGCCACGAGCTCGCTCGCGAAGCGGAAGCCGCCGGGGTGGGGCTGGAAGCGGGCCTCGCCGCGGGGCGGGTCGCCGCGCAGCGCGAGGACGTTCTCGACGCCCGCGGCCGCCACCTCGTCGAGCAGCGCCGCGACCTCGTCGCGCGAGGCCCCCACGCAGGTGACGTGGGCCATCGGCTCGATGCCCGACTCGCGCTTGAGCCGGCCGACCAGCTCGACGGTCTTGGCGCGCGTCGAGCCGCCGGCGCCGTAGGTGACCGAGACCCACGCCGGCTTCAGGGGCCGCAGCGCCGCGACGGTCTCCATCAGCGCGCGCTCGCCCTCCTCCGTCTTCGGCGGGAAGAACTCGAAGGTGAAGACCGGCTGGCCGCCCGCCCGGGCGGCCGCGAGGATCTCGGTGATTCGCACGGCGCGGAAGTTATCCCGCCTCGGGGGGCCCTGTCACGGGGACACGCGGCGCCGCGCGCCGCGGTTGACACGGGAGGGGTCCGCGGGAAATGAGTACCGGCGCCACCCCGACGTGAGCCTCCATGGACCCCAAGCCGAAGTCGCAGCGCCACATCACCCCGGACGGCTACAAGCGCCTCCTCGCCGAGCACGACCAGATCTGGACCGTCCGCCGGCCGAAGATCGTCTCCGAGGTGGAGGCGGCGGCGGCCCTCGGCGACCGGAGCGAGAACGCCGAGTACATCTACGGCAAGAAGAAGCTCCGCGAGCTCGACCGACGGCTCCAGGAGCTGCGCGACCTGATGGACCGGCTCACGGTCACCGACCCGAAGCCCCACCCCTCCGGCCGCGCCTACTTCGGCGCCTGGGTCACCGTGGAGCACGAGGACGGGACCGAGCGGACCTACCGACTCGTCGGTCCCGACGAGACCGAGCCGTCCAACGGCGCCATCAGCGTCGACGCGCCGCTCGGGCGCGCGCTGCTGGGGAAGAAGGACGGCGAGGTGGTGTCGGTGATGCGGCCGGCCGGCCTCGTGGAGCTGACCGTCGTCGAGGTGAGCTGGACCCGCCCGGAATAGGAGCCCGCCCTGATCCCGATCGCCGACCGGCCCGCCGCCCAGGCCCGCGTAGAGCGCTTCTGCCGAGAGCACCCGCAGGCCGTCCTCTACGACGCCACCGCCTCCACCCTCCTCGACGTCGCCTCGGGCAAGCCGCTCCCGCTCGACTGGTCGGGCCTCGCCGGCATCGGCGACGGCGTGGACGCCGACACGAAGCGCCCCTACCTCGTCCTCGCGCGGGACGACGGCCGCAGCGTCGCGCTCGCCGATCAGGGGATCGTCTTCGCGCCGTCGATCGCCTCCACCGGCCCCATCCACGGCCTCCCGAACGCCGCCTGCTTCCAGGACCTCCAGCGCGCCGAGGCGCAGCTCGAGCACTACCTGCGCGATCACCCCGACGACCCGCCCACGCAGAGCCACGTCTCGCTCTTCGCCTTCTGCCTCGCGGTCGTGGACGGCGCCCGCGACGTCGGCTTCGACGTCTCGCGCGAGGAGCGGCGGCTGGAGGCGACGCTGAAGGCGCTGGAGGGGCGGAAGGGGGGATGAGGCCCCGCGACCCCCATCTCACGACTCGCCGTCGTCAGTAGCAGCTGTATCCGTCGAGGGCGCAGAGGCCGGCGACGCACGCGCCGCCCGCGCACTCGCCGTCCCGGCCGCACGCGGCGCCCGAGGACTTCTGCGGCACGCACGTGCCGAGGGCGTTCGAGGCGTAGTCGCCGTCGCAGTAGTGTCCCGCCACGCACGCGAGTCCCCACGGGTAGCAGGCGGCCCCCGCCGCCGTCGGGGCGACGCACTTGTAGGCGCCTGGAACCGAGTAGTTGGTGACGCAGATTGCGCCACCGGCGCAGGCCGGCTGGACCTGCTGCTCGTACGCGCGGGTGCAGTCCCCGCCGACGCCCACGACGGACTTGCAGACGGGGTACGCGAGCGACGACTCGCAGAACACGCCCGCCCCGGCGCAGGGCGCGAAGGTGTCGTCGCACCACTCGCCGACGGTCGGGCGCGGAACGCAGGTGGTGGAGGCGCCGCAGTAGTCCACGTTCGAGTTGCAGGGGTAGTTCAGGCAGGAGTTCCCGGACCCCGCGAGGTGCGTGCAGTACCCGAAGTCGTCGCAGACGAGCGGCAGCGCACACTCCCGATGATCGTCACCGCAGTTCCCGCCCAAGGTCGCGGGCGCGGCGCAGGTGCGAGCGGTGGGAGAGGCGCGATCGACCGCGCGGCAGACCGTCCCTGCCGGACACTGCTCGGTGGGGACTCCGGAGCACGGGGCACCAGCCGCGAGCGCCGTGACGGGGACGCAGGTCAGGGCGACCGCGTCGCAGACGGTTCCGCTCGCACAGACCGGCTCGTAGGCCGTCGAGCAACTTTGCCCCTCGGTGCGGAGCGCGGTGCAGGTCCCGGGGCAGGTCCACGTCCCGAAGTCGCAGTAGCCGACGGCGCACTCCATGCCGTCCGTGCACGCGCCGGCGAGCGGCACCGCGGCAGCGAAGATGTCGCCGATGCAGCCGGAGCGGTCGATCTGGTGCAGCGCCTCCGCACAGGTGGTGGCCTCGATGGCGGCGACGCAGAAGTCCACGGCCGCCGGCTGGAAGGTCAGGCGTCCGTCGGCGACGGCACCGGCGACCGTCCCGGCCGTCGCGTCGACCTCCGCCTGGCTTGGGGGAGCCTTCCCGAGACACTGCGCGGCCTTGGCGGAGGCCGCGGCGCTCCATGCCCTGTACGCGTCGACGGGCGTCGCCGTCGTCACCACGGCCACGGTCGTCGAGGCCGCGCCGCCGGCGACCTCCGCCGAGACCGTGGCCGTCGAGGGGCTCGTCACCGTCGCCGGCGCGGCGTAGACCGCCGTCCGCCTGTCGGCGGCAGGCGTGAGCGTCCCGCCCGCCGGTCCAACCTGCGTCCACGCGATCCCGGGGGAGGCCGCAGCCGGATCCACGGCGGCGGTCAAGGTCACCGAACCGCCCGGCCCTACGCTCGATGCGCTGGCCGTCACGGTGACGGCCGCCGGGGCGAGCGAGACGGTCGCCGTGCCGCGCGCCTCGCCGATCGTCGCCACGACCGAGAAGGGGGTCGACGCCGTGAAGGTCGCTGGCGACGTGTAGACCCCGGCCGCGGAGATGACCCCGATCGCAGGCTCGACGCTCCATACGATCGGCTCTCCACCGACGCTCGGCGCCGTCACCGAGAACGTCCCCTGCGCGCCCCCGGCCCGGATCGTCGCCGGCCCGGAGACGGCCAGGACCGAAGGCCTCACGGTGACCGGCACGACCGCCGTGAGCGTCGAGAGCGTGAGCGTCACCTCCACATTCGTCGTCGTCGTCAGCAACCCGCCGGCCGGCGTCACCTCGAACGCGCGGGTGTGACCGTCCGTCGCTCCCCCCTCGGCGCAGGTCGCGAGCGCCGACGAGACCGTGCAGGCCGGCGCGGTCGTGGCGTCGTTGGAGTCCATGAAGAAGGTGAAGGGGGTCGCACTCCCGGCCGTCACGCTGCCCGAGGCGGGGGTGACGGTCATCGTCGTCCCGGCGGCGCTCCGGGCCGCGAGCGACACGAGAGCGTCCGCCGTGAGCGACCCGGCCGTCGCGCGCGCCGTGAAGCCGCAGGCGGTATCGTTCGTCGCGGGCGGCGTGTAGATCCCGGTCGTGGCGCCGAGGCTCCCTGCGTTCGCGCAGGTCGAGTCGACGATCGACCAGGCCACCGGCGCCGTCGAGTTGGAGAGCGTCGCGCTGAAGGCGAAGGGAGGATCGTTCGGCGCGATCGCCCTGCTCGTGGGCGACACGGTCAAGGTCGGCGGCGCCGCAGGCGGCGGATCGGACTTGGAGCTGCATGCGGCGAACAGCGCGACGAGCGAGACGGCTGCCCCCCGGACGACTCGGACGTTCATCGGGCACCTCCACGAGGACCTTGGGCGCGATCCTCTGCGGAGGTCGCCCCGGTAGACCTGAGTTCGCCCAAGGAGAGCAGGAACCGGGATAGGTCACAAGCAGTGAACCGCACTTTGCGTGAGCGCGGTCACACGCTCCCACATGCGACTCACTCGCCCGGGGTGGCCTCGGCGGCGACCTTCGCGATCCGCGTCCAGAGCGCCTCGGCCCCCGTCCCTTCGATGGCCGAGAACGGCACCGCCTCGCCCTTCCCGAGCTTCATCTCGCGCTCGACGAGCGCGAGCGAGCCGACGCGCTTCGACTTCACGATCTTGTCGATCTTGGTCACCGCGACGATCACCTTCCGCCCGCAGGTCTCCCGGAGGAACTGGAGCGCGTCGTGGTCGGACGGCTGGGGCTCGTGGCGCGCGTCGACGATCAGGACGACCGCCTGCAGGTCCTTCCGGTCGCGGACGTAGTCCTCGATCATCGACGCCCACTCGTCCCGCTCGGCCTTCGAGACCTTCGCGTAGCCGTAGCCCGGCAGGTCGCAGAAGCGCACCTTGCGCGGCCTCGCCGCGGGGGTCGGGCGGTAGGTGACCTCGAAGAACTGGAGGGCGCGCGTGCGGCCGGGGGTCGTCGAGACGCGCGCGAGCCCCGTCCGCCGGGTCAGCGCGTTGAGCATCGACGACTTGCCCACGTTGGAGCGCCCGACGAAGGCCAGCTCGGGCACGAAGCCGCGAGGCCAGTCTTCCGGACGGACGGCGGTCTTCAGGAAGGCCGCGTCGACGACCTGGATGGCCATGGAACCCTCGCGCGCTAGCGGGCCCTGCCCGCGGCGCCCTTCTTCGTGGCGCCCGCCGGCGATCCCCCGGGCCTGGAGGCGCTCCCTGCCTTCCGGGCGGCGCGGTCCGCGCTCCAGTGCTCGATGAGCGGCAGCTTGCGGGCGTAGTCGAACTTCGTGAGGCTGGGCGTCGTGTCGTTGTGACAGGCGCCGCACGTCTTCTCGTCGGGGTCCAGCAGCCCCACCGCCCTCGAGAGCTCGGCGTCGCGCATGACGTAGCGGGCGGAGTATGCGCCGCCGGCGCCGTGGCACGTCTCGCAGCCGACCGCGACGAAGCCGTCGTCGGCGAGCGGCGCGTGGCAGGCGAGGCAGCGCGAGTCCTTGCGGTTGCGCTCCGGGAGGCTGTCGAACGCGCGCGCGTGGGGCCCGGTGCGCCACGCCTCGTAGGCCGCGGGGTGGCAGGCCTTGCAGGTCTCGGGACCCACGGAGGGGAACGTCGGCGCCGCCGCGGCGATGGCGGGGGCCGCGAGGAGCAGGGTGAGGATGCGATGGGCGGTCAAGACCGCGTGAATATACGGGGACAGGCGCCGTCGATCTACTGCGGTCCACGCGGGCCGCTATAATCGCCGCCATGCGCCCGACCCTCCTCGCCGTCCTCGCCGCCCTGACGCTCCTCCCCGTCGCCGCCTCCGCCAAGGCCTGGCAGGGGATCACGCCGGGGACCAGCACGATCGAGGGGGTGGTGAACAAGTTCGGCGAGCCCACGAGCCGGGCGAAGCGCGGGGTGCGGACCGTCCTCGCCTACCTCGGCGAGCAGGCGCTGCCGGGGACCAAGCAGGCGCAGTTCCACGCCCGCGAGGACGGCGTCGTCGTCGAGATCACCGTCTTCCTGGCGACGCAGCTCGAGAAGGAGGCGATCGAGGGGACCTACGGCCGGTCGCCGAGAAAGACCTTCACCGACGACTTCCTCCCGGTCTGGCTCTACGAGGCGGAGGGCGTCACGGTCTACTTCACGAAGGACGGCTTCGTGAACGCCATCAGCTTCTCCGCGGGGCGGGGTGCGGCGAAGCAGCCCGCCGCCGCGCCGCCCGCGAAGCGGGGCGCGGCCGCCGGGGCCCGCTCCGACGTCCTCCCGTAGGGGTCCCGCGTGCGCCTCGTCGGCCTCACCGGCGGCATCGCCACCGGGAAGAGCACCCTCGCCCACCTGCTCCGCGAGCGCGGCGTCCCCGTCGTGGACGCCGACGAGCTCTCCCGCGCCGCGGCGCGCACCGCGCCGGTGCTCGAGGCCATCGCGCGCGAGTTCGGGCGCGACTTCCTGCTCCCGGACGGCCAGCTCGACCGGAAGAAGATGGGGGCCCTCGTCTTCGGCGACGACGGCGCCCGCGGGCGGCTGGAGGCCATCCTGCACCCCGCCATCCGGGCCGCGATGGCCGAGGAGACCGCGCGGCTCGCCGCCGAGGGGCACCCCCTCGCCGTCTACGACACGCCGCTGCTCTTCGAGGCGGGGCTCGGCGCCGAGGTCGACTGCGTGGTGGTGATCTACGCCCCCCGCATCGAGCAGCTCGAGCGCGTCATCCGGCGCGACGGCCTCACGTGGCCCGAGGCGCAGGGGCGCCTGGCCGCGCAGATGGACATCGAGGAGAAGGCGCGGCGCGCCGACATCGTCGTCGACAACTCGACCGCGCCCGACACGCTCCCGATGAAGGCCGCGATGCTCCACGCCGACCTGCTGCGCGGCCTCGGCAAGCTGCCCCCCTGCGCCGAGGCGCGCTGGTACTGACGCGGCTCTCCCGCGCCTCGCGAGCCCGCGCGGACCGCCTACGCACCGGCGCCGTGGGGGTGCCTTGGCCGCCGTCGCGCTGCGCCCTCCGCCTCGGCGGCCTCGACCAGCACGTCGTAGGGTTGGCAACCGACGACGCGCCGTCGCCCGATCAGGAAGGTCGGAATGCCCGTGACGCGGTCGCGCAGCGCCACCTCCCCCATCGCATCGACGCGCGCGCGGTACCGCGGATCCGCCGTCGCCGCCAGCGCCTCCTCCGGGGAGATCCCGGCGTCGCCGGCGCACGCGGCCAGCACGGCGTCGTCCTCGACGTCGAGTCCCCGGAGCCAGTAGGCGTTCATCACGGCGCGCCGGAAGGGGTGGAGCCTCCCCAGGTCGCGGGCCCGCTCCGCGGCGGCGAGCGCCCTTCGCGTGTTCGGGATCCGCTCGCGCGGCGCGAGCCCCTCGACGCCGAAGCTCGCCGCGAACCGCTCGAGGTAGCGGCCCATTCCGGCCGCCCGCTCCGCGCCGAAGTACTCGCTCAACGTGATGCCGCCAGGCGGCGTGTCCGGGTGGAGCTCGAAGCCCCGCCAGTCGAGCTCGATCTCGTACTCCCGCTCCAGCCTGACCAGGCTGCTCGTCTCCGCGACGAAGCAGAACGGTCAGACGAAGTCCGAGTAGAGGGTCACCTTCGTCGCCATGCCGTGTTCATAGCGCGCTGCGCCGCGCCGCGCACGCCGCTCAGATCCTCGCGAGCCGGAGGCCGAGCGCCTCGGCACCCGCACGCATCCGCTCGTCGTACGCGGCGATCGCCACCGGCTGCCGCTGCTCGGCGAGGAAGACCGCCGTGGAGAGGTGCAGCGCGTCGAGCGTGCGCAGCGGGATGGGGAACGGCTCGAGCGCGCGCGCCAGGACCGTCGGTGCCAGCTCGACCATGGCGACGCGGGAGAGCAGCTCGCGGGCCGCGTCCCCATGGGTGCGCGCGGCGCCGCGCGCATGGACGCGCGTCCAGAGCTCGTACTCGAGCAGGCGGCTGGAGCAGAGGGGCCCCTCCCAGAAGGACACCGGCGGGCGCCGGTCCTCCGCGAAGAGCTCCGCCAGCGCGACCGACGTGTCGACGTAGGTCACCGATCGCCCCGGTCGGATCCCAGCTCGGAGAGCAGCTCGGCCAGCTTCGCGCCGCGCGGGTGCTCGACGCCCAGCGGGCGCCCCGGCGAGAGCGCGGGGGTCAGGACGCCGTCGCGCACGAGGGCGGCGAGCACCGCGTCGGACGCCCGCTCGGCGCGTCCGGGCTCCGGCGGCACGAGCTCGGCGACCACGCGATCCCGATCGGCGATGAGGACGCGCTCCCCCTGCGACGCGATGCGAACGTACTCCGAGAGCTTGTTCTTGAGGACCTTGAGGCCGACCGTCCGCATGGCAGAAATGTAGCTTCTGGAAGCTACCTTCGCAAGGCTAGCCCCCGCCCCGGGGCCCGGACCGAACGTCGCGCTTGTGGGGGGGTGGCCGTCCCGGCTACAGGATCCACATGAAGACCCTCAGCGACTTCGCGGTGGGCCAGACGTTCCAGCTGGTCCGCGAGGTCGATCCCCACCGGCCGATCTACTACGCGGCCGCCTCCGGCGACTTCAACCCGATCCACGTCGACCCGGCCGCCGCGAAGGCGGCCGGCCTCGGCGGCGTGATCCTGCAGGGCATGTGCACCCACGCCTGGCTCTCCGACGCGTGCGTCGCGTACCTCGGCGATCCGATCCGGCTCCAGAGCGTCCGCGCCCGCTTCGCGAAGCCGGTCCGACCGGGCGACACCCTCACCTTCGCCGGACGCTGCACGGCGATCGACGGGGACACCGTCCGCGTCGAGGTCGAGGTGACCAACCAGCACGGCGAGGAGGTGCTGAAGCGCGCGAGCGCCACGGGGCTCGTCAGGGGGGAGCGCTGAGATGCCGATCGACCGCAAGCACCTCGGCCGCCGGTACGGCCCCTACCGCTTCGTCGTCGGCGTGGAGCATGTCCGCGACTTCGTCGCCGCCACCGGCATGGGCGTCCCCGGCCGCGTCCTCGGCGCGACCCCGCCAGGGGCGCACCCGTGGACCTGGGACGAGGCGGCGGCTGCTGCCTCGCCCCACGGCGGCCTCGTCGCCCCGCCCTCCTTCGCGGCGACCTTCGCCATCGAGCCCTTCAGCGCCGCCTGCATGGACCCGGCCCTCGGGATCGATCTCCAGAGGCTCGTCCACGGCGAGCAGGAGTTCGAGCACCAGGCGCCCATCCGCCCCGGCGACGTGATGACGACGACCGGCGAGATCACCGACCTGCGCGAGCGCGGCCCCCTCGACTTCGTCGAGGTGACGACGACGAGCGTCAACCAGCGCGGTGAGACGGTCGTGCGCGGCGCCTGGACGGCGATCATCCGCGGCGGACGCGCCCTCGGCATGCTGCTCGCCGCGCGGCGGTTGATGGGGAAGGGCGCGTAGGCCTCGAGCACCGCAGCCAGCCGCCTACCGCGAATTCCCTCCCCTCCCCCGCTCACCGAGCGAGAGGGCCGGGGTGAGGGGGCGATCACGGCTCCGCGCAGACGGTGATGCACTGCCCGCTCCCGGAGGTGTCGCAGGCGTCCGTCGGGGCGCATTGCGAATGGAGCGAGCAGGTGGCGCCCGGCGCCAGCCAGGCCGTGCACACGTTCCCGCCCACTTGCGCCGTGCACGTCCCGCCAACGCAAGGGACGCGCTCCCCGTTGACGGAGGCGCAAGACCAGCCAGGTGCCGCGCCGTCGATGCAGGTCCCTCCCGCGCCGCACCAGAGCCCCGGGCCGCAGGCGTTCTGCCCCTGCGTGCATGCGTCCCCCGCGCGCAGCCACGGGACGCAGGCGGAGCCCGAGCACCAGTGCCCGATGGCACACTCGCCGTCATCGTAGCAGCTCCCGGAGGTCTTCCGCGCGTGGCACGCGCCGACGTAGGAGATGCCCAGCTCGCAGAAAAGGCCTGGCGCGCACAAGTCGAGGGAGGTGCACACGCCGTCGAGCCCGACTGCCGGGACGCAGGTGCCCGTCGCGGCGCTAGGATAGGTCCCCGCGACGCAGAGGCCGATG
>DATIVK010000212.1:0-6733 GCA_035465955.1 Anaeromyxobacteraceae bacterium | reverse complement strand
GAACCCGTAGTGCGAGACGAGGTCGACGAGGTGCGGCACCGCCTTCGCCCCGAACCTCACGAGCTGCTCCTCGACGTCCCACGGCGACATGCCCCGCGCCCGCGCCTCCTCGGCGATCGGGGTGTTCCACTCCATGTAGAGGTCCTCGTAGAGCGCGAGCCAGATCCGCAGCCGCTCCCGCCGCAGCGCGCGGTTGACGCAGCGGACGAGCGGCTCGGGCGACGTCTCGTGCAGGTGCCGGTCGAGGACGGGGCGGGGGTTGAGCAGCCGCAGCCCCTTCTGGAAGAACGCCTTGCTCGCGTGGGGGCAGGTGACGGCGAGCGTCAGGAAGCACCGGTCGGCGCCCCGCCCGAAGCGGCCTGCGCGATCGAGCGTGCGCAGCGCGCCCATGAGGGCGTCGTAGATGGCCCGGTCCTGCGCCGGCGTCCGCGACGCGAGGTCCGGGAGCGCGAGGGACCGCACCTCGGGGGAGAAGTCGTGCCACGCCCACCGCGGCGCGTACCAGCGCAGCAGCCGCCGCCCGGCGTCGCCGTTGTAGCGCGGATCCTCGAGCGCGAGCGCCGCCGCGCGCCGCGCCAGCCCCTCCTCGGTGTTGGCGGAGACGGCCAGCCAGGCGAAGTGCTCCTCGCCGCTGACGACGAGGGCGACCGAGTAGAGGTGCTCGGTGCCGACCTCGTCGCGGAGCCGTTCGACGGCCGCCCCGACCCGCTGGGTCAGCTCGTGGCGGAAGGCGCCGGCGTCGAAGGGAGGCACGCCCGGCATCTTACCGCCCGCCGGCGCCGCCCCGCCCCTCACGCCACGCAGCGGAAGTCGCGGACCTCCGCCCACCCGGCCCGGCCGAGCTCCGCCCGGATCAGCTCGCGCGCGCCCGGGGCGCCGACGGCCACGAGCAGCGGCAGGCCGCGGGCGCGGTGGAGCTGGTCGACGCCGACGACGGGGGCCCCCCGGGCCGTCCGGCCGATCTTCTTCGGATCCACCTCGACGAAGAGGGCGGCCCGGATCCCCTCGGCGGCGAGGGCGTCGGCGGTGGCCTTCCCGGACTCGCCGGCCCCCCAGATCGCGACCTCGCACCTCCCCGCGAGCCACGTGCGCGCGAGGGCGCCCGCCTTGAGCGCGCGGTGGGCAGAGAGGGCGTAGCGCCCGTCGGTCCGCGTGAGGCGCGACGTCGACTCGCGCCAGCCGAGGAGGACGCGCGGGACGTTGGTGAGCGCCCCGCCCGCCTCCGCGAGGCGCAGCCAGAGGTCGTAGTCCTCGGGGAACGGGCCGTCGCGCCAGCCACCGGCCGCCCCGAGCGCGTCCCGCCGGACGAGCGCCGCCGGGTGGACGAGCGGCGCCTCGACGAAGAGGTCGCGCTCGACGAGCGCCTTCGAGGTGAGCCCGTTGAGCCACCCGACGTACCGGACCATGCCCGGCCGCAGGACGCGGCGGGGGAAGAGCTTCACCTGCGAGCCGACGGCGGCGAGCGCGGGGTCCGCCGCGAGCGCCTCGAGCTGCAGCGCGAGGCGCGCGGGGTGGGCCAGGTCGTCCGCGTCCATCCGCGCGACGAGCGGGGCGTCGCACCGGGCGAGGCCGCGGTTCAGGGCGCGCGCGATCCCCTCGCCGGGGCCGCGGACGACCTCGACGCGCGGGTCGCGCTCGGCCAGCCGGTGGAGCACCTCGGCGGTGGCGTCGCGGGAGCCGTCGTCCACCGCGACCAGGGTGAGGTCGCGGAACGACTGGCGCAGGATCGACGACGCGGCGGCGCGGACCGTGCGCGCCGCGTCCCGCGCGGGCAAGAGGACCGCCACCCGCGCCATCGCCGGCGTGCCCTACCGCTTCGTCGCCATGTCCGCGCAGAGCCACTCGGCCGCGAGGAGGTACCCGCGGGGGCCGAGGCCGGTGATCTGGCCGCGGCACGCGGCGGCGGTGATGCTCTTGCGGCGCCACTCCTCGCGCGCGTGCAGGTTCGAGATGTGGACCTCGATCGCCGGGCAGGGGGTCGACTTGAGGCAGTCGTGGAGCGCGACGCTCGTGTGCGTGAGGGCGCCGGGGTTGATGATGATCCCCTTGGCCTCCTTCCTCTTCGACTGGATGAAGTCGATGATCGCCCCCTCGTGGTTCGACTGGAAGGGCTCGATCCGCACCTTCCAGCCCTCCGCCGCCTTGCGGACCATCTCCTCGATCTCGGCGAGCGTCGTCCGCCCGTAGATCTCCGGCTCGCGCTCGCCCAACAGGTTCAGGTTGGGACCGTTGACCAGCAGGATCATCGCCGCTTCCCCTTTCCGTTCGGGCGCCGCGCCGCGGGCTCCGAGATCTCGCGCACCGCCTCCGCCACCGCCTCGTCCGCCACCGCGACGTCCCAGGCGACCTTCCAGCTGGCGCCGTCCTCGACCGGGAGGACCCAGCGCAGGCCGGCGGCGGTCCGCTTCTTGTCGAACCCCATCAGCGACGCCGCGCGCCGCGCGACGACCGCCGGGACGCGCAGGGGCAGCCCGGCGCCGGCGATCGCCTCCTCCACCTCGGCCACGGCGAGCGGGCCGAGCCGGCCGAGCAGGGCCGACAGCCGGAACGCGAAGGCCAGCCCGACCGCGACCGCCTCGCCGTGCGTGTAGCGATCGAACGCGCCGGCCGCCTCGACCCCGTGCCCGAAGGTGTGGCCGAGGTTGAGCAGCTTCCGGGGCCCCTTCTCCCTCGGATCGACCTCGACCACGCGCACCTTGGCCCGGGCGCAGGCGGCGATGAGGTCCGCCGGCGGCGCCGCGCCCGGCCGGACCCCGGCGACCCTGCCCATCATCGCCGGCTCGAGCGCCGCGTACTTGAGCACCTCCCCCATGCCGGACCGCAGCTCGCGCGCGGGCAGCGTCGAGAGCGCCCGCGGATCCGCGAGGACGGCCACCGGCGGGTGGAAGGCGCCGACGGCGTTCTTGGCGACGGGGAGGTTCACCCCCGTCTTCCCGCCGATCGCCGCGTCGACCATCGACAGGAGCGTCGTCGGCGCCGCCGCCCAGGCGACGCCGCGCATGAAGGTGGCCGCGAGGAAGCCGGCGGCGTCGGAGACCGCCCCGCCGCCGATCGAGACGACGAGGCTCCGGCGGGTCGCGCCGGCGCGGAGCAGCTTGACGGAGGCCCGCTCGAGCTCGGCGAGCGTCTTCCCCCGCTCGCCGTCCGGCAGCGCGTGGACGAGGACCACGGACGCCTCGCGCTGGAGCCGCTTCACGAGCCGCTTCGCGAGCGGCGTCGAGAGCACGCGGGCGCAGGAGACGATCGCCACCTTGTCGTAGCCGGCCGCGAGCTCCGCGAGCCCATCGCCCGCCCCCGCCCCGACCCTCACCTCGTACCCGTGCTCGCCCTGGCGCGCCTCGATGATCTCCATGGCGGCCAATAAAGCACAAACGGGGCGGCCGGAGTGGCGACCTCTCGGGACGTCAAAGCAGCGCGAGGACGCGCCGGGCCACCGCCTCGGCGGAGAGCCCATCCACCTCGACCCGGAGGTGCGCGCGCGCGTAGAGGGGGCGGCGCCGGCCGAGCAGCGGCGCCCAGCTCGCCGCCAGCGGCCGCCCGTCGCCGGCGCCGATCCGCCGGGCGGCCTCGGCGGCCGAGACGTCGAGGAAGACGACGCGCCCGACGCTCAACAGGTGCTCGGCGTTGACCGGCGCGCAGAAGGCGCCGCCGCCGAGGTCCGCGACCAGCGGGCCGCGCAGCGCCGCGACCTCCTCGCGCTCCAGGGCGCGGAACGCCGCCTCCCCGTCCTCGGCGAAGATGGCGGGGATGGGCTTCCCGGCCCGCGCGGCGATCCGCTCGTCGAGCGCGACGACGCGCCGCCCGAGGAGCCGGCCGAGGTGGCGGGCCACGGTCGACTTCCCCGAGCCCATCATCCCCGCGAGGGCGAGCAGCTCAGCGGATCCGAGCGGCATAGGCCTCGACCGCCCGCTCCACGTCGGCGACGCAGTCGCCGCCGAACTTCTCGAGCAGCGCGTCGGCGAGCGTCCAGGCGACCACCGCCTCGGCGACGACGGCGGCGGCGGGGACGGCGCAGACGTCGCTCCGCTCGTACCGCGCCTGGCGGGCCTCGCGCGTCTCGAGGTCCACGGTGGGGAGCGGCTTGAGCATCGTCGGGATCGGCTTCATGTAGGCGCGGACGCAGACCGGCATCCCGTCCGTCATGCCGCCCTCGAGCCCGCCCGCGCGGTTGGTCTCCCGGTAGAAGCCGCGCGCGGCGTCGTAGAGGATCGCGTCGTGGAACTGGTCGCCGGGGAGGTCGACGCGCGTCCCGGCCCCGATCTCGACGGCGCGGAGGGCCTGGACGCCGAGCAGCGCGGCGCCGAGCCGGCCGTCGAGCCGCCGGTCCGGGTGGACGTGGCTGCCGAGGCCGATCGGCAGCCCCTCGGCGTAGACCTCGACGGCGCCCCCGACGGAGCCGCCGCGCTCCCGCTCCCGGTCCACGATCGCCTTCCACTCGGCCTCGGCCCCGGCGTCCTCGACGTGGAATTCGCTCGCCTCGATCCGGCCCAGCTCGGCGCTGGTCGGCGGCCCGGCGAAGGTGAGCGCCCGCTCGCCGACCTGGACGACGCGGGAGGTGACCCGGACCCGGAAGTGGGCGAGGAGCTGCTTCGCGAGCGAGCCGAGGGCGACGGTGACGGCGGTGGAGCGCGCGCTCGCCCGCTCCAGGATGTCGCGCGCGTCGTCGAGGCCGTACTTGAGCGCGCCCGCGAGGTCGGCGTGCCCGGGGCGGACCTCGGTCAGCTTCTTCCCGCCGCGCGCGTAGGGCGAGACCAGCTCCTTCCAGTTCTCGTGATCCTTGTTCCAGACGAGGAGCGCGATCGGGGAGCCGAGGGTGGTCCGGCCGCGGATGCCCGACAGGAACTGGGCTGCGTCGGTCTCGATCTTCATCCGGCCGCCGCGGCCGTACCCCTTCTGGCGCCGCCGCAGGTCGCGGTCCACCTGCTCGAAGTCGACGGTGAGCCCCGCCGGGAAGCCCTCGGCGATGGCCGAGAGCGCCGGGCCGTGCGACTCGCCGGCGGTGAGGTAGCGGAGCGTCATCTCTTCCCTCCAACGGCGGCGGACATCACCGCCTCGGGCGCGGCCTGGCCGAGCCACAGGCTGAAGGCGAGGGCGCCCTGGCGGACCAGGAGCTCCTCGCCGGTGACGAGGCGCGCCCCCGCCGCGCGCGCGGCGCGGACGAACGCGGTGTCCCCGTAGACGTAGTCGACCACGACCACCCCCGCGGTGAGCGAGAGCGGCGGCAGCTCCGCCTGGCCGTGCGCAGGGAGGCCGATGGTCGTGGCGTTGACGATGGCGTTTGCGCGGCCCGACTCGGCCGACGCGCGATCCCACCGGATCGACGTCGCCCGCGCGCCAGGGGGCGCGGCCGCGAGCGCCTCCGCGCACAGGGCGTCGGCCGCCTCGGCCCGGCGCGCGGCCACCACCAGCTCGCACCCCATCGCGAGCGCGGCCCACGCCGCCGCGCGGGCGACGCCCCCAGCGCCGAGCAGGAGCACGCGCCCGCCGCGCACGAGGCCCGCGCCGTCGAGGAGCTGGAGCGTCGCCGGGGCGTCGGTGTTGAACCCCTCCCAGCCCTCGCCGGCCCGGCGCAGCGTGTTGACGGCGCCGACCGCCCGGGCCACGGGGTCGAGGGTGCCGCACGCCGCGAGGGCGTCCTGCTTGTGCGGCACCGTCACGTTGAGGCCTCGAAAGCCGAGCGCGTGGGCGCCGCGGAGCGCGTCCGGCAGCCGCCCCGGCTCCACCGGGAGCGCGACGTAGACCGCGTCGACGCCGGCGTGGGCGAAGGCGGCGTTCTGCATCGCCGGCGACCGGGAGTGGCCGATCGGGTGGCCGACGACGCCGTAGAGCGCGGTCTTCCCGCTGATCACCGGGCGCCCCCGGTCACCTCGTCCAGGAGGCGGAAGAAGCTCGGGAAGCTGGTCGCCACGCAGGCGACGTCGTCGAGCTCCACCGCGGCGCCGCCCATGAAGAGCTGCGCCACCGCCATGGACATGGCGATGCGGTGGTCGAGGCGCGTCTTGACGGCGACCGCCGTGAGGGGCGTCGGGCCGTCGATCGCGCAGCCGTCCTCGAAGAGCTCGATCTTCGCCCCGGCGGCGGCCAGGGTCTCCCCCATCGCGGCGAGCCGATCCGACTCCTTCACCCGGAGCTCCTTCGCGTCGCGGATGACGGTCCGCCCCTCGGCCTGCGTCGCCATCACCATGATCACCGGCAGCTCGTCGATGAGCCGGGGGATGATGTCGCCGCGGATCTCGGTGGCGCGCAGCCCCGCCGCCTCCACGGTCACGTCGGCCCGGGGCTCGCCGGCGATCACACGCTCGTCGGCGCGCGTCACCTTCGCCCCCATCGCCGCGAGGACGTCGAGGAGGCCGGTGCGCGTCGGGTTCACGCCGAGGTTCTTCACCGTCACCTTCGACCCGGGGACGGCGGCGGCGGCGCAGAGGAAGAAGGCCCCCGACGAGATGTCGCCCGGCACGTCGACCCGCGTCCCGCGCGGCCGGCCCGGCGAGACGGTGACGGAGAGGCCGTCGACGCGGAGCGACACCCCCATCCCGCGGAGCATCCGCTCGGTGTGGTCGCGGGAGAGGGCGGGCTCGACGACCGTCGTCTCGCCCTCGGCGAAGAGCCCCGCGAGGAGGCAGGCGCTCTTCACCTGCGCGCTCGCCACCTCCAGCACGTGGCGATGGCCCTGGAGCTGCCGCCCCTTCACCACGACCGGCGGCAGCCGGTCGCCGCCGCGGGCCGAGAGGTC
>DATIVK010000211.1:0-33696 GCA_035465955.1 Anaeromyxobacteraceae bacterium | reverse complement strand
GGGGCGGCGGCGTGATGGCCGCAGCCGCCGCGGGCGGCGGCACGGGGGAGCGCGCGGGGGGCGGCGGAGGCGTGGCGCGGGGCGTCGGCGCGGGCGAGACCCTGGGGGCGCCGGCCGGCGAGAGCTCGAACTGGAGGCTGTCGGGGTGGAGCGCGGTGATCCGCAGCGTCATCCCGGGCTTGTCGGAGCCTCCCGGCGCGACGCGGCTGGTCACCATCGCGTCGCCCATCACCAGGACCACGCCGGTCCTCAGCTCGAGCTTGATCCGCAGGCGCGTGCCGACCGGCTTCGGGTCCACGGACGGGACGAAGATCCCGTCGGCGACGTACTTCGGGGCGAAGCGCTCGCGGAACTCGCGCTCGTCCGAGCACGGGATCTTGACGCGATAGATGGGCGGCAGGGCGGGCGGTGCCACGCGGAGGTCCCTCGGGCCCGCGTCAGGGCTTGGGGGTGAGCTTCACCCGGATCGGCTCGGTGCCCGACCGGACGGCCACCTCCGCGCGCCAGGTGACGAAGCCCTGGGCCTTGAGGCTCACCTGGTAGATGCCAGGGGGGAGCGGGAGGAAGCCGCGGGCCTCCGAGAGGGCGCCGACGGCGCCGAAGGCGCGCCCGTCGACCGAGATCTCCGCGTCGGCCGGCTCCACGGAGAAGACGAGCCCCGTCGCGAGGGGCTCCGGGGCGCGCGGCGCGACGGTCGCCTGCCTCGCGGGCGCGCTGGCCGGCTGGGCCGTCGCCGAGGTCGGCTCCGACACCTTCGGCTTCGGCGCGGACGCGCAACCGAAGGCCGCGACCGCGACCGCGAGGACGACGACGGACACCGGGACCTGGCCGAATCGCACTTTCGTGAACCCCCTGCCGGCGCAGGAGCGCGCGGCTGGCGTCGATTCGACCGCCGGTCCACGCCCCTGTCAAGGCCGCGGAGGCAGGCCGGAATCGCGCCGCAGCCTCGGCGGGAGGAAGCGGTCCACCAGCACCCATCCCGTCGCGAAGCCGCCGATGTGCGCGAAGAGCGCCACGCCGGGGGCCCCGCCGGACAGGACGGCGACGATCTGGGTCAGGATCCAGAGGCCGAGGACGAGCCACGCCGGGAGCCAGACGAGGAAGACGAAGGCGAGCGTCAGGACGCGCGCGCCGGGGAAGAGGCGGAGGTAGGCCGCGAGGACGCCGGCGATCGCGCCGCTGGCGCCGACCATCGGCGCCTCCACGTTGCCCGCGGCCGCGCTCGCGAAGACCTGGACCCCCGCGGCGGCGACGCCGCAGGCGAGGTAGAAGCCGGCGAAGCGCAGCCGCCCCATGACGTCCTCGACGTTGTTCCCGAAGATCCAGAGGAAGAGCAGGTTGCTCCCCAGGTGGCCGAGGCCGCCGTGCAGGAACATGGCGGTCAGGATGGTGAAGGGCGGGGGGAGCAGGTCGCGCGGCCAGGTGTCCTGGAGCGTGAGGATCTCGTAGGGGATGACGCCGCCCTCGAGGACCGACCGCTCCATGCCGGCCACCGTGACCTGCCACGCGAAGGCGGCCACGTTGGCCGCGACGAGCAGGATCGTGATGTAGGGGATCCGCCGGGTCGGCAGGTCGTCGTGGAGCGGCAGCACCCGGTGTGATCTATCATCCTCCTCCACCTGCACGTCCGGCGCGCGGCGCGGAAACTTCGGGGTGAGCCAGGTCACAGGTCCCGCGTCAGACCTTCGGGGTTCACTGACATGAATGTCAGGGTGATCGGGCGCGGCGTTCAGCCTGATCCCGGTCGTCGGCGTCGACGTCTTCCGATATCGGTAGCACCGCCAAGAATTCCCTAGCGGTCTTGGGTGCTTGGAAGTAGATTGCGCAGCCCGTCAACCCCTTCCCAGAGAAGTTGCGGTGGCACGCTGCTTGCTCATAGGGCGGCTCGACATGGCCTATTGGAATCAGAGAACGGTTGCGAAGCGCGTCACGGCGACGGGGATCGGCCTGCACTCCGGCCATCCGGTCACCCTGACCCTCGCCCCGGCCCCCGCGGATGCGGGCGTCACCTTCGTCCGGATGGATCTCGGCGCCGAGGTCCCGGCGCGGAACGATCACGTCGTCGACACGCGGCTCAACACCACCGTGGGCGTCGGCAACGCCCGCGTCTCCACCGTCGAGCACGTGATGGCGGCGCTCCAGGGGATGGGGATCGACAACTGTCGCGTCGAGGTGGACGGCCCCGAGATGCCCGTCCTCGACGGCTCGGCGGCGCCGTTCGTCTGCATGATCCGCGAGGCGGGCGTCCAGGTGCAGCGCGCCGGGCGCCGGTTCGTCGTCATCGACCGGCCGGTCGAGGTCCGCGACGGCGACAAGCTGGCCCGGCTCGAGCCCTCCGACGCGTTCCGCGTCTCCTTCACGGCCGACTTCGACCACCCGCTGGTCAGCAACCAGACGATCGAGCTCGCGGTGAACGATCGGACCTTCGAGCGCGAGATCGCCCGGGCCCGCACCTTCTGCTTCCGCCGCGACATCGAGAAGATGCAGGCGATGGGGCTCGCGAAGGGCGGCAGCCTCGAGAACGCCGTCGTCGTCGACGACTTCTCGATCGTCAACCCCGAGGGGCTCCGCTTCGCGGACGAGATGGTGCGCCACAAGGTGCTCGACGCGATCGGCGACCTGGCGCTGCTCGGCCTGCCGGTGGTCGGGGCGCTGACCGCGGTGAAGAGCGGCCACGCGATGAACCAGGCGCTCGTGAAGAAGGTGCTCGCCGACCCGGCCTGCCACCGGATCGTCCGCGTCAGCGGCGAGGCCGAGGCGACCGCGGCCCGCATCGCCATCCCCGGCGCCTTCCTCCCCGAGGGTCAGGCGGCCTAGACAGGTCGTCGAAGAACGGCCGGCTGACGGTCTGCTCGTAGGCTCCGGGCGCGGCTACTGCGCTGGCGGCGCGCAGGCCGGGTAGGCGTAGCCACAGCTCGCGTTGGCGTCGCAGTACATCATCACGGCGGGGCAGAGGGCGCCCGGCGGACACGTGCTGCACGTGGCGCCGCAGGGCTTCCCCGCGCACGGATCCGCGGGCGGCTCGCAGGTGACGGCGCTGACGGGCTGGCAGGTGCCCGCGGAGTCGCACTTGCCGGGCACCGACGGCATCAGGCAGAGCGGGTAGCACGGCGGGTCGATCACGCAGTCGTCGCCACACCTCTTCCCCGCGCACGGCCCCGGCGCCGGCTCGCACGTGAAGGTGCCGGCGGTGACGCACTGGCCCGAAGGATCGCACGCCGTCGCTGCGAAGGTCATGGGGCAGGGCTCACCGGGGGCACAGGTGCTGCAGTACTCGCCGCACCTCTTCCCGGCGCAAGGATCGTACGGCGCCGGGCACGCGTCGGTCGCGGCGACGCACCGCCCGGCCGGATCGCAGGCCTTCACGACGGCGGTCTCGACGCAGTCGCCGACGCCGGGCTCGCAGAGGGTGCAGGGATCGCACGCCGCCTTCCCCTCGCAGGGGACGTACGCCGCGCCGCCGCCGCAGCCGCCGCGGCCCACCGCGGCGGCGAAGACGGCCATGAAGAGGGCGGTGCGCATCGCGGGAGACCTCCACCCTCAGTGGCTACGCCTCCGGGGGTGGCCGGTCAAGCCGCGCCGCGTCGCACGGGGGGACGCACCCTCCGTCGGGGAACCCGCGGGGGAACCCGCGCGGGCTACCAGGTGCCGAAGCGGCGGCGGGCGTCGGCGGCCAGCGCGTCGCGGTGCTTCGGGTGGGCGATGGCGATGAGGGCCGCCGCGCGCTGGCGCAGGTTCTTGCCGAAGAGATCGGCGATGCCGAACTCCGTCACCACGAAGTGGATGTGCGCGCGCGTCGTGACGACGCCGGCGCCCGGCTTCAGATAGGAGACGATGCGCGACTCGCCGGCGGAGGTGCAGGACGGGAGGGCGATGATGGGCTTGCCCCCGTCGGAGAGCGCGGCGCCCCGGATGAAGTCCATCTGGCCGCCGACGCCGGAGTACTGGCGGTCCCCGATCGAGTCGGCGCAGACCTGGCCCGTGAGGTCGACCTCGAGCGCCCCGTTGATGGCGCAGACCTTCGGGTTGAGCTTGATGAAGGCCGGGTCGTTGACGTAGCCGAGGTCGAGCATCGCGACCGACGGGTTGTCGTCGAGGAAGTCGTAGAGCCGGCGGGAGCCGATGGCGAACCCGGCGACGATCTTGCCCGGGTTGAGCCGCTTCATCTCGCCGGTGACGACCCCCTTCTCCACGAGGTCCACCACGCCGTCCGAGAGCATCTCGGTGTGGATGCCGAGCCGGTGGTGGTCCGAGAGGGCGGCGAGCGTCGCCTGCGGGATGGCGCCGATCCCGAACTGGAGGGTGGAGCCGTCGTCGACGAGGTCGGCGATGTGGCGCCCGATCGCCTTCTCGACGTCGGTGAGCGCCGCCGGGGGCATCTCGTGGATCGGCTCGTCCACCTCGACGAGGTGGTCGATCTGGTCGAGGTGGATGAGCGCGTCGCCGTGCGTGCGCGGCATGCGCGGGTTCACCTGCGCGATGACCGTCCGCGCCACCTCGACCGCCGCGTGCGTGACGTCCACGGAGACGCCGAGCGAGCAGTAGCCGTGCTTGTCGGGGGGCGAGACGTGGACGAGGGCGACGTCGATCGGGAGCAGCCCGGTCCGGAACAGCGAGGGGACCTCGGAGAGGAAGACCGGGATGTAGTCGGCCCGCCCCTCCTCGACCGCCTGCCGCGTGTTGGCGCCGACGAAGAGGGCGTTGACGCGGAAGCTGCGCTCGAGCCCGGGCGCGGCGTACGGGGCCTCCCCCTCGGTGTGGAGCGACACGATCTCGACCACCGAGAGCTCCGGGGCCCGCGCCGTCATCGCCTCGATGAGGCGTCGCGGTGCGGCGGCGACGCTCTGGACGAAGACGCGGTCGCCAGACTTGATGACGCTGACGGCCTGCTCGGCGGAGACGTATCGGACCATGTCGGACGGGCGCTCCTGGAGACGGGTAGGTGCGACAGTCTAGCGCGGCATCGGGCGAAAGGTGCAAGAAGTCGGTGGCCCGTACCGCGCGTCTGGTACGTTCCCGCATCTCCGGAGGGTCCGCATGAAGCCGTCGAAGACGTCGAAGCTGCTCCTGGGCGCCACGATCCTGCTCGTCGTCGCCGGCGCGACCTGGTGGGTCGTCGGCTACACGCTGGGCAAGGCCATCCTGGCCGAGACCGGCGGCGGCGTGGCCTTCCGCGCCGCGTTCGGCTTCCGGGACGACGAGGTGCTGCGGGTCTTCCTCCTCGCGTTCCTCGCCCTCGTCGTGCGCCTGGTCGCGGGGGACGGCGCGGGGCGCTGGCTCCGGCTCGCCGGCGTCGCGGGCGTCGCGGCCATCGTGGGGGGCGGCGGGCGCTCCGAGATGCTCTCCCTGGCCTTCTTCGTCTTCGCGGCGGCGGCGGTCGCCGAGGCGCACGCGATGGACGCGCTCGTGACCGCGCTCGTCTGCGGGGCCGTCGTGGCGCTCGCCGCGGCCCTCGGGACCGGGCTCGAGACCGGGCCCAAGCTCCTCGCGATCGCGCTGCTCGACCTGTTCCTCTACGCGCCGCTCCTCGTCGGCCCGGAGCTGCTCGACGCGTACGTCTGGAAGAAGGCGGACTGAGGCCCCGTGGAGCGCCCTCTCCCCCCGGCGCGAGGGCGTCAGGGGGCGGGAGCGACGCCGGCCCCGGCTCCCATGCTACGGATCGGGCGATGGATGCCTCGAAGCAGGAGATCTACTTCATCGCCTTCCGGATGCAGGTCGGCGCGATCCGGCGCGAGCTGCCCATGATCGGCCTCTGCGAGCCGGGGCGCGCCGTCGTGCTCGAGGCCCTGGACCTGGTGGAGGCGCAGGTGCGGGAGTGGGCGGCCGAGGGGATGGTCACGGTCCCGCAGCTGCAGGAGTCGCTCGGGGCGCTGATGCGGCTGCCGGACGAGCTGCGGATCGTGAAGGAGGCCGGCCAGGATGGGCACCTGTCGCTCGAGGTCCTCCGGGCCTTCGGCATCCTCCCGCAGCGGGAGGAGGCCGGCGGCGGCGGGCCGATCAACTGAGCGCGGCCCCTTCGCGCGCCCCCGGAATCCCGCGGCGCGGTGGCCGGTTCTCGGGAGAAGAGAGATGAGCGCATCGGCGATCGGACGGGCGTGAAATGCGCCGCCGGTACCTGCTTGGAGGCGTGATGGCGATCGGGTTCGTGGGCTGTGCGGTCACCGGCATGGCCACCTTCGGCGGGCGGCCGGACGGGTCGCGGCGCGCTCGCATGGAGCGGTCTCCGCAGTGGAAGGGCGGCCGGTTCGAGAACCCGCAGCCGCTCCGGAACGAGATGGGGCGCGTGCCGAGGGACCTGCTCGGCGCCAGCGATCACCGGACGCCGGCCGGCCCGGTGGCGGTCGAGCCCGTGGACGCGGGCCGCTTCGAGGCGCCGCCGCCGACGGGGCTGCGCGTCACCTGGCTGGGCCACTCCACGCTGCTCGTCGAGCTGGACGGGCGGCGCGTGCTGATCGATCCGGTCTGGGGCGAGCGGGCCTCGCCGTTCTCCTTCCTGGGGCCGCGCCGCTTCTTCGCGCCGCCGCTGCCGCTCGAGCAGGTCCCGGCGGTGGACGCCGTCGTCATCTCCCACGATCACTTCGATCACCTCGACATGCCCACGATCCGGGCCATGAAGGGCTGGAAGACCCTGTTCGTCGTGCCGCTCGGCGTGGGGGCCCACCTCGCGGCCTGGGGGGTGCCCGAGGCCCGGATCGTCGAGCTCGACTGGTGGGAGCGGACGCAGGTCGGCGAGATCGCGATCGTCGCCACGCCGGCACGCCACGCCTCGGGCCGCTCCCTCCTCTCCCGGAACGGGACGCTCTGGGCCGGCTTCGCCCTCGCGGGGCCGGCACACCGCGTCTACTACTCGGGCGACACCGGCTTCTTCCCCGGCTTCGCGGACATCGGCGCGCGGCTCGGGCCGTTCGACCTCGCCATGATCGAGGCGGGTGCGTACGGGCAGGCCTGGCCGGACTGGCACATCGGCCCGGAGCAGGCGGTGGAGGCGAGCCGGCTCGTGCGGGCCGCCGCGCTCCTCCCGGTCCACTGGGGAGCCTTCAACCTCGCCTTCCACGGCTGGACCGACCCGGTGGAGCGGGTGCTCGCGGCCGCCGGCAAGGCCGGCGTGCGGGTCGCCGTCCCGATGCCGGGTCAGTCCGTCGAGCCGAACGCGCTGCCGCCGCTCGCGCGCTGGTGGCCGCCCCTCCCGTGGAGGTCCGCGGAGGAGGAGCCCATCGTGGCGACGTGGGCGAGGCCGGCGGGGAGTTGAGAGTCCGCTCGTAGCAGGGGGGTGGCGTCGGGGCCCCTTGCGCCTCGAAGGGACGGCGGCTAGCTTCCCGCTCGTGCGCCTGCTGCTCGTCCTCACGCTCCTGAACGGCCTCGTGCCCGCGCTCGGCGAGATCGCCGAGTCGGTGGTGCACTACGCCCTGGACGGGCACCTCGCGCACTCGGACGCCGACCGCGGCGACCACGGCGACCAGGGGTGCGAGCGCGGCTGCGGGACGAACGATCACCACTGCCTCTGCTGCGCCTCGCAGCCGATGGCGGCGCCCGTGGCCGGCGCGGTGATCAAGGTCGCCGCCGTCGTCTCCCGGCCCCACGTCGCCGCCGCCAGCCTCGCGTCGCTCGACGCGCCGGCGCCGCCCCTCCGTCCCCCGATCGCCTCGTAGCCCGAGCCGTCGACGCCGTGCCCCCACGGGCGCGGCCTCCATCCACCGTGCGCCCTGCGCGCGCCGAGGGGCTTCGAGCCTCTCCGGCGACGCCGTGCGCCCGCTCGCGACGAGGTGACCGTGAAGTGCTCCCGCTGGGGCAGGCTCTGCCTGCTCGCCATGATCCCGTGCGCGGCCCCCCAGGCGGCCGCGGCAGAGCCTCAATCCGTGCCCGTCCTGCGGTGGCCGGAGGTCGCCGCGGCGGTCGATCGCCATCCGCTCGTCGCCGGAGCCGAGGCCGCTCGGCGAGGGGCGGCCGGAGCGGTCGCGACTGCGCGCGCCCTCCCCGACCCGATCCTCTCCGTCAGCATGGGCGAGGCCCGATCGCGCGTCGGCGGCGCCGGCGGCCGCGAGTGGAGCTACACGATCGGCCTCCCGCTCGACCTCCTCGCGACGCGGGGCCCTCGCGTCGCGGCCGCCGAGGCCACCGAGGCGTCCACCCGGCAGGACGCGGCGGCGGCGAGGGCCGAGGCCCTCCGGGAGCTGCGGCGGGCCTTCGTCGCGCTGGCGCACGACGAGGCGGCCGTCGAGACCACGGCGGCGCTGGAAGGGCAGGCCGCCCAGCTGGCAGCGCTCGTGCGCAAGCGGGCGGAGCGGGGGGAGGCGCGCCCGACCGAGGTGCCGCGCGTCGAGATGGAGCTCGAGCGGCTGCGGGGCGCGCTCGACCGGGCGCGGGCCGCGGCGGAAGGGGCGCGGCAGCGGCTGACGGCCGCCGTCGGGAGGCCGGTCGGGCGCGTGGAGGCGGACCTCTCGCTCGCGCCGAGCCTCCCCGCGCTCGACGCGCTCCGCGAACGCGTCCTCGCCTCGAGCCCGATCCTCCAGGCTTCCCGGGCGCGCGTCGACGCCGCCGCGGCGGGCGCGAGCGCGGAGCGGTGGGAGCGGTTCCCGAAGATCGCGATCGAGGGGACGAGGGCCGAGGAGCCCGACCGGCGCACGACGACCTTCGGCGCGACGGTGGCGCTCCCGGTCTGGAGCTGGAACGGGGGGCGCGTGCGCGAGGCCGACGCCGCGGTCGACGCGGAGCGCGCCCGGCTCGACGCCGCCGCCCGCGAGCTGACGGCGCGCCTCGGCGAGGCCTGGCAGGCCTGCGCCGCGGGGCAGGCCGTGGTCCGCCGCTTCGGGCAGGAGATCCTCCCGAGGGCGGAGAGATCGGCTGGGGCCCTGGGTCGCGCCTTCGAGCTGGGGGAGGTGGGCCTGCTCGACGTCATCGACGCCCGGCGGACCCTCCTCGACACGCGCCGCGAGGCGCTCGACGTGCAACTCGACATGCAGAACGCCTGCGGCGACCTGGCCGCGCTGGCGGGACTGGAGCTTCCATGAGCCGCTCGTTCACGATCTCGTCCGCCCTCCTCGCGCTGGTCCTCGCGGCCGCGGCGTGCAGCAAGGGCACCCCCTCCGCGGCGTCCGGCGGCGCCCCGGCGTCCGGCGCGCAGGCGGAGCACGGCGAGGAGGGCGGGAGGCCCTCCGACCTCGATCAGCCGGTGGAGGCGCTGCTCGCGAGGAGCTGCGAGCACGGGAAGAAGACCTACCAGTGCGACGAGTGCCGCTACGAGGTCGGGGTCGTGCGGGTGCCGAAGGCGCTCCGCGACGACGGCCTCGTGAAGACCGCCGTGGCGTCGCGACGCGAGCTGGAGACGCCCCTCGACCTCACCGGCGAGATCGGGTTCGACGAGCGCCACGTGACGCACGTGGCGCCCAGCACCGAGGCGCGCGTCCGCTCCGTCCGCGTGAGCCTCGGCGAGCGCGTGCCGGCCGGCGCCCCGCTGCTGGTCCTGGAGAGCGTCGCCCTCGGCGACGCGCAGGGGCAGTACCTGGAGGCGAGGGGGGCGCTGGAGCTCGCGCGCAAGGCGGCGGAGCGGGCCGAGGGGCTGCGGCAGGAGCAGATCGCGTCGGAGAAGGAGTGGCTCCAGGCGAGGCAGGAGCGGGACGCGGCGGAGATCCGCGCCCGCGCGGCGGGGGAGCGGCTGTTGAGGCTGGGGCTCTCGCCGGGCGAGCTGGAGGCGGTCGCGGCCCGCGCGGGCGGCTCGGCCCAGGGGGCGCTCGTCCTGCGCGCGCCCGCGGCGGGCATCGTGCTGGAGATGCACGCGGTGCCCGGGGAGCACGTGAAGCCGGATCAGACCATCCTGACCGTCGGGGATCTGTCTGCCCTCTGGATCTGGGCCGACCTCTACGAGGACCAGCTGGGCCGGGTGCTCGGAGCGCGGGGGCGGAAGCTCGCGGCGGAGGTGACGGTCAAGGCCTTCCCAGGGGTGGTGTTCCCCGGGACGGTCGACTTCATCGCGCCGACGATGGACGCGCGGACGCGCACCGTGAAGGCCCGGATCGCCGTCGAGAACCCGGGCGGAAAGCTGCGCGCGGGGATGTTCGCGGCGGTCCGGCTCTTCCTCCCCGGCGAGGCGGAGGGGCTGGCGGTGCCCCGCGCGGCGGTCCTCGCCGACGAGGGGCGCAGCTTCGTCTTCGTCCAGATCGACGCCGACTACTTCATGCGCCGGCCGGTCGGGACCGGGCGCGCCGGCCCGGGCTGGATCGAGCTCACGAGCGGGATCGAGGCCGGGAGGACGGTCGCGGCCGACGGCGCGTTCCTGCTCAAGTCGGACGTCCTGCGCTCCAAGATGGGCGCGGGCTGCGCGGACTGAGGGCTCCCATGCGCGTCATCGAGTGGATCCTCGGCAACCGCTTCGTCGTGCTGATCGTCGCCGCCGCGCTCGCCCTCGGGGGCGCCGTGGCGTGGCGGCGCCTCCCCATCGACGCCTTCCCCGACGTGACCAACACGCAGGTGATGGTCCTCGCGAGGGCGCCCGGACTCGCGGCCGTGGACGTCGAGGCGCGGGTCTCCTTCCCGATCGAGCAGAGCCTCCGCGGTCTCCCGCGCGTCACGTCGGTCCGATCGCTCTCCAAGGCCGAGCTGTCGCAGGTGGTCGTGGTCTTCGAGGACGGGGCGGAGACCTACTGGACCCGCCAGCTCGTCTTCGAGCGGCTGGCGGCGGTCCGGGAGGGGCTCCCGCCGGGCGTGGAGCCCGAGCTGGGGCCGATCTCCACCGGCCTCGGCGAGATCTTCCAGTACACGCTCGAGGGGGACGGGCTCTCCCCGATGGAGCTGCGCACGATCCAGGACTGGATCGTCGCGCCGCTCCTGAAGCCGGTCCCGGGCGTCAACGAGGTGAACAGCTTCGGCGGCTTCGTGAAGCAGTACCAGGTGCAGGTCCGCCCGGAGCGGCTCGTGAAGTACGGGCTGACCATCGGGCAGGTGGCCGAGGCGCTCGAGCGCTCCAACGGCAACGCCGGGGGCGGCGTGCTCGTGGAGGGCTGGGAGCAGACCTACCTCCGCGGCGTCGGGCTCCTGCGCGACATCCCCGACATCGAGCGGGTCGTCCTCAAGGCCGAGGACGGCACGCCGGTCTACCTCCGGGACGTCGCCGAGGTGGTGATCGGCGCCGCGCCGCGGCAGGGGGCGGTCTCCCGCGACGCCAGGGGCGAGGCGGTCGCCGGCATGGTCATCATGCTGAAGGGAGAGAACGCCAGGGACGTCGTCACCGCCGTGAAGGCGGCCATCGAGAAGGCGAAGGTCACGCTGCCTCCGGGCGCGCGCCTCGACGTGTTCTACGACCGGACCTCGCTCATCGAGGCCTGCATCCGGACGGTGCGCGACGCGCTCCTGGAGGGGGGCGTCTTCGTCATCCTGGTGCTGTTCCTCCTCGTGGCGGAGCTGCGCACCGCGCTCGTGGTGCTCGTCAGCCTGCCGCTCACCTTCCTCGTGACCTTCATCGTGATGGGGCGCGCGGGGCTCACCTCCAACCTCATGTCGCTCGGTGGCCTCGCCTTCTCGGTCGGCATGGTGGTGGACGCATCCATCGTGGTGGTCGAGAACGTGCGGCGCCACCTCGCTCGCCGGATCGACGCGCCGAAGCGGCGGATCGTGGCCGAGGCGGTCCACGAGGTCGCGAAGCCGGTCGCCTTCTCGGTCCTCGTGATCGCGGTGATCCTGGTGCCGCTGTACGCGCTGCAGGGCGTGGAGGGGAAGATGTTCGCCCCCCTCGCGTCGACGATGCTGATCGCGCTCCTCGTCTCCCTGGCGATCGCGCTGCTCGTCATCCCGGTCCTCTCGGACCTCGCGCTGAAGCAGGCGCCGGAGCGGGAGCTCGCCTTCGTGCGGCGCCTCCACGCAGGGTACCTGCGCCTCCTGGAGCGGGCGGTCGCGCGCCCGAGGAGGACCGTCGCGATCTCCGTCGCGGTGCTCCTCGGGGCGACTGCCCTGCTGCCGTTCGTCGGCACGGAGTTCATGCCGGCCCTCGACGAGGGGTCGATCGCCATCAACGTGGTGCGCCTCCCCAACGCTTCGCTCCAGGGCTCGGTCGAGGTCGCGCGCTACCTGGAGAGGCGGCTCAAGTCCTTCCCGGAGGTGGAGGCGGTGGTCTCCAGGACGGGGCGCGCCGAGATCTCGGAGGACCCGATGGGACCCGAGCAGACCGATCTCTTCGTCATGCTGAGATCCCGCCGGGCCTTCGGCGGCGGGCGCCCCCGGGCCGAGGTGTCCGTCGCGATGCAGGAGGAGCTGGCGGGGATCCCCGGCCTGCGCTTCTCCTTCTCGCAGCCGATCGCGCTGCGCGTGAACGAGCTGATCTCGGGGGTGAAGAGCGACCTGGCGGTGAAGGTCTTCGGCTCGGACCTCGCGCTCCTCAAGCGCTTCGCCGATCGGATCGCCGCCGCCCTGGCCGGCGTCGAGGGCGCCACCGACGTGAAGGTGGAGCAGGTCTCCGGCATGAGCCAGTACGACGTCGTCATCGACCGCGAGGCCGCCGCGCGCCACGGCATCTCCGTCGGCGACATCAACGACACGATCGAGTCGGCGATCGCGGGCCGGAAGGCCACGACGCTGATCGAGGAGCAGCGGCGCGTCGCCGTGGTGATCCGCTTCCCGCAGGCGAGCCGGGCGGACCTCGAGGGGGTCCGCCGGCTCCTCGTCTCCGCCCCGGGCGGAGAGCGGGTCCCGCTCGCCCAGCTGGCGCGCATCGACCTCGTCGAGGCCCCCGCGCAGATCTCCCGCGAGAACGGGATCCGCCGCGTGGTCGTCGAGGCCAACGTCCGCGGCCGGGACCTGGGCGGCTTCGTCGCCGAGGTCCAGGGCCGGCTGCGCCCCTTCGAGCGCGAGCTTCCGCCGGGGACCTTCCTCGAGCTCGGCGGCCAGTTCGAGAACCAGCAGCGGGCGATGCGCACCCTCGCGGTCGTCGTCCCCGTCGCGCTCGGGCTGATCCTGCTCCTGCTCTACCTGGCGCTCGGCTCCGTCGGGGACGCGCTGCTCGTGCTCCTCAACCTCCCGTTCGCGCTCGTCGGCGGGGTGGGGGCGGTGGTCGTCTTCCGGATGCCGGTCTCCGTCTCCGCGGCGGTCGCCTTCATCGTGCTGCTCGGGATCGCCGTCCAGAACGGCGTCGTGCTCGTCGCCTTCCTGCGTCAGCTCCGGGATCGGGGCCGGACGGTCGCCGAGGCGGTGCGCGAGGGCTGCGACCTCCGCTTCCGCCCGCTCCTCATGACGGCGCTCACGAGCTTCATCGGTCACCTGCCGATGCTCTACGCGCAGGGGTCGGGCGCCGACATCCAGCGGCCGCTCGCCGTCGTCGTCATGGGCGGGATCGTCACCTCGACGGCGCTGACGCTCCTCGTCCTGCCGGCGCTCTACGTCGCGCGAGCGGCGGCGCGGCGGGCGCCCTGACGGTGGCTCCAGGCCAGGGGGGCCAGCGGGGGGGTGCGCTCACTTGCCGGAGCGCTCCACCGGCAGCCCCTGGGCGGCCCAGTCGAGCACGCCGTCCTCCAGCCGGGCGGCCTTGAACCCCTTCGCGCGGAGCTGCTTCACGGCCTCGATGGCGAGGACGCAGTACGGGCCGCGGCAGTAGGCGACCACCTCGCGCCGCTTCGGGAGCGTGGAGAGCTGCTTCGCCAGCTCGGGGAGGGGGACCGACAGGGCGCCCGGGATGTGGGCGGACGCGAACTCCTCCGGCGGGCGCACGTCGAGGAGGGTGACCTCGCCCTTGCGGATCCGGGCCCGGAGCGCCTTCTCGTCGACGGGTTCGGCCTGGGCGTTCTCCGCGAGGAAGTCGCGGGTGATCCGCTCCACCTCCGCGAGGCGGGCCTCCGCCACCTTCCGGACGCCGAGGAGGAGGTCGGCGACGGAGGGGTCGGCGAGCCGGTAGGTGACGAAGAGCCCCTCCCGCGTCGCATCGAGGAGCCCCGCGCCGCGGAGGACCTGGAGGTGGGCCGACGTGTTCGCGACCGACATGTCGGTGAGCCGGGCGAGCGCCTCGACCGTGCGGGGCCCCTGGGTCAGCAGCTCCACCAGCTCGATGCGGTGGCCGCTCCCGAGCGCCTTCGAGACGCGGGCGAACTGCTCGTAGATGGCGGTCTTGAAGCGGCGGCCGGGCGAGGGGGACACGAGGGCTCCTGTGTTCGCGCGAAGCCTTGACTATTCGGGCCGCCGCCGCGGGTCAAGCCGCGCCGGGGCGGCGCGGCACGGCGCCGCGGGGCGCCCCGGGCGGAGGCCGGCGGAGGGAGGAGGCCCCGTCAGCCCCGGTGGTCACGCACCCAGGCGTCGCGGCAACCGAGCGAGCAGAAGAGCAGCCTGCGCCCGCCCACCTCCAGCGACGCCGCGGCGCTCGCCTCGGTGACGACCATGGCGCAGACGGGGTCATACGCGGGCTCGACCTCCGCGACGCGTGCCGGCGCTCTCCGCGGGTCCCGGCTCCCCTGCGCGCGCTCGATCGCCCGGCGAATCGCGGGGAGCGCCGCCTCCGCGGCCCGTCGGCCGGCGTCGACGGCGTCGTCGAGCCTGTGGAAGTCCCGGAGGCCGACGTCGCGAACGTCGGGTTCCACGAGGACCTCCGGACCGACCATGGCCGCGGCGAGGGTCGCCTGCCGCTCCAGCGAGATCTCGGCGGCGCGGACCAGCAGCTCGAACGAGAGCAGCGCGGTGAACGGATTGGGGAGCAGCCGCCCGAGGCTCCAGCCCGCGCCCGACAGCGCCCGGTCCAGCGCCGGCAGCCGTCTCTCCTTTCCCGCCCGGACGCTGACCGCCACGACGACGTCCGGCTCGGCCAGCGCCGCGAGGTCCACGGGGAGCGCGTTGACGAGCCCCCCGTCCATCAGGAGGTGCCCCTCGATCCGCACGGGCGGCAGCACCGCCGGGACGGCGCAGCTGGCCTCGACGGCCGGGAGCACCTCGCCGCGGTGGAGCACCACCGGACGCCCGCTCTCGACGTCGACCGCGAGCACCGCGAGCGGGATCTCCAGGGTCTCGAACGTGGCGTCGCCGAGGTGTGGCACGGCCGGCGCGAAGATCCGGTCCCAGGGGACGAGCCCGCCGGGCACGAACCAGCGCGGGAAGCGGAAGCCGCGGGCGACGTCGAGGATCTCCGTCGCATCGAGCCCCGACGCCCGGAGGGCGGCGATGAGCCCGCCCATGCTGGACCCACCGAGGAACGCGGGTCGGATCTCCTCGCGCTCCAGCACCTCCAGGACGCCGATGTGGGCGAGCCCCCTGGCCGCCCCCCCACCGAGGATCAGCGCGACGCGAGGAACCGTCATGGCGGACCTCCTCTCGCGTCAGGTTGCATCGAACATGCCGTGTCCGGCGTCTCTCCAAGGGAGGGAGCGCCCCTCCCCACTGGAGTGACTCACTCCTGGAGCGCCGCGACGGGGTCACGGCGGGCCATCGCGATGGCGACGGGCCCTGCGGCGGCGGCTCCGAGCAGGGCGGTGACGAGCGGGGCGAGCGCGAGCGCCGGCCACGAGGCGCGAAGCGTCTGGAGGAGCGCCGGCTCGGAGCCGATCGCGAGCGCCGCACCCGCGGCGGTGCCGAGGAGCCCCCCGGCCGCGCCGATGGCGAGCGAGCGTCCGACGAGCGTCCAGAGCACGGTCCCAGGGACGGCTCCGAGGGCGACGAGGGTGGCCGCCTCGACGCGGCGCTCGGCGGCGTCGAGGTGGGCCGCGACGGCGAGCCCGAGGACCACGATGACCGCGAGGACGCCCTGCGCGAGCCTCCGGGCCCGCGCGAGCGCTCCCTGGATCCCCTCGTCAGCCACCTCGCCGCGGTTCGCGGCGAGCACCCGCGCGCCGAGGCGAGCGGTCTCGAGGCGGGCCCGCGCCTCCGCGGGCCGGACGCCAGCCCGGAGGAAGACCTGCAGCTCGTTCACGCCGGTCGTGCCGGCGAGCGCCTGGGCCGTCTCCAGCGAGACGTGCGCGGCGGCGTCCTCCGCGTTCCCGGCCGGCTCCCGCGTGCGCCCCACCTCGAGCACCCGCCCTCCGACCTGGAGGGGGCCCGCGTCCTGGAGTCGGCTCGCGAGGGCCGGGCCCAGCTCGACCGTCCCGCCACGCACCGTCGCCTCGCCGACGAACGGGACCCGCCGGTCGCCGAGGCGCTGCATCACCACCCGGCGCGCGTGGAGCGCTCGCAGGTCATGGCCGAGCGTCTCGGCCACGCGCCTAGCCGCGTCGGACGGGAGCAGGGCGTCGCCGAAATCGAGGCGCGCCAGCGCGCTCCCCCCGACGCCCGGCGGGACGATCCGGATCGCCGCGCCCATGCCGTCGACGCGGGCGCCGGCGGCCACCTCGCGCGAGCGGGCGAGCAGCTCCATCCCCGCGCCGAGCGCCGTCGCCGACGCGACGACGGCCGCGGCCAACGCGGCGCGCGAGGGGCGCGCGCGCAGCTCGCGCACCGCCAGCCACCGGGCTCCGCTCACGACGCCCGCCTCTGCTCGCGGCCGGGACGATCCTCCCGGACCGCGCCGGCCTCCAGCCGGACGACGCGCCGGGCCCTCTCGGCGAGCAGGGGGTCGTGGGTGACCATGACGAGGGTCTGCCCCTCGTCGTTCAGCTCGCGGAAGAGGTCGATGACCTGCGCCGCGGCGACGGGATCGAGGTTGCCCGTCGGCTCGTCGGCGAGGAGCACCTTCGGGCCGTTCACGAGGCTGCGGGCGATCCCCGCGCGCTGCCGCTCCCCCACGGAGAGCTGGCTGGGACGGTGCGCGCGGCGGGTCGCGATCCCAAGACGTTCGAGCAGCCCCATCGCCGCGGCCTCGGCGTCGGGCCGGCTTCGCCCCTGGAGCAGCGCCGGCAGCATCACGTTCTCCAGCGTCGTGAGGTAGGGGACGAGGTTGAAGGTCTGGAAGACGAACCCGACGTCGGTGCGCCGGAGCGCCGCCCGCTCGGAGGGGGGGAGGTCGTAGACGAAGCGCTCTCCGAGCCTCACGCTCCCCGAGGTGGGCGCCGACACCCCTCCTACGGTGAAGAGGAGCGTGGACTTCCCGCTGCCGCTCGCGCCGACGACGGCGAGGAACTCCCCCTGGCCGATCCAGAGGCTCACCGCCGCGAGCGCCTGGACCTCTCCGCCCCCCGGCGACTGGAAGGTCTTCGTCACGTTCTGGATCTGGATCATGTCGCGGTCTCCCGGAGCGAAGCGGCGGGGTCCAGCGCGGCGGCGTGCCGTGCGGGCAGGGTGGCGGCGAGGGCGGAGAGGGCCGCTGCGCCGAGGACGAGGGTGACGGAAGGAGAGGGCGCGCTCCCGGCCGCCGCCCCGATCAGCCAGCGCGTCGCCGGCCCGGCCGCGAGCGAGCCGAGGAGGCCCCCCGCGAGCCCGACGAGCGCCGCCTCGAGGACGAGGAGCCCGCCGAGCGTCGCCGGCTCTGCGCCGATGGCGACGAGGAGCCCAAGCTCACGGGCGCGCCGGCGGGCGCCGGAGAGCGACAGGGCGGCCACGAGGGCGCCGACGAGCAGCACCGCGGCGAGGTGCAGGAGCGCGCCGTACCGACGGACCACGTCGACCGTCCCCTTCTGCGCCTCGAGGAGCGCCGCCACCGTGATGGCCCTGCTCCCCGGGACGGCCGACTCGATCCGGGTCCCGAGCGCCCGGACGTCGACGCGGCACCAGCAGCCGGCGAGCCGGATCGCCGAGAGCTGACCCGGGGCGCCGAGCAGGCGCTGCGCCGCAGAGAGGGGCACGAAGAGCGCGGTGTCGAGGCCGTCGGGGGGTTGCTGGGCCACCGCCGTGACGATGAGCCGCTCCCCCTTCACCTCGAGGGAGGCCCCCTGCTGAAGGCCGAGGGCGCGAGCCGCGGCCTCGCCCACCACGACGGGGATCGCGCCGTCCGGTGGCGCCGCCCAGCCGGCGTCCTCGCCCACCACGATGACCTGCGTCCCGCGCACGTCGAGGTTCCCGTAGAGGCGTGCCTCCATCGAGCTGACGTGCGCGCCCGCGGGCGAGGCGCGGATGGACTCGGGGGTGGAGTCGGGGAGACCGCCGCGGTAGCGCTGGGCGTAGAAGTCCGCGGGATCGGTGTCCGCCGGGAGCAGGAGCATGTTGCGCCCGAGCCGGTGCGCGAGGTCGTGCACCTCGGCCTCCGCGGCCGACGACGCGCCGCGCAGCGCCCCCAACCCCGTGACGATCGCGGCGATGACGAGCGCCACGAGGAGGTGCTCCGGCCACCGGCGGCGCAGCCCGCCGAAGAAGATCATCCGCATCGAAGACGTTCCTCCAGAAGCATGCGACGGGTCAGATCGCGTAGTCCGGCTGCAGCTCGTGCACCAGCTCCAGCTCCTCGTAGACGCGGCGCCGGAGCGCGTCGAAGTCCGCGCTGGTCCGGGAGCGCGGCCGTGGGAGGCGCACGTCCAGGACGGTCTTCACCCGCCCGGGGTTGGACGCCATCACCAGGATGCGGTCGGCGAGGAAGACGGCCTCCTCGATGTCGTGGGTCACGCAGACGATCGTCTTGCGCCGCTGCTCCCAGATGCGCGCCAGCTCCTCCTGGAGCTTGATCCGGGTGATCGCGTCGAGCGCGCCGAACGGCTCGTCCATGAGGATGCACTCGGGATCGACCGCGAGGGCACGCGCGAGCGCGATCCGCTGCTGCATGCCGCCGGAGAGCTCGTGGGGGTGGTGGCGCGCGAAGGCCGAGAGCCCGACGAGGTCGAGGCACTGCAACGCCACCTCGCGTCGCTCCCGCCGCGGCACGCCGGAGACCTCGAGCCCGTACTCGACGTTCCCGAGCACGTTGCGCCACGGGAAGAGGCCGTACGCCTGGAAGAGCGTCACGACCTTCCGCTGGGGGCCGGCCACGGCCACGCCGTCGACCTCGACGGCGCCCGCGGACGGCTCGTCGAAGCCGGCGACGAGGTCGAGGAGCGAGGACTTGCCGCAGCCGCTCGGGCCGACGAGGCAGACGAACTCCCCGTCGCGGATCTCGAGGTCGACGGCGGACAGGGCGGTGACCGAGCCGCGCGGGCTCTCGAAGCGCTTCTCGACCGACCGCAGCGCGATTCGGACCTGGCTCACGGCGCCTCCTCGCGCGCCGGCGGCAGCCCCCACGCCAGGTAGATGCGCCGCTCCACCGCCGCGATGGCCTTGTCGAGCGCGAGACCGATGAGGCCGATCATGAGCACGGCGAACAGGAGGAGGTCGGTCCGCAGGAAGTTCCGGGCGTCCATCACGAGGAAGCCGAGCCCCGAGCGCGCCCCCAGCATCTCCCCGGCCACGAGGTAGACCCACGCCGCGCCGAGGGCGATGTGGAGGCCGACGGCGACCTGGGGAAAGGCGGCCGGCACGACCACCTTGAGGACGATGTCCCGCTCGCGCGAGCCGAAGTTCCGGGCGATCCGGAGCAGGAGGGGATCCACCCGGCGCACCGCGGCGACCGTGGTGAGGAGGGCGGGGAAGAAGGCCGCGAGGAAGATGATGGCGATCGCCGGGGCGTCCCCGATCCCGAGCCAGAGGACCGCCAGCGGGAACCACGCGATCGGCGAGACCGGCCGGATCAGCTGGACGAGCGGATCGACGGCGCGCCAGAGCCGCTCGCGCCAGCCGAAGAGGAGCCCCAGGGTGACGGCCAGCCCGGCCGCGAGGGCGTAGGCCGCCAGGAAGCGGGCGAGGCTGGCGCCGACGTGCGCGGCGAGCGTCCCGGTCGCGACGAGCTCCGCCCCGGCGCGCAGCACCGCCGCCGGGCCGGGGAGCTGCTCGGGGGTCCAGTGCCCCGAGCTCGACGCCACCTGCCAGGCGCCGAGGAGGGTGCCCACCCCCGAGGCCGGCACGAGCCAGCGGTCGAGCGTCCTCGCGACGGCTCCTGGCGAGCGGGCGCCGCTCACCGGCCGTACGCCTTCCGGGCGAACCGATCGTCGAGGAAGGCGCCGAGATCCACCGGCGCCGCGGCGATGCCGAAGCGGAGCAGGTCCGCCTGCGTGGCCTCCAGATCGGCTCGGGTGGGGACGAGGTCGTCGAACGTCACGCGGTCTCGCGGGTGGGTGAGGACGTGGAGCACGACCTCCTCCTTCTGCCCGAGGTACCGGGTCGAGAGCTTCGCCGCCTCCGCGGGGCTCCGGCCGATGAACCGGCCCGCGTCGACGAGGCCGTCCACCAGCTCCTGGACGCTCCCGCCGCGGGCGTCGATGAGGTCCTCCCGCGCGAGGAGCCCGCAGCAGACGTGGTTGGGCCAGACGTCCTTGGAGAAGGCGAGCACCTTCCCGACTCCCTGGAGCTCCGCCTGGCCGCCGAAGGGCTCGGCGACGATGAAGGCGCCGATCCGATCGGTCGAGAGCGCCTGGACCATCTCCGGCGGCGGCATCTCGACGATCCGGACGTCTCCGGCCTGGAGCCCCGCGCCCTCGAGCATCCGGCGGAGGATGAGGTGGTGCGTGGAGAAGCGGCTCGGGACGGCGATCGCCTGCCCCTTGAGGTCGGCGATCGTGGAGACGGCGGCCCCTGCCTTCACCGTGAGCGCGCTGCCGTTCCGGTGGCCGAGGAGGACCAGCTTCACCGGCACCCCCTTGCCTCGGAGCGCGAGGGCGATCGGCGTGAGGGCGAAGGCGGCCTCGACGGCGCCCGCCTTCACCGCCTCCGCCAGCTCGGGCCAGCTCGCGAACTTCACCGGCTGGAGATCGAGCGACGAGAAGGCCGAGCGCGCCGCGGCGATGACGGTGAGGTGATCCGTGAGCGGCAGGTAGCCGAGGCGCACGGTCGCCCTGGCGTCCGCCGCCTTGCGGCAGGCCGGCAGGAGGCTCCCGACGGCTGCGGCGCCGCCCGCCGTGCCCAGGAGCTTCAGGAGGTCCCTTCGTCCGATGGCGCTCATGCTCACGTCTCCGAGGTGGGGGGTCCGGCCCAGCCGAGGGCGAGCCGCTTTCGGTGGAGGTGCATCCGGATGGTCTGCGCGCCGAGCTTCGGGTCGGGCTCCGTGTAGATCTTGGCGCCGAGGAGCTTCAGCACCCCGTCGGAGCCGGCGAGGAAGTCGACGACGTCATTGCTCCCACGGTCCAGCTCTCCCGGCGCGTCCGGCTTCGGCCGCGGGATCGCGGGCGGCACCTGCGCGGGGAACCCCACGAGGTTGCTGACGCCATGGACGAGGAAGCTGAGCCCCTGCCCGACGGTCTTCTCGTTCCCCGGCTCGGGCCCGACGAACATGAACGGAAGATCCTTCATCGGGACGCCGGCGGCGCGGGCGATCTCCCCGAAGAGCCGGAGCGTGCGGGTGTTGTCCACGCAGCCGCCGACGGCGAGCACCGGCGGCAGGCCGCGCTCGCGGCAGACGCGGGAGAGGCCGGGGCCGGCGAGGCCGGCGGCGTCGGGGCCGCAGAGGCCGTCGTCGAGGAGGGCGTGCGCGCAGCACCCGGTCGTGAGCAGCAGGACGTCCGACCGGATGAGCTCCCGCGCGAGGGTCACGTGGTTGCGCTCGTAGGGGACCTTGGGCGTGTTGCAGCCGACGATGGTGGCGAGCCCCTCGAGCGTGCCGTCGCGCAGCAGCGCGACGATCCGCTCCGCGCCGCCGAGCGTCTCCAGGACGTTCTCGTAGCTCCAGCCGACCTGCGCGGCGGTCGTGACCTGGGGGATGCGGATCCTGGAGCGGTCGCGGCGGCGGAACGCCTCGATCGCGGCGCGGGCGACGCGCTCCGCGTCCTCGTGGAGCTGCTCCGGCGCCTCGGGATCGAACGGGACGTGGAGCGCCCCGGGGATCCGGTTGGACTTGCAGGTCGTGATGATCTGGGTCCCGAAGCAGTCCGCGAGGATCTTCATGCCGGGGATGACGCACTGCATGTCCACGACCACGGCGTCGACGGCGCCGGTCCCCATCACCAGCTCCTGTCCGCCGATGTTGGTGACCGTCGAGACCCCGTGCCGGGCGAGCAGCTCCTCGCCCGAGCAGCAGAGGCCCCCCACCACGATCCCCTTCGCGCCCGCGTCGCGCGCCGCCGCCTCGAGCGCGGGGCTCCGGAGCTTCTCCAGGATCACCTCGACCATCACCGGCGAGTGGCCGTGCATGAGCACGTTCACGTGGTCGGCCTTCAGGATCCCGTAGTTCACGGTGGTGACCTTCGGCTGCGGCAGCCCGAAGAGCATCTCGGTGGCGAACGACGAGCCGAAGAGCGTGCTGTAGCAGTAGGCGAGCGCCGCGCGGAGCTCCTGCTCCGCGAGGGCCGTCCAGTCGGTGCAGCCCCCGAGGGTGGTCATGTGGAGCGCCTCCATGACCTCGTAGCTGGCGCTGCGGGGGAGGATGCCGAGCTCGCGCCATCGCTGGAGCCGCTCCGGCGGCGCGAAGGCCTCCAGGGTCCGCAGGGGCGAGGCGTCGAGCCGGCCGAGGTCCTGGATGAGGATCCCGGTCACCTCCTTCGCCACCTCCTCGACGGGCCGGCCCTCGGCGGCGGCGCCGAAGCGCCTCGCCAGGTCGAGCACGCGCTCGGGCCCCTTGATCCGGAGGTGCGCCTTCCCCTCCGCCGCCGCGAGCAGCGAGAACATCGCCTCGTGCGCGTGGCGGCCGTGCGCGGAGAGGCCGGCGACGAGGGCGCGGAGCACGTTGCCGATGACCATCGCGTCCTGGTCCTTGCCGCAGATGCCGCGCTCGGCCTTCGGGCCGATCCGGCACGGCCCCCACTGGCACATCCGGCAGCAGCGGCCGGTGAGCCCGAAGGAGCACTGCGGCTTCTGCTGCTCGAACCGATCGAAGAGGGTCTCGATCCCGAGCCCCTCCAGGTGCTGGAGCAGCTCGCGCGAGGCCGGGTTCGGCGTCGAGGCGATCACCTCGGCCTTGTCCGGTACGTCGACGTTGAGGGAGGGGATGTGGTCCTTCATGCGAAGAGCCCCGTCGAGAGGTAGCGTTCGCCCGTGTCGGGCAGGAGGACGACCACGAGCTTCCCTGCGTTCTCGGGGCGCCGGGCGAGCTCCGTCGCCACGTGGGCGGCGGCGCCCGCGGAGATCCCGACGAGCAGCCCCTGCTCGCGCGCCAGCCGGCGCGACGCCGCGAACGCCTGCTCCCCGGTCACGCGGGCGATCTCGTCGATCACGCCGACGTCGAGCACCTCCGGGACGAACCCGGCGCCGATCCCCTGGAGCGGGTGGGGCCCCGGCATGCCGCCGGAGAGGACGGGGGAGTCGTCGGGCTCCACCGCGACGACGCGGAGGCTCCCCTTGCGCGCCTTGAGCGCCTGGCCCACGCCGGTGATCGTCCCGCCGGTGCCGACCCCCGCGACGAAGAGGTCCACGGCGCCGGCGGTGTCGTCCCAGATCTCGAGGGCCGTCGTGCGGCGGTGCGCGGCGGCGTTCGCCGGGTTGGCGAACTGCTGCGGGATGAACGTGTCGGGGCTCGCCGCCGCGAGCTCCTCGGCCTTCCGGAGGGCGCCGCGCATCCCGAGGGGGCCGGGGGTCAGGACGAGCTCCGCGCCGTAGGCGGCGAGCAGCTTCCGGCGCTCGACGCTCATCGTCTCGGGCATGGTGAGGATCAGCCGGTAGCCCCGCGCCGCCGCGACGAGCGCGAGGCCGATGCCGGTGTTGCCCGAGGTCGGCTCGATGAGGGTGGTCCGCCCGGGGGCGATCCGGCCGTCGCGCTCGGCGGCGAGGACCATCTCCAGGGCGATCCGGTCCTTCACGCTGCCGCCGGGGTTGAACGACTCCAGCTTGGCGGCGACGGAGGCGACCTGGCCGGGCTGGGGCTTCAGCCGGAGCATGGGGGTCTTCCCCACGAGGGAGAGGATGTCGTCGTGGATCATGGAGGGCTCAGCGCGAGGGGAGGGTGCGCAGCGCGCCGTCGAGGTCGGCGATCAGGTCCGCCGGGTCCTCGATCCCGACGGAGAGCCGGATGACGCCGTCGGTGATGCCGGCGCGCTCGCGCGCCGCCGGGGTCATCGACGCGTGCGTCATGGTCGCGGGGTGGGCGACCAGGCTCTCGACGCCGCCGAGGCTCTCCGCGAGCGTGAACCAGCGCAGGGTGCGCAGCACGTGGTCGACGCGCTCGCGGCGCCCGTCGGCGAGCTCGAAGCTGACCATCCCGCCGAAGCCGGTCTGCTGGCGACGCGCCAGGTCGTGCTGGGGGTGGGTCGCGAGGCCCGGGTAGTGGACCTTGCCGACCGCCGGGTGCGCGGCGAGGAACCCGGCGACGGCGAGCGCGCCGGCCTCGTGGGCGCGCATCCGCAGGAGCAGCGTCTTGAGCCCCCGGAGGACGAGGAAGCAGTCGTGCGGGCTCTGAGAGGTGCCGAGCAGGTTGTTGACGCTCTGGATCCTCTGGACGAGCGCCGTCTCGCCGGGCGCGGCGACGACCGCGCCCCCGACCACGTCGCTGTGGCCGTTGAGGTACTTGGTCGTGGAGTGGACGACCAGGTCCGCGCCGTGGCGGAAGGGTTGCTGCGACGCGGGGGAGAGGAAGGTGTTGTCGACGACCGTGAGGGCGCCGCGCGCGCGGGCCAGCGCGGCGACCGCGGAGATGTCGGTCAGCCGCAGCAGCGGGTTGGAGGGCGTCTCGATCCAGACCATCCGCGTGTTCGCGCGGAAGGCGGCGGCGACGGCGCCGGGGTCCGCGAGGTCCAGGTAGGTGACCTCGAGGCCGTAGGTGACCTTGGCGTGCTCGAGGGCCCGGAAGGTGCCGCCGTAGCAGTCCACGGTGCAGAGCAGGTGGCTGCCGTGCGGGAGCAGGTTGAGCGCCACGGTCACCGCGCTCATGCCCGTGCTCGTGCAGGTCGCGCCCGCGCCCCCCTCCAGCAGCGCGAGCGCCGTCTCGAGGGCCGCGCGCGTCGGGTTGCCGCTGCGGGTGTAGTCGTAGACGGCGTTGGTGCAGACGTCCCGGAAGGCGAAGGTCGAGGACTGGTAGATCGGGGGCATCACCGCCCCGAAGGTCGGGTCGGGGAGGACGCCCGCGTGGACGCACTGCGTGGCCGTGCGGGAGCCCGGCACCAGCGCGTCGCGGCCGGCCCAGCCGGCCTTCGCCGGCGTCCCCGGCGGGACGATGGTGAAGTGGTAGGCCGGGTTGCCCGGGATGTTCGGGTCGAGATGTGCGTCTGACATGGAGCCTCTTGCCGCGGGGCGACGTGAGGCTCCGGGATACAGGAGGCGCGTCCAATATGCAAGACGGTCGCACGCCGGACGCGGCCCCGCGGGCAGCAGGAGGTCCCGTAAACACGGTGGATTATGTGGCTACGAGGTGCGTCGACGCCGGCGTCCCAGTCCTCCGCCCGGCCGTCATATAGGACACGGCGGCGCCGCGACGCCTCCCGGTCAGGAGAGAGGAGCCGTCACCAGCGCGACGACCCTCGCGAGCTCCTCCCAGGTCGTCGTCCGCCCCAGGCTGAACCGGACGGCGCCCATCCCCTCGCGCGGGGGCACGCCCATGGCCGCGAGCACGGGCGACAGCTCGACGGAGCCGGCGTGGCAGGCCGAGCCCGTCGAGGCCGCGAGCCCCGGCACGCGCGCCATGACCTCGGCCCCGATCTGGCCGACGAAGTTGACGTTGGCCGTGTTGGGGAGCCGCTCGGCGCCCGCGCCGTTCACGGTGACCCGGTCCCCGAGCCGCTCGCTCAACTCCCGCTCGAAGCGATCGCGGAGGGCCCGGACGGCCTCCATCCCGACCCAGCGCCCGGCCAGCTCGCAGGCCGCGCCGAGCGCCACGTCGAGGAGGACGTTCTCCGTGCCGGCCCTGCGGCCCCCCTCGTGCCCCGCGCCGCGGACGAAGGGCTCGATCCGGGTGCCGCGCCGGATGAAGAGGGCCCCGACGCCCTTCGGCGCGTAGAGCTTGTGCCCCGCGATGGAGAGCAGGTCCACGCCGAGGTCGTCGACGCGGGTCGGGATCTTCCCCACGCTCTGCGCCGCGTCGGTGTGCATGAGCGCGCCGGCCGCGTGGGCGATCGCCGCGATCTCGCGGATCGGCTGGATCGTCCCGACCTCGTTGTTCGCGTGCATGACGCTGACGAGGATCGTCCTCGGCGTGAGGGCCCTCCGGACGTCGTCCGGGCTCACCCGCCCGGCCCGGTCCACCGGCACGACCGTCACCTTCGCCCCGAGCGTCTCCAGGAAGCGGAGCGGCTGGAGGATGGCCGGGTGCTCGACGGCGCTCGTGACGATGTGGTCGCCGCGCCCGCGGCTCGCGAAGAAGACGCCCTCGAGCGCGTGGTTGTCCGACTCGGTCCCCCCGCTCGTGAAGACGACCTCGGCGGCGTCGGCGCCGAGCAGCGCCGCCACCTGCGCCCGCGCCCGCTCCACCGCCGCCTTCGCCGGCGCGCCCGCCCAGTGCGGGCTCGACGGGTTGCCGAAGTGCTCGGTCAGGAATGGGCGCATCGCCTCCGCGACCTCGGGGGCGATCGGTGTGCTGGCGTTGAAGTCGAGGTAGATGCGCGGATCCATGGGGGCAGGCTACGCGCCACCCCGCTCGGCGGGCAACCGCTCGACGACGGGGCGAGCGCCTCCCGGTCGCCCGGGGAGGCCGATCACGGGGCGAACCTCCGGAGCAGCACCCCCGCCGCGCCCGCCGCCAGGATGACGACCGGCTCCGGGATCCGCTTCGCCTTCGACAGCAGGAGGAGGGTCGCGCCGGCGATGAGGACCGTCGGCACGTCGACGAGCGCGCGGCGCCCCAGCACGATCGCGGCGCCGGCGATGGCGCCGGTGGCCGCGGCGGTCACGCCGCCGACGAAGGCGTGGATCTGGGGGTTCCCGGCGATGCGCCGGTAGAAGGGGGCGGGGACGACGACGAAGAGGTACGTCGGCAGGAAGACGCCGAGCCCGGCCATGACCGCGCCCGCGGGCCCCGCTACCAGGTAGCCGATGAAGGCCACCGTGATGACGACCGGCCCCGGCGTGATCATCGCGACGGCGACGGCGTCGAGGAACTGGCGCTCGGTCAGCCAGTGGTACCGGCCCACGACCCCGCCGTGCAGGAAGGGGACGATGGCGAGGCCGCTGCCGAAGACGAAGGCACCCGCCGCCGCGAAGTACCCGAGGAGGCGCGGCAGCAGGCCGGGCCGTGGCCCGGCGAGCCCCGAGACGAGCCAGGCCGGGAAGATGGCCGCGGCGGCGGCCGGTCCGGGGCGGACGCGCGGCGGCGCCCGCACGAGCAGGGCGAGGACGCCGGCGCCGAGGAAGAGCCAGACGACCTCCGACTCGGTCACGGCCGTGAAGAGGCCGGTGACCGCGAAGACGGCCCACAGGAGCCGATCTCGCCTCAGCGAGAGCTTCGTCAGCCGGAGCGCGCTGCGCGCGATGATGGCGATGACGGCGGCGCCGATGCCGTAGAAGGCGCCCAGGATCCAGCCGAGCCCACCGAGCCTCAGGTAGGCCGCGGCGATGGCCACCGTCATCGCGAAGGAAGGCAGGATGAAGGCCGCCGAGACCAGCGTGGCGCCGAGGACGCCGGCGCGGACCCAGCCGAGGTACATCGCGAGCTGCGCGGCCAACGGCCCCGGCGCGAGCTGGGCGAGCGCGAGCCCCTCGAGGTAGTCCCGCTTCGAGATCCAGCGGCGCCCCTCGACGAGGTCCCGCTGCATGTGACCGGCGAGGACGATGGGGCCTCCGAAGCCGAACGTCCCGAGCCGGACGAAGTAGAGCAGGAGCTCGCCGAGCGAGCAGGGGACGATGGGGGCCGTCGCTTCTCCTTCGGGAGCCGCATGCGGAGCGGGGTTCACGAGGAGCGCCCGATCTGGAGCACCGGCCCGCCTGCGCGGCCGCGCGGCAGCGGGAGGTAGAGGCGGTGGGTCCCCGGATCGACCGCGACCGTGTGGGCGTTGTCTCCGGCGCGCAGGCGGCCGACGAGCGCCAGCCCCGGCCGGTTCGTGTCGAAGACGAACAGGTCACCGCGCTCGGCGGCGACGTAGAGGCGGCCGAGGCCGGGGTCCAGGGCGAGCACGTCGGGCCCGGCCCCCGCGCGCGCCGTGACGAGGGGGAACGGCGGCGAGAGCCCGACCCTCGCGACGAGATCGTTCTCCTCGCAGGCGACGTAGGCGCTCGCCCCGTCGGGGTGGAGCCGCAGCCCGTGGGCGCCCGCGCAGCCGGCGAGGTCGATCGCGCCCGTCACGGCGCCGCTCGCCGGATCGACCGCCACGAGCCGATCCGGTCCGGAGCCCGCGACGACGGTGATCCAGAACCGCTCGCGCCTCGGATCGAAGACGACGTTTCCGGTCTCGACGCCGAGCCGGACCTGCCGCCGGGGCCCGCCGCCGGCGTCCGAGATCAGGGAGAGGGCGCCGTCGCGCTGGTCCGAGACGCCGACGACGCGGTGCACGGGATCGTAGTCGACGCCGTCCGGCCGCGAGCCGGTGGCGGTCCGACCGATCTCGGAGAGCGAGGCGGCGTCGACGCGGACGAGCTGGTCGGTCGCGGCGGCCGTCGCGAGGATGAGGCCGGCCTGCTCCGCCACGCGCACGCCTCGGACGGTGCGGATCCCGGGCAGGCGAGCCACGGTGACGCCGTCGCGCAGCCTCACGACGAGCAGCTCGTCGTCCCCCATGTGCGCGATGATCAGGTGACCGCGCCGCTCGTCGACGTCCTGGTAGTCGAAGCGGCTGGCCCGGCCCGGCAGCGGGACCTCGGAGATCAGCGCGACGGGCGACGGCGACGTCATCTGCGGCGCCCGGGCGACGGCCTCGGCCGTCGCCGCCGCGCCCGCCAGCGTCGCGAGCGCCAGGAACCTCGTCCCGCGCGTGACGGCCTTCGTCCCAGACACGCGGGGGTTATAGGGAGAGGACGTCGCGCAGGCAGCGGCGCGGGCGGAAACGCGAGGCGACCCGATGGCAGGAGCCCCCAGCGCGGGCCAATGCGCGCTTCTCTGCGCCGTCGTCGCCGGCTGAGCCCCCGAGGTGCCGCGCGCGGCCGACGGCCCGGCGTCAGGCCGACAGCTTCTTCAGGAGCCAGGCCATGTTCTCGCCCAGCACGCGCATGGTCTGGAGCCCCTCCGCGTCCTGCTCCACGTCCCCCGGCTCGCGGCCGATCCCGAGGTTCCAGTAGGAGGAGCCCGGGACGATCATCTGGTTGATGGAGAAGAAGTGGTTGAGGGTGTCGAAGGCGTGGGTCGCGCCCGCGCGGCGCACCGAGACGACGCCGGCCCCGACCTTCCGGCGGAAGAGGTCCCGGTTCTGCTTCGCCACGTAGCCACACCGGTCGATGAGCGCCTTCATCTCGGTGGTGACGTCGGAGAAGTAGGTCGGCGAGCCGAGCAGGATGCCGTCGGCCGAGGTCATCTTCGCGATGCACGCGTTGGCGATGTCGTCGTCGCGCGAGCAGCGGCCGTTGGCGAGCGTGCCGCAGCGGCGGCACCCGTTGCAGCCGCGGATCTCCTCGCCGCCCACCTGCACGAGCTCGGTCTCGATCCCCTCGCCCTCCAGCACGTCGAGGACGCGCCGGATCAGGCGGGAGGTGTTGCCGCTGCGGCGGGGGCTTCCGTTGAAGGCGACGACGCGCATGGGGGCGTCGTACACGGGGATCGGGGGGCGTGTCCATCCTCAGTGGAACGTCACCCCGAGGTGGAGGAGCGTCTCGAACGAGCCCGTCGGCTCCGTCGCGCTGCTCCCGTACCGGTGCCACGCGAGGTCGAGCCCGCCGTCGAAGGTCCAGGAGAGGTGCGAAGCCGCGTGGACGGACAGGCCCGTCCCCACGAGCAGACCCCCGCCGATCCGCCGCCAGCGCGCGCGCTGTTCGGGCGTGATGGCTCCGTCGGGCGAGACGAGGTCGGTGTAGTGGGAGTTGAGGAGGGCGAGCGCCGGCCCTCCGCGGACGAACCATCCGGCGGGGGGGGCCTCCGGCGCGCCGCTCCAGCGCGGGAAGTAGGTCGCCGTCGCGACGAGCTGCTGGAGCACCACCGTGCGATCGCACGGGCCGGACGCCGAGTCCATGCCGGCCGCGCAGTTGAAGGCGAGGGTGACGTTCCACTCACCGCCGAGGAGCAGCCGTGAGCTGACGGGAGCGCCGAGCCCGAGGCCGGCGGAGAGCGGGAGGGGGACGAGGAGAAGCTGCAGGAACTCGACGTCGGCCCCGGGCCGGGTCACCACTCCGCCGCCCGAGCCGATCCAGACGCTGGTGTAGGCCCGGCCCCGCCTTCCGCGGGTGGAGGGCTCGGTCGCCGGGGCCTCGGTCGCGGTCGGCTCCGCGGGCTCGGCGGCCGCCTGCGCGGGCGCGCCAGGGGGGCGCAGCGGCGCCGGAGCCGGCTCGAAGCCGCCACCCGGAGGCGGGCGCACGGGCTCGGCGACGGTCGGGATCACGGGCGGGGGCGACGACGCCAGCGCCTGCTGGCATCGGGAGCGGGACCAGAGCCCCCAGGCGGCGGACCCCGCGTAGACGGCGGCGATCGACCCGTACGCGCGAACGTCGCTCTGCCGGTTGGCGACGGTGCGGTAGCAGTCGGGGTCGTCCACCGGACAGTCGGCCCGGATCCGGGCGTTGGAGGACGCGATGGCGACCGTCGTGAAGAGCGCCACCCCGGCCCCGTCGAGGATCGGCGTCAGGAGCGTGTTGCACCGGTCGGCGCGCGGGTAGGGGCGGGCCAGCGTGAAGGCGCAACCCGTGCCGCACGCCACCATGAGCGCGGTCGCGAGCAGGTGAAGGGGCCGTCCACGAGGTCGACACGGGGCGCGCATGGCCTGCCACCATGAGACCAGACCCGCGAGGCGGCTGCGCGGACGCGACCCAAGGGGGCCCGCGTCCGGTGCACCGGCTCGCCGCGTCCCCGTTCGCGCGAGCGCTCGGGGGAGGCATGATGTGGCGCGAGGGTCCACGGTGCTTGCCTTCAGGAGATCCGGGATGACCGAAGCGTTCAAGGACCACTTCTCCGGCGTCTCGCGCGGGTACCAGGCCTTCCGGCCGCACTACCCGTCGGCGCTCTTCGCCTGGCTGGCGAGCGTCACGCCGCGGCGCGACCGCGCGGTCGATCTCGGCTGCGGCACGGGCCAGGCGTCGGTCGCGCTCGCGGCCCACTACCGGGAGGTGATCGCCCTCGACCCGAGCGCCGAGCAGATCGCCCACGCGGAGCCGCACGAGCGGGTTCGGTACGCCGTCGCGCCGGCGGAGGCGACGGGGTTGCCCGGCGGCTGCGCCGATCTCGTCATCGCGGCGCAGGCGCTGCACTGGTTCGACCCGGCGCGGCTCCACGCCGAGCTGGCCCGGCTCGCCCGCCCGGGGGCGGTCTTCGCCGCCTTCACCTACGACCTCTGCCGGGTCACGCCGGCAGTCGACGCCGTGATCGATCGGCTCTACCGTCCCATCCTCGGCCCCTTCTGGCCACCGGAGCGGGCCCACGTCGACTCGGGCTATCGCACGCTCCCGTTCCCGTGGCCGGAGCTCCAGGCGCCCGCGCTCTCGATCGAGGAGCGCTGGGACCTCGAGCGGTTCGTCGGCTACCTGCGCACCTGGTCGGCGGTCTCGGCGTTCACGAGGGCGAAGGGGACCGACGCGATCGCGCTGGTCTCGGACGACCTGGAGGCCGCGTGGGGGGCGCGGGGGCTCGAGCGGGAGATCACCTGGAGGCTGTCGGTCCGCGCCGGGCGGATCGGGGCCGCCGCACACACGAATGGGAGCACGCCATGAAGCCGACGCTCGCGCCGGGCCTGAAGTCGACGTTCGTGTACGTCGTCCCCGAGGACAAGACGGTCCCCCACGTCTTCGCCGAGTCGGAGCGCTTCCGGGACATGCCTCACGTGTTCGCCACGGCGTTCATGGTCGGGCTCCTGGAGTGGGCGTGCATGGAGGCGATGCACCCCCACCTGGATCCGGGAGAGCAGTCGGTCGGCACCGGCATCTGGGTCACGCACGGCGCCGCGACGCCGCCCGGGCTCACGGTCACGGTGGACGTCGCGCTCGTCGCGGTGGAGGGGAGGCGGCTGACGTTCGAGGTCCGCGCCCACGACGGCGTCGACCTGATCGGCGAGGGGAAGCACGAGCGCTTCGTCATCGACCGGGAGAAGTTCGTGAAGAGGGTCGAGGCAAAGCGGCTTGCGGCGCTGGGGGCGTGAGTCCGGGAGGCGTGCGGGGCTGAGCCGTCAATTGGGGAAGCGCTCACGCAGATCCTCGAGGGCGTGCCGTGCCTCCGCCGGCTCGCCGTACAGGCCCGTGAAGCCCTCGGTCGCCGCGGCCAGGGCGTCGATGGCGGCCTGCGCGATGCCCGGCGCGGAGGGGATCCGCGACAGGCGGACCAGCTCGATCCCCTTCGCCTTGCCGATGTGGCGGACCAGCAGCTCGAGCTCGATCGGGTTGTGCATTGGGCTCTCCGGGGACTTCGGGTCGTTCGCGCAGCGACCGTGCGGTGAGGGGGCGGTGCCACGCGCCCCGACGTCAGCGCTGGAACGCCTCGTCGAAGAGGTCGTCGACCGTCTGCTGGGCGCGCCGCGCGGGACGCTGGGTGGACGCGCCGCGCTCGCGTGGGGGCTCGGCCGCGTCAGCCGCGGACGAGGGCGCGCGCGCCGCCGGGTCGGACGGACCGCCAGCGGACGCGTCGGGCTGGGTGAGGAGGGCCTCGTGCCCGGTCGGGGCGAGGGGCTGGCTCCCGGCAGGGGGCGAGGCGCCGTCAGCGGTGACCCCGGGCTGCGCCCCCAGCGCGGCGGTCGTGCCCGCCGGCGGGGGGAGTCCGCTGGCGTCCGGTCGCGCGCGCAGCACGAGGATCAGCGCCAGCACCGCGGCGGCGGCGACGACGCCGAGCGCGCCGCGACGGCGGGCCGGGGTGCGGAGGAGGGGCGGGACGCGGCTCGCGGGGGCCGGCGCAGGCGGGGGCTCGGGCTCGACCGGCGAGGGTCGCGGTGGCGTCCGAACCTCCGCCTCCGTAGGATCCAGCGAGCGCTCGCTGGCCCCGCGCCCACTCCGGAGGTCCGTCCGCTCCGTCTCGAGCTCCGTCCGGTCCGCGGCGAGGGTCGCGCGCTCGGCGTCGAGACGCTGGCCGGCGGCCTCGAGCTCGGCGCGGAGCGACGTGAGCGCCTCGCGCTCCGCCTCCAGCGTCCGGCCGGCGTCCGCGACGCCCTGCTCCCTTCTCTGCAGCTCTTCCCGCGTCGAGGCGAGCCCCTCGCGCTCGCTCCCGAGGCGCCGTTCGGCGTCCGCGAGCACCCGCGCCCGCTCCTCGAGCTCTCCGCCAGCGGCGCGCAGCGCGGCCTGCTCCTCGGCGAGGCGGCGCTCCACCCCGGCGACGCCGACCCGCTGGGTCTCGACCTCGGCGCGAGCCGCCACGAGGGCCGCGCGTTCGGCGGAGACCTCACGCCCCGCGTCGGCGGCGGCGCGCTGGCGCGCCTCGACGTCGGCCCTGTCGCCGGCGAGCGCTGCCCGCTCTTCGGCCGCGGCCCGCTCCGCAGTCCCGAGCCGCCGCACCCGCTCCTCGAGGTCGCTCCGCGCCACGTCGAGGGCCTGGCGCATGCCGGCGAGCTCTCGGCGCTCCGCGGCCAGAGCCTCCACGTGCCGCTCGAGTCCGGCGCTCCCGGCATCGAGGGCGTCGCGGCGTTCGCCCAGGAGACGCTCGGCCTCGGCGGTCGCGCGGACCCGGGCCTCGAGATCGGCGCGGTCGGCGGCCAGCGCAGCGCGGGCCTCGGAGAGAGCGTGCTCGTCCGCTGCCTGGCGCTGCGCCCGCTCGTCGAGCGCGGCGCTCCCGGCGTCGAGGGCGTCGCGGCGTTCGCCCAGGAGACGCTCGGCTTCGGCGGTCGCCCGGACCCGGGCCTCGAGATCGGCGCGGTCGGCGGCGAGCGCAGCGCGGGCCTCGGAGAGAGCGTGCTCGTCCGCTGCCTGGCGCTGCGCCCGCTCGTCGAGCGCGGCGCTCCCGGCGTCGAG
>DATIVK010000210.1:0-9659 GCA_035465955.1 Anaeromyxobacteraceae bacterium | reverse complement strand
GCGGCAACCGCGCGGGGGCCAGGCCCGGGCGCGCCGGCAGGGCGCCGGGGCGGAGCGGCATGCCGGGGCGCGGCGGCGAGGTGCGGGCGAACCGGGCGAGCCGCGCCTCCTCCTCCGCGGGGGTGACCACGAGGGGCGGCTGGCCGGCGCGCTGCCGCTGCTCGTCGTCGGCGCTGTAGTAGAGCTGGACCGTCGCGATCCCGCGGACGACCAGCTCACCGCGCTGGTTCTCCGCCCAGGCCTCGATGTCGGCGGTGTATCGGCCGCCCTCCTCGAAGCGCCGCTCGGCGACCCGACCGCGGACGGTGAGCACGTCGCCGGGCCAGATGATCTTCACGAAGCGCGCCTGGAGGCGCCGCAGCCGCGCGCCCCGGACCCACTCCGTGACGAGCTCGGCGAGGAAGCCCATGCCGATCATCGCCGGCGCGGAGACGCCCGGGAAGCCGGCGGCGCGGGCGTAGGGCTCGTCGCAGTGGAGCGGGTTGAAGTCGCCGCTCGCGCCCAGGTAGCGCGTGATCTGGAGCCGGTCGACCGGCGGCTTGACGAGGGGGGGGAGCTCGTCGCCGACCTTGATCGCCTCGAAGTAGAGCTGCCGAACGGTGAGGTTCATCGGGTTCCCTATCCGCGACGGAGGATCAGCGTCTCGCGGGTGCGGAAGACGAGCTGCCCCTTGTCGTCGCGCCCCTCGTCCTCGATCACCAGCACGTCCATGGTGCCGCTCGCCCCGGTCCGCTCCTGGACGTCGGCGACCCTGCTCTTCACGGTGATCCGGTCCCCGGCGACGATCGGCCGCGCCGTCTCGACGACCTGCTCGCCGTGGAGGATGTTGCGGGTGCCGAGGTCGAGGGAGTGCCGGAAGCGATCGTTCGCCGCGAGCGTCACCGCGAAGGTGGGCGGCGCCACGAGCCCCGGGTAGCCGGCCGCGCGGGCGAGCGGCTCGTCCACGTAGATGGGATCGGCGTCGCCGAGCGCCTCGGCGAAGCGCCGGATGGCGTTCTTCTCCACGTCGTGGACGACGGGTTCGCTCTCTCTGCCGATGAGGGACTTGTCGAGCATGGTCTCCCTTCGCGTCATCGCCCGGCGGGCAGGTCGAGGACGGTGATGAGCCCCCTCCGCTCCGAGACGGGCGCGGCGGCGTTGACGACGGCGTTGGCGGTGGCCCCGAGGCCGGCGAGGCCGCCCGGGAGGAGGAGCCGCACCGGCGGGTCGGCGTCGAGCTCGACCTCGTCGCGCGGGTCGGCCGCGCCGACCGAGAAGGTGAGCTCGAGCCGCACGACCTCGCGCTCCTCGAAGAAGCCCCGCGCGACGTGCTGGAGGCCGGCGACCCGGCCGCGCGGGACCGGCACCGCGCCGCGGAGCTCCTCCTCCGCGACCAGCGGCATGATCTCCTCGTCGACCTCGTCCACCTCGAGCCCGCAGCCGGCGGCGGCGAGCGCGGCCGACTCGGCGAGGCCGACGTGGCCGATCTCCCCGGCGTCCGCCCGGGCGTGGAAGGTGTCCTCGTCGAGCCCGACGCCGGTCTTGGCGACCAGCCGCGGCCGCGCCCGCGCCGTGTCCACGACGCGCAGGGCGCGCACGTGGTGGACCGGCCCCGTCACCTGCGAGAGGAAGGCCGGGAGCCGATCGAGGACGAAGCCCGGGTTGACCCCCGTGCCGACCACCGCGACGCCGCGCTCCTCGCAGAGCCGGTCGAGCCGCTCGGCCTCCTCCTCGTACCGGAGCCAGGGCCAGGCGAGCTCCTCGCACGTGGACACGACGGAGGCGCCGGCCTTCACGGCGGCGATCAGCTGCGGCAGCACCTCGTCGAGGCGCGAGCCGGTCGCGTGGAGCACGACGCCGCCGCGCGCGGCGCGGAGCGCCTCCGTCGGGTCGGGCGAGACCGAGAGGGACGGAGCGGGGAGGCCGAGCACCTCGCTCAGCTTCTTGCCCGCCAGCCGCGGGGACGGGTCGATCGCGCCGACGAGCCGGAGCGCGGGACGTGAGAGCGCGGCCGCGGCGATCGCCCGGCCGATCTCTCCCAGCCCCATGACGACCACGGGGATGCCGCTCTCGCGCTCCAACGTGCGCCCCTCCCTCCATCAGGTCGTGGGACCTGAACCCGGGTTTATAGCGCCCGGAGAGCGGTACCATCAAGGATTACGGGAGCTTCGACGTGCGTCGCCCCGTCGGAGCGCCGGGGTCCGGGCGGCTCCCGACGCATGACGCAGCGCGGCGGGCGGCTCCCCGGTCCGTGTCCAAGCTGTCGGGATCGCGGCGTTTTCCGCCGGATCACCCCCGGTCAGCCCTCGATGAGCTTCCCCAGATACCGCCGGATGGCGGGAGAGCTCCAGTCGCGCGGCCCCACCACGTAGGCCACCAGCCGTCCGCGGCCGTCGACGATGTAGGTCTCGGGGAACTTGAAGGAGTCGGGGCACTGACCGCGCGCGGTGCAGTAGAAGGAGCGCGTGACGTCCTGGCTGGCGTCGCGCGCCACCGTGAGCCACGGCGGCGGCGGGCCACGGAAGAAGTTGACCACCGTCTCCCAGTCGTCGTCGACCGAGACCGCCACCATCTTGAAGCGCCCCGGGTACCGCTCGGTCAGCTCCTTGCCGAGCCCGACCATCGACGGGAGCTCGTCCCGGCACGGCGGGCACCAGGTGGCCCAGAAGTTGATGAAGACCAGCTTCCCCTTCGTGTCGCCCAGGTTGAAGCGGCCGCCGATCGCCTCGAGGTCGAGCGCCGGCGCCGGCGCGTCGGCGGGATCGACGCGGAACTCGCGCGCGTCGTCGTCGGTCGCGTCGCGCGACAGCTCCCAGGCGCGCCAGCCGCCGACGCCCCCGGCGATCAGCACCGCGACGACGACCATCGGGAGGAGGCTGCTTCGGGGGTTCTCGTTGCCGGGCATGTCGAGCGCAGTTCTTACACTGACGGCGGTCTTGCCGCCAACGCCCCTCCGGTGGAGGATTCGCCCATGCGTGGCCTCATGGGCAGCCTCCAGGTCGTCCCGCTCCCCGACCTGGTGGAGCTGCTCGCGCGCAGGCGTGCCTCGGGGACGCTGACGTGCGAGCGCGGCACCGTCCGGAAGTCCGCCGTCCTCGTCGACGGGGCGGTGATCGGCGCGGCGTCCAACGATCCGCGGGAGTACTTCGGGCAGTTCCTCGTCAACTTCGGCCACGCCACCGACGAGCAGCTCTCCCGGGCGGTGCACGCCCAGGGCGACACGCGCGGCCGGCTCGGAGAGGTGCTGGTCGCGCAGGGGGTGGTCACCGCCGAGGTGGTGCGCGACGTCCTCGCGATCAAGATCCGCGAGACCCTGCTCGACGTCTTCCTCTGGGACGCCGGGCTCTTCCACCTGGAGACCGACCCGGGCGACGAGGTCCACGAGCTCGGCGCGCGGGTGGAGCTCTCCGAGATCGCCCGGGAGGGGGAGTTCCGCGCCACCGCGTGGTCGGCGTTCCGCTCGGCCTTCCCCTCCGGCGCCGCGACGCTCGAGGTCCACGACGAGCGGGTGCCGGCCGATCTGCCCCCCGGCTCCGTGGACGCGCGCCTGATCGCCCTCGCGCGCGGGGGGCGGACCCTCGACGAGCTGGCGCTCGCGCTCCACATGCCCGACTTCCACGTCTACCAGCGCCTCTTCGCGCTGCAGAAGCGGGGGATCCTGGACGCGGTGGCGACCGGGGGCGACGACCCGGGCGCGGCGGAGCTGGTCGAGCGCGCGCGCGCGTTCCTCGCGGCCGGCCGGGCCGACGACGCCGAGGCCGTGGCCCGGCGCGCGCTCGAGCTCGCGCCGGCGCACGAGGGGGCGCGCGCCGTCCTCGCCGACGCCGAGCGGGCGCTCGTCGCGAGCCTGGAGGCGCGGCTCCTCGAGCGGCCGCTCGCGCCGTGCCTCGCCATCGACCCCGGCGAGCTGGCGCGGCTGCCGGCGAGCGCGGGCGAGAAGTACCTGCTCTCCCGCTGCGACGGGCACCGCACGGTGCGTCAGCTCGTCCAGGTCATGCCGCTCCGCCGCCTCGACCTCCTGCGCACCCTCCGGAGGTTCGTGGACGCCGGGACCGTGGTACTCATGGCGCCAGCCGGGGGGCCGGAGAGCACGACGTGAAGCGGATTCTGCTGATCGAGGACGACGCGGCGCTGGCCGACATGCTGAACCGGAGGCTCGTCCTCCACGGGTTCCTCGTGGACGCCGCCCCCAGCGCCGAGGCGGCGCTGGCGCGTGCCCGCGCCTCGGTGCCGGACGCCATCCTGGTGGACTACTCGCTCCCCGGGATGAACGGATGGGACCTCGTGAAGGCCATGCGCGCCGAGCCCCCCTTCGCGGAGGTGCCGATGTTCGCCGTCTCGGCGCACTCGCTCCCCTCCGACCGCGCCCACGCCCGCGCCGCGGGCTGCACCGACTTCTTCGGGAAGCCGATCGACATGGAGGCGCTGCTGGCGGCCCTGCGGATCGCCTGCGGGCCGGTGAGCGACTGACGGTCCCGGGCGGCGCGCGGCGCCGCCCCCTCTCCCGGCCCTCTCCCCCGGTGGGGGAGAGGGAAAGATGCTCACTCTCAGCGCGCCGCGAGGGCGCCGCCGGGGAGCGCGACGGGCGTCGCCGCGGCGACGCGCCCCTCGAACCAGGCGGCGAGCGCCTCGCGGGCGACCCACGGCGCGCGGACCCGCCACTTCGGGCCGTTCATGATCACCGTCGCCACGACGACCTGCGGGTGCTCCGCCGGCGCGTAGCCGACGAACCAGGACCAGTCGCGGAACGGGTTGCGATCGAAGAGCGAGCCGGTCTTGCCCGCCACCGCGACGCCGCGGAGCGACGGCGGGGGGCGCCGGAAGACGCGGCGCCCGGTCCCCTCGGTCACGGTCGCCCGCATCATCTCGCCGAGCCGCGCCGCGATCCCCTCGTCCACGATCCGCGCCGGCGCGTGCGCCGCGGGCGTCGGCCCCCCCTCGACCGCCTCGACCAGGCGCGGCGGCGAGAGGACGCCGCCGTTGGCGACCACGGCCGCGAGCAGCGCGCCGTGGAGCGGCGACATGCGGACCTCGCCGAAGCCGGCCGCGGCGTTGGCCATGCCGAACCGGTCCTCGGGGAGCGCGGCGCGGGAGGGCTCCACCGCCCCCTCGAACGGGATCGAGGCGTTGAAGAAGAAGCGCTCCGCCTGCGCGCGGAGCTCCGCCGGCGAGAGGAGGCGCCCCGCGAGCTTGGCGAAGACGACGTTGGCCGAGTGACCGAAGGCGGCCTCGAGGTCGAGGCAGCGGTGGTCGCGGCGCGGATCGTCCTGCAGCAGCCCCGGGGAGAGCCGGTGCTGGCCGCCGTGGAAGCAGACGGGCTCCCGCGGGTCGAGGCCCCGCTCCAGCAGCGCCGCGGCCGTGACGATCTTGAAGATGGAGGCGGCCGGCGCGCGCGCGCGGAACACCCCGCCGAGCAGGCCGGGATCGCTCTCGGCGTGCTCCGCCATCGCGATGACGCGGCCCGTCGCCGGGTCCAGGAGCACGGTCGCGCCCCAGGGCACCGCGAACGAGGCGAGCGTCTGCTCCAGCCGCCCCTGGACGGCCGGATCGATCGTCAGGATCGCCTTGCCGCTCCCGTACGGCGCCACGAACCTGCCGAGCGAGCGGTCGAGCCGCATCTTCGAGAGGAGCGGCTCCGGGGGGAGCGCGTGACCGAGGGGGAGGATGGGGATGGCGGACGCCGTCGCGGGGGCCGCCGGCGCCTGGGCGCGCGCGGCGGCCCCGAGGGCGAGCGCGGCGGCGAGGGCGGCGGCGGTGAGCGGGCGGACGATCGTCATCTTCGGAATCCCGGGCGGAGAATGCCCGAAGGCCTGCGTTGGGTCAAAATCGTGGAGCCTCCCCGCTCCAGGCATGAGAAGCCCCCTCCCCGGACGGGCCGGGGAGAGGGCCGGTGTGTGGGGCGGCTGCGGGGAGCCGCTTCAGCGCTTCGAGCCCTTCCTCTTCCTGCCGGCCGCCTTCCCGGCGGCGGGCTTGCCCTTCTTCACGCCGGCGGCCGCCTTCTCTCGCAGCGCGGCCTGGGCCGCCGCGAGCCGGGCGATCGGGATCCGGTAGGGCGAGCAGGAGACGTAGTCGAGCCCGAGCTCGTGGCAGAACTCGACCGACGAGGGGTCGCCGCCGTGCTCGCCGCAGATGCCGAGCTTGATGCCCGGCCGGCCCTTGCGCCCGCCGTCGACGCCGATGCGCATCAGCGCGCCGACGCCCTTGCGGTCGATCGAGACGAAGGGATCGACCGGGTAGATGTCCTTCGCCAGGTAGGCGGCGAGGACCGGCCCCGTGTCGTCACGCGACAGGCCGAAGGTCGTCTGCGTCAGGTCGTTGGTGCCGAAGCTGAAGAACTCGGCCGTCCCGGCGATCTCCTCCGCGGTGAGCGCGCCGCGGGGCACCTCGATCATCGTGCCGACCTTGTACTTCACCTTCACCTTGCGCTCGGCGAAGACCTCCTCGGCGACGCGCCGGACCACCTTCGTCTGGTCGTCGAGCTCCTTCTTCGTGCCGACGAGCGGGATCATCACCTCGGGCTCGACGCTCCGGCCCTTCTTCGCGACCTCGCAGGCCGCCTCGAAGATGGCGCGCGCCTGCATCTCGGTGATCTCCGGGTAGGAGATGCCGAGCCGGCAGCCGCGGTGGCCGAGCATCGGGTTGGACTCGGCCAGCTCCTCGATCCGCATCCGGATCTTCTCCACCGGCTTGCCGGTGGCGCGGGCGAGCTCTGCGACCCCCTTCTCGTCGTGGGGGAGGAACTCGTGGAGCGGCGGGTCCAGGGTGCGGACGGTCACCGGCCGCGCCCCCATCTCCTCGAAGAGGCCGCGGAAGTCGGCCCGCTGGAGCGGGAGGAGCTTGGCGAGCGCGGCCCGGCGCTCGGCCTCGGTCTCGGCGACGATCATCTCCCGCATCGGGCCGATCTTCCCCTCCCCGAAGAACATGTGCTCGGTGCGGCAGAGCCCGATCCCCTGGGCGCCGAAGGCGACGGCGACGGCCGCCTGATCCGGCTGGTCCGCGTTGGCCCGGACGCCGAGCCGGCGGGCCTTGTCCGCCCAGCCGAGCAGCGCGTCGAACTGGCGGAACATCGGGGCGTCGGCCGGCTTGCGCGACCCCTCGACGAGGACCTGCACCACCTCGGACGGCTGCGTGTCGAGGCGGCCCTCGAGGATCTCGCCGGCGGAGCCGTCGATGGAGATCCAGTCCCCCTCGCCGAAGGTCCGCGGCCCCTTCGCCGTGGCGACGGTCATCTTGCGCGCGCGGTAGTCGAAGGAGAGCGCGTCGCAGCCGACGACCGCCACCTTCCCCATCTGGCGCGCGACGAGCGCGGCGTGGGAGGTCATGCCGCCGAACGCGGTGAGGAAGCCCTCGGACGCCGCCATGCCGCGGATGTCCTCGGGGCTGGTCTCGTGGCGGGCGAGGACGACCTGCTCCCCGCGCGCGCGCCAGGCCTCGGCGTCGTGCGCGAAGAAGACGAGCCGCCCGCTGGCCGCGCCGGGGCCCGCCGGGAGCCCCCTGGCGAGGAGCTTCCCCTCCTTGGTGGCCGCCTTCTTCTTGTCGGCGTCGAAGATGGGGCGCAGGAGGTGGTTGAGGGCCTCCGGATCGACGCGGAGGATCGCGTCCTCCTTCGTGATCAGCCGCTCGGCCGCCATCTCGGTGGCGATCCGCACCGCCGCGAGCCCCGTCCGCTTCCCGGTGCGGGTCTGCAGGACGTAGAGCTTCCCGCCCTCGATGGTGAACTCGATGTCCTGCATCTCCTTGTAGTGACGCTCGAGCCGCTGCCGCGTCGCCTGGAGCTGCTTCGCGATGCCCGGCCAGCGCTGGGCCATCTCGCCGATCTTCTGGGGCGTGCGGATGCCGGCCACCACGTCCTCGCCCTGCGCGTTGACGAGGAACTCGCCGTAGAACTCGTTGTCGCCGGTCGCCGGGTTGCGCGTGAAGGCGACGCCCGTGCCGGAGTCCTCGCCCATGTTCCCGAAGACCATCGACTGGACGCTGACGGCGGTGCCCCAGTCGCCGGGGATGCCGTTCATCCGCCGGTAGGCGATGGCGCGATCGTTGTCCCAGGAGCGGAAGACGGCGCCGACCGCCTGGAGGAGCTGATCGAACGGCGCGGTGGGGAAGTCGATCCCCTTGCGCTTCTTGATGACGGCCTTGAACTCCGCGACGAGCTGCTGCAGCGCGTCGACGGGGAGCTCCGAGTCGTACTTCACGCCGCGGGCCTGCTTCTTGGCGTGGAGGATCTCCTCGAAGGGATCGAGGTCCTCCTTCGACTCGGGCTTCATGTCGAGGACGACGTCGCCGAACATGGCGACGAAGCGCCGGTAGCTGTCCCACGCGAACCGCTCGTTGCCCGAGCGGGCCGCCAGCGCCTTCACCGTCTCGTCGTTGAGGCCGAGGTTGAGGACGGTGTCCATCATGCCGGGCATCGAGACGCGCGCGCCGGAGCGGACGGAGACGAGGAGCGGGTTCTTCGTGTCGCCGAAGCCCTTCCCCGTCAGCTTCTCCACCTTCTTCATGGCCGCCGCGATCTCGCGGTCGAGCCCCTTCGGCAGCTTCTTGCCCGAGGCGTAGTACCCGGTGCAGACCTCGGTCGTGATCGTGAAGCCCGGCGGCACCAGGATCCCGATGTTGGACATCTCGGCCAGCCCGGCGCCCTTGCCGCCGAGCAGTTCTTTCATGTTGCGATCGCCCTCGGCCGACCCACCGCCGAAGGAATAGATGCGCTTCGAAGCCATCCCTTCACCTCTTCTGGAGAGTTGCGTTGGGTCTGCGGCGTCGCGCTCGCAGCCGGGGCCGCTTTGTAACAAACGGTCAGGGGGATCGGAACGACCACGATGCAGGTCGTGCGCGGTTTTCGGGAAAGAAGCCGGGGCCGAGGCGCGCGCTCGGGCGCAGACGCACTCGCCGGCGCAGGAATCGCGCCTCAATGCCGATTCGGCACCCCCGAAGGGGTCACTAAACGCGCGACACGCCCGGCCGCGCGGGGCGCCTAGATCCGCATCCCCTCGATCATCGCCTCGTCCCGCGCGGGCTCGACCTCGAGCCGCTCGGTGCGATCGCCCTCGCGCCACTCCACCGCCGCGCGGGGCTCGTCCTTCGCCTTCCCGTACCGGGCGAGGATCGACGCCGCGAGGCGGCGCTCCTCCGGGGACGGCGCCCCTTCGACGAGCCCCAGCGGGCCCATGACGCCGGCCGCCTCCAGCCGCGCGCGCCCGTCCACGTGGTGCTCCAGCAGGGCGTTCTCCACCTCGTTGCGGCCGACGATCAGCTTCGCGCGCGGCGAGAGGCGGAAGTGGCGGCCGACGGTCAGGAGCAGGATCTCCTCCTGCGTGACGTGCCGCCCCTCGCCGGCCGCCTCGCGCGCGGAGAGGAGGTCGAAGAACTTCTTCGAGAAGCTCTCGTCGGTGAGGAAGCAGCAGCCGCCGGCCGGCTGGGGCCAGTCGGCGAGCCCCATCTCCCGCGCGAGCGCGATCTGACGGACCCGCCCGCGGCCGCTGACGTCGAGGAGCCGCTCGCGATCGACGAGCCCCTCCTGCTCCGCGATCGTGGGCTTCAGCAGCTTCGCCGAGAGCGGCCGGAGGAGGCGGCCGTCCATCCGGCTCTCGCGCTCGATGATCCGGAGCGTGTCGCGCCGCTGCGACTTGGGGCGCTGGCCCAGCACCTCTCCGGTGAAGACGAAGTCGGCCCCCTCGCGCTCC
>DATIVK010000209.1:0-8918 GCA_035465955.1 Anaeromyxobacteraceae bacterium | reverse complement strand
CCCTCGATCGAGGCCCCGCACGTCGCACGGAGCGCGGGGATCGCCCGGCTCCTCCAGGAGCGGCTCGACGCCGGCGCCGGCTGATCCGCGACCGCCCGGTCGCGCCGCGGACGGCGGCGGGCGCGGTGCACCGTGATCTTCCGAGGGGCGTCGGCAGGCACGATCCGTGAAATCCCGACCGCCATGCCGCTCCCCTTCGAGCTCCCCTCCGTCTCGCGAGGCTTCGCGCTCCTCTCGCCTGGAGCGCGGGAGATCGGGCTCCGGGCCGCCGGGGAGGTCTCGCGCGCGCTGGCGACGCTCACCGGGGGCGCCGTGTCCCTCTCGGCCGAGCCGCGCCCCGGTGTCCCGGCGCCGGGGGCGGCCATGAGCCGCCTCCGCGTCGAGCTGGCCGCCCTCCCCGGCACCGCCACCCTGGAGGTGGAGGCCGCGCTGGCCGTCGCCCTGCTCGACCGGCTCTGCGGGGGGCCGGGCCTCCCGGCGCCCGCGACCTCGGCGACGCCGTTGGAGCGGGCAGCCGTCGAGCTGGCCACGCTCTCGGCCCTCGCGGCGGTCACCTCCCTCCCGGAGGTGGAGTCCCGCCTCGCGCCCCGCCTCTCCCGCCAGGCCGGCGAGCCGCTCGGCGGCCTGGCGATCGACCTGTCGATCGCCCTCGGCGAGGGCGCGCAGGCCGGGCGCGCACGCCTCGTCCTTCCGCACGCCGCGGTGAGGGCGCTCGACACCGGGGCGCCCGAGGGAGCGCCGGCGTGCGCCCTCCCGCTCGAGCTCTCGCTCCGCGGGGGCGCCGCGCCGCTCGAGCGCGAGGAGCTCGCAGCGCTCGCCCCCGGCGACGTCGTCCTGCTCGATCCACCCGCCCCGGGGCGCCTCACGGCCGTCGCCCCCGGGGGACTCCGCCTCGTCGGCGCGGAGTCGGAGGACGGCCTGCTCGTCGAGGAGATCCAGATGCCCGAAAGCAGCAGCGCCGCCGCCTGGCCCATCGCCGTCGAGGTGGAGCTCGCGCGCGTCCCCATCACCCTCGGGGAGCTCGCGCGGCTCTCCCCGGGCGGCGTCCTGCCGCTCCCGATCGACCGCCGGGGGCTCGTCGCCCTCAAGGTCGGCGAGCGGACGATCGCCCACGGCCAGCTCGTCGACGTCGAGGGGGGGCTCGGCGTCCGCATCGACTCCCTCGTGGAGGGGCCATGACGCTCGCCCGCTCCCTCGCGACACGCCTTGCCGCGTCCCCACCCCGCACCCGCGCCCTCCTCGTGGCCGGGGTGGGGATCGCGGCGCTCCTCCTCACGCTCACCGAGGACCCGCTCCTCGCCGGGGCGGGGCGGGCGTCCCTCGTCCTCCTGGCGGCGGGGGCGCTGCTCGTCGCGGTGCGCCGCCGCGGCGAGGGCGCGGCCCCGCTCCGGGAGCTCGACGTGGCAGAGCGGCAGCCCCTCTCCCGCGACGCCTCGGTGGCCTTGCTGCGCGTCGCCGGGCGGACGCTCCTGGTCGGCTACGGGACCGGCGGCGTGCGGCTCCTCGCCGAGCTCGGCGACGGGCGCGAGGGCTCGCCGTGATCGCCGCCGCCCTCCCCGCCGCCGGCCCCATCGGCGATCGGCCCGCCGAGCTGATCCTGCTCATCGGGGCCGTCTCGCTCGCCCCCGTGGCGCTCGTGACGCTCACGGCGTTCCTCAAGATCTCGGTCGTCCTCTCGGTGCTGCGCCACGCCATCGGCGCGCCCCAGGTCCCTCCCAACACCGTGATCACGGGGCTCTCCCTCCTCCTCACGTTCGCGGTGATGGCGCCGGTGGCGGAGGGGGCGCTCGCCGCTGCGCGCGCGCCGGTGGACGGCCGGGGCATCGAGGCGACCCTCGCCCACGCGCAGCGGGCGGCCGAGCCGCTGCGCGCCTTCCTCCGCCGCCACGCGCGCCCCCAGGATCGCGAGACGTTCCTGGACGTCTCCCGGCGCGCCGGCGGCGCACCCCGGCTCGCGTCCGGCCCCGGCCCCGGCCCCGACGACTTCGCCGTCCTCGCCCCCGCGTTCGTCGTCTCGGAGCTCCGGCGAGCGTTCACCCTCGGCGTCCTCGTCTTCGTGCCCGTCCTCGTCGTCGACCTGCTCGTGGCGAACGTCCTGCTCTCCCTCGGGCTCACGCAGCTCTCCCCCACCACCATCGCCCTGCCCTTCAAGCTCCTGCTCTTCGTCGGCGTCGACGGCTGGAGGCTGCTCGCCCACGGCCTCGCCCTCTCCTACCTCGGGTGACCATGGATCCCGCGCTCCTCCACCTCGCCCGCGAGTCCCTGCTCCTCGCGCTCCTCCTCTCCGCGCCGCCGCTCGGCGCGGCCCTCGCCGTGGGGCTCGTGACCGGCGTCCTGCAGGCGGCCACGCAGGTGCAGGAGCCCTCCCTCGGCGTCGTGCCCCGCCTGGCCGCCGTGCTCGGAGCCCTCCTCTTCGCGGCCCCCTGGATCGGCGCCCGGCTCGTCCGCTTCGCCGGCGACTGCCTCGCCCTCGTCGGCCGGATCGCTCCGTGACCCCGCCGCTCGATGCCGGCGCTCTCGCCGCCACCCTGCTCGCCGCCCTGAGGCTCCTCCCGACGGCCCTGCTCTCGCCTTTCCTCGGCGGACCGCTGGTCCCGCCCCCGGTCCGGATCGGCCTCGCGCTGGCGCTCGGGTGGGCCGGTGCGCGGGGCGCCGGGGCCCTCTCACCGCCTCCGCCCGGGGATGGGCTCTCCCTCGTCTTCGCAGGGGGGCGCGAGCTGGCGCTCGGCAGCGCCCTGGCGTTCGCCGCGACGCTCCCCGTGGAGGCGGCGCGCGCCTCCGGACGGCTCGTCGACACGCTCCGGGGCGCGACCCTCGCGGAGCTGCACGTCGCGCCCCTCCGCCAGCGCGAGTCGGCGTCCGGAGATCTCCTCGCCCAGTGGTGCGTGGTCCTCGCGGCCTGCTCGGGCGGCGACCGGCTCCTCCACGTCGGTCTCCTCGGGACCTTCGCGCGGGTCGCGCCCGGCGCGGCCGTGGACGCCGCGGCGCTGGGCGAGGGCGGCCTGCGCCTGGCGGGCGAGCTGCTCGCGTGCGTCCTCGCGATGGCGGCCCCGGCGGCGGCAGGGATCCTGGCCGCCGACCTCGCCGTCGCGGTCGCCGAGCGGCTCTCGCCGGGGACCGGCGTCGCGAGCGCGTCCCAGCCCGCCCGGGCGGCGCTCGGCCTCGCGGCGCTGGCGCTCGCCGCCTCGGCGATCGGCGGCCGCCTGATCACCCTCGTCGCCCTCGCGGGGAGGGCCCCCGCGCTCCTCGCCCCCGGAGGCACGCCGTGAGCAACCGATCCGAGCAGCCCACGCCCCGCCGGCTCCTCGAGGCCCGCAAGCGCGGGGAGATCGCGACGGGCCGCGAGCTGCCGGCCGCCGCCGCGCTCGGCGCCGGGCTCGCCACGCTGGCGGCGTGCGGCCCCTGGGCCACCGCCCAGCTGGCGGGGGCCCTCCGGGGCGCCCTGCTCTCGGCCGGCACGCCGTCGGCCTCTACCGACCTCGCGCTGCAGACCGCCCTCCTCGTCCTCGCGCGCGTCGCCGCCCCGCTCCTGCTCCTCCCCGCCGCCGCCGCCGCTGCGGTCGCCGCGCTCCAGTCCGGCCTCTACGTCTCGCTGGAGCCGCTCCGCTTCCGCGCGGAGCGGCTCGACCCCTTGAAGGGACTGCGGCGCCTCCTCTCGGCGTCGGCCGTCGGCAGGGTCGCGCTGGGGATCGCGAAGGCGGGCGTCGCGCTCGCGCTCCTCGCCGCCTGGGTGGATCGGCACGGGCGCTCGCTCGCGCAGGCACCGCGCCTCGGCGCGGCAGCGCTCTGGAGGGCGGCGCCGCTCGCCTCGCTCGGGCTCCAGCTCTCGCTCGCGGCGCTGGCCTTCGGCGCGCTCGACCTCGCTCTCGCCCGCAGGCGCCACCGGCGCGCGCTCATGATGACCCGCGACGAGGTGCGCCGGGAGGCGCGGGAGGACGAGGGGGATCCGCAGCACCGCGCCGAGCGGCGCCGCCTCCACCGCGCGGCGCTGGAGGCGGGGCCGATCTCGAAGGCCACCGTGGTCGTGGTGAACCCCACGCACGTGGCCGTGGCCCTCGCCCACCGCCGGGGCGAGGACGAGGCGCCGCGCCTCCTCGCCAAGGCCACCGGCGCGGGCGCGGCCCGGATCCGGTCCGCCGCGCGCAGGGCTGGCGTCCCGGTCGTGCGCGACGTGCTCCTCGCGCGCGCCCTCTTCCGGCTCGCCGAGGTGGGCGACGAGATCCCGGAGGCGCTGTACGACGCGACGGCCGCGGTGCTGGTCCACGTCTACGGGATCGACGGGGGGCGGCCGTGAGCCTCCTCGACGCGCTGGCGGCCCGCCTCCGCTCCTCGGGCGAGGTCCTCTTCGCGCTCGGCGTGCTCTCCGTCGTCGCGCTCCTCGTGATGCCGCTGGGCCCCGCGCTGCTCGACGCGGGGCTCGCGCTCAACCTCGCCCTCTCGGCGACCATCCTGGTCGTCACCCTCTTCTCCCGCGAGGCGCTGCGCTTCGCGAGCTTCCCCACGCTCCTGCTCCTCACCACCCTCTTCCGCATCGCGCTCAACGTCAGCTCGACCCGGCTGGTCCTCGGGCGCGGCGAGGCCGGGCGGGTCATCGAGGCGTTCGGGCGGGTCGTCGTCCAGGGCAACTACGTGGTCGGCGCGGTGATCTTCGCCATCCTGACGCTGGTCCAGCTCCTCGTGGTGGCGAAGGGGGCCGAGCGCGTGGCCGAGGTCGCGGCCCGCTTCACCCTCGACGCCCTCCCCGGGAAGCAGATGGCCATCGACGCCGACCTGCGCGCGGGCTTCGTCGACGCCGCCGGGGCGCGCCGGCGTCGTCGCGAGCTGGAGCGGGAGAGCCAGCTCTACGGCGCCATGGACGGCGCGCTCAAGTTCGTGAAGGGGGACGCGCTCGCCGGCGTCGCCATCGTCCTCGTCAACGTGCTGGGCGGGCTCGTGACGGGCGCGCTGCGGGGGATGCCGATCGCGGAGGCGGCCCGCCGCTACGCGCTCCTCGCCATCGGCGACGGGCTCGTCTCCCAGGTCCCCGCCCTGCTCGTGGCGGTGAGCGCGGCCGTGGCGGTGACGCGCGTGGCGGGCGACGAGGAGGACGCCGGCCTCGGCGGGGAGATCCTCGGCCAGCTCACCGGCGATCCGCGCGCGCTCGGGGCGGTGGCCGCGCTCCTCTTCGGGCTCGCGCTGGCGCCGGGCCTGCCGGCGCTCCCCTTCCTCGCCCTCTCGGGGAGCGCCGCCTACCGGGCGCATCGGCTGGTGCGCCGCCGGCAGGCGGCGGGGCCCGACCCCGGCGCGCCGGCGTTCGTGGAGGCGGACGCCGAGGTGCCGGCCCGCGTGGTGCTGGAGCTGGGGCCGGATCTCCTGGCGCTCGCGCGCGCCGACACCGGCGCGGCCGTCCGCGTCCAGCTCACCGCGCTGCGCGAGGAGTTCGAGCGGGAGGTCGGGCTGGCGCTGGCCGCCATCTCCCTGCGGCCGGGGCCGCTCCCCGCCAGCGGCTGGTCGCTCCTCGTCGACGACCTGCCGGTGGCGTCGGGCCGTGCGCCGCGAGAGGAGGTCCTCTCGCTCGCGGCGCCGGGCGATCTCGGGCTCGTCGGGATCGCGACCGAGCCCGAGGACGGCGGCTGCGCCGTCGCCGCCGCCGACGCCGAGAGGGCCCGCGCGCTCGGACCGGTGCTCGACCCCCTCCAGCGGGCGCTCGTCGGCGCCGCGGCCGGGCTCCGCGCCTCCGCCCACCTCCTGGCCGGCATCCAGGAGACGCAGGCGCTCCTCGACGGTCTGGAGGCGGCCGCGCCCGCCCTCGTCCGCGAGGCCTCCCGGCAGATCCCTCCCCAGGTCCTCGCCGAGGTCCTCCGCCGCCTCCTCGAGGAGGGCGTGAGCGTCCGCCCGCTGCGGACCATCCTGGAGGCGATCCTGGAGGCGGGCGGAGGCGCGCGGGGGGGACCGGCGTTGGCGGAGGCCTGCCGCCGTGCCCTGCGCCGGCACATCGCCTGGCGGCTCGCCGCCGGAGGGACGATCGATGCGCTCCTCGTGGATCCCGCCGCCGAGGCGCTGCTTCGCGAGGGGCTGGACGGGGAGCACGCGGCCGTCGCTCCCGAGGTGGCGGCCGCGCTGGCGAGCGCGCTCGCCTCCGCAGGTTCGCCTCACCGCCCCGTGGTGCTGGCCGCGACGGACCTGCGGCGCCCGCTGCGCAACCTCCTCGCCCCCCGGAGCCCCGGCGTCGTGGTGCTCGCCTACGACGAGCTGCCGCCCGAGCTTTCGGTCCGGCCGCTGGGCAGGCTCTCCCTGGCGGCCTGAGGGTCGCCGCACATGCGAGGGGCCGAGCCTCCCGGCCCGGCCCCTTTGCGCTGCGGAGGCGACGGCTCCTATTCGACCTCGTCGTCGTCGTCGTCGTCGTCGTCCGGCAGGGCGGTCCCGATGAGCTCGGGCCGATTGACGCGATCGCGGAGCTCCTTCCCCGTACGGAAGAGGATTCCGCGCTTCGGCTTCACCGGAATCACCTCTCCGGTCTTGGGGTTACGCCCCTGGTAGCCGTCGTAGTGCTTGACGTGGAACGCGCCAAGTCCGCGGATTTCGATGTTCTCCCCGCGGCAGAGCGCATCCTTCATCGCGTCGAAGATCGTCTCGACGGTGGCCTCGGCCTGCTTCTGGGTCACCCCGCGTTTCACCACGAGGATGTTGATCAGGTCGGACTTCAGCATCAGGTCGCTCCAGGGAAGTGGAGGAAGCCTAGCCCAACCCCTTGATATCAGCAAGGGTTCCGGGATGCCCCCAACCGGTCGGGCGCAGGGCCCCCCGGGGGCGCCCGTCTACGGGCGGGATGGAAGCGGGTTTTCGGCGTCGGGAACGGCGCCGGACGCGCCCTCGGTGGCCTCGGCGCTCGCCACCAGCTCCTGGAAGGTGATCCGCGAGAGGCGCCGGGCCGCTTCGTCCTCGACATCCTTGAGGATCCTGCCTACGCGGGCCTCGTCGGGCGCCTCGGACCCCGGCCCCTGGACGGCCGTGCGGACGTGGAGGAGCGAGATCCGATCGAGCGACCGGGAGGGGACGAGCCCCCCCTCCGCGGTAGGCGTCACGAGGCCGGCCTGTCGAAGCGCCGCGAGCGCCTCCCCGACGTCCTCCGCGAGCGCCTGGGCGTCGGAGGCGATCTCGTCCTCGGCCGGCGGGGGATCGCCCCGGTCGAAGCAGCGCGCGATCCGGAGCATCGCCTCGCCGGCGAGGATCTCGCGGCTTCCCTGCGTCGACGCGAGCGGCCGCTTGCGCAGCAGCGCCGACGCGTGCTGGACGATGAACGCCACCTTCGCGCCGAACAGCATGAGCGTCCAGGACAGGTAGAGCCAGAGCAGGAAGATCGGGATGGCGGCGACCGAGCCGTAGATGGCGTGGTAGCGGACGCTCCGCGCCACGAAGATCGCGTACGCCCACTTCGCGACCTCCCACGAGACGCCGGCGAGCAGCCCGCCGATGGCCGCCGCGTTGAGCTGAACCTTCGTCGCCGGGACGATGTAGTAGATGACGGTGAAGAAGGCGCAGGTCAGCAGGACGCCCGCCAGCCCGCCCAGGAAGCGCACGCCGCTCCCCGCGAGCCAGGTCTTCGCGGCGTGGCTCGCCATCACGGACGCCGCGAGGAGCAGCGGCCCCAGCGTCAGCCCGACCCAGTAGGTGACCACTTGCTGCCGGAGCGGCCGCCGCCGCCGGATCGACCAGATGTCGTTGATCGCCGTCTCGACGTCGGAGAAGAGGCTGATGCCGGAGTAGACGAGCAGCGCGCCGCCCACGAGCCCGGCGCTCGCGAGGTGCGCGTTCGCGATGAACTTGTCGAGGTAGGGCTCGAGCGTCGAGCGGGCCCCTACGGCGAGGTTCTCGATGAGGAACTCGTGGATCCGCTCGCTGATCCCACCGCCCTGGCCGGCGAAGGCCTGCACGACCGAGAAGGCCACGACCAGCGCCGGCACCAGCGCGAAGAGCGTGGTGTAGGTGAGCGCCATCGCCCGGAGGCGGACGCTCTCCCCCTCGAGCATGCGGAGCGCGGAGGTGAACCCCACGCGCCCGAGCTGGACCAGCCGCTCGAGCCGCTCACCCGGTCTGCGCCGGTCCTTCTCGGACATGGCCTCTCCCCGTCCGGCTACCCGTTCGACGGGTCCTTCGTGTCCTTCGTGTCACGCTGAGCGCTCGGCTCGCGGGCGCCCTGATCGTCGCCCCGGCCGCCGCGCCGCTCGCCACGGTCGCCTCCCCGCTCACCGCGGTCGCCGCGCCCGCCGCCGCGTCCCTGACGCCCGCCGCGGCGATCCCGGCCCTGATCCCGATCCCGATCCCGATCCCGGCCCTGATCCCGATCGCGCCCCTGCTCGCCCCGGCCCTGCTCGCGCGACGGTCCCGGCTCGCGGCCGGGCTCCTTGCCCTGCTCGCCGCGCTCCTGGCGCCCGTAGATGTCGAACTGCTCCTGGTGGTAGTTCTGCTGCGACTTCACCTGGATCGTCTTGTTGAACCGATCCATCAGGTAGCGCAGCTCCTCGCGCTCGGGCCCCTGGAGGATGTGCGCCACCTCGGGGTGGCAGTTCACCACCAGCACCGGCTCGGGGTAGTGCGGCGAGTCGCGCCGGATCTCGCGGAAGATCTCGTAGGCGACCGTGATCTTCGACTTGGTGTGCCCCTTGCCGTCGCAGTAGCTGCACGGCTCGGCGAGCATCCGGGTCACCGACTCGCGGACGCGCTTGCGCGTCATCTCCACGAGCCCCAGCTCGGAGATCTTCAGGACGTTGGTCTTGGCCTTGTCGCGCCCCAGGGCCTCCTGCAAGGCCTTGAAGACCTTGTCGCGGTTCTGGGGTTTGTCCATGTCGATGAAGTCGATGATGATGATGCCGCCGATGTTCCGCAGCCGGAGCTGGTAGACGATCTCCTTCGCGGCCTCGACGTTGATCTTGGTGATC
>DATIVK010000208.1:0-4699 GCA_035465955.1 Anaeromyxobacteraceae bacterium | reverse complement strand
TGTAGCGCGCGGTCTGGTCCAGCGCCTTCTTGCGCAGCCGGATCGACTTCGGGGTCACCTCGACGAGCTCGTCCTCGGCGATCCACTCCAGCGCGATCTCGAGCCCCATCTCGCGGGGCGGGGTGAGGATGACGTTCTCGTCGCGCCCCGCGGCCCGGATGTTGGTGAGCTTCTTCTCCTTGCAGATGTTGTAGTCGAGGTCGCCCTCGTGGCTGTGCTCGCCCACGATCATCCCCGGGTAGACGTCGTCGCCCGGCTTCACGAAGAGGGCCCCGCGCTCCTGGGCGTAGTTGGCGGCGTACGGCACCACCACCCCGACGCGGTCGGCGACGATGGCGCCGTTCTTCCGCTTCTCGATCCGCCCCTGCCAGGGCTCGTAGCCGTCGAAGAACGAGGACATGATCCCCTCGCCGCGGGTGAGCGTCAGGAACTCGCCGCGGAAGCCGATGAGGCCTCGGGCCGGGACGCGGAACTGGAGCCGGGTGCGGTTGGAGCCGACCGGCTGCATGTCGATCATGCGCCCCTTGCGCGGCCCCATGTTCTGCGTCACGCCGCCGACGGCGTCGGTCGGCAGGTCGCAGACCAGGATCTCCATCGGCTCGTGCGTCTCGCCGTTGATCTCCCTCAGGATCGGCTCGGGGTTCGAGACCGTCAGCTCGTACCCCTCGCGCCGCATGTTCTCGACGATGACGGCGAGCTGGAGCTCGCCGCGCCCGACCACCTTGAAGGAGTCCGGGCTCTCGGTGTCCTCGACGCGGATCGAGACGTTCTTGTAGGCCTCGCGGTAGAGCCGCTCGCGGATGTTCCGGCTCGTGACGTACTTCCCCTCCTTGCCGGCGAAGGGGCCGTCGTTCACCTTGAAGACCATCGACATCGTCGGCTCTTCGACGCTGATCCGCGGGAGGGGGAGGGGGATCTCCGGCTCGCAGATGGTGTCGCCGATGCCGATCTCCTCGGCCCCCGCGATGCAGACGATCTCGCCGACGCCGGCCTCCTTCACCTCGGAGCGCTTCAGCCCCTCGTAGGCGTAGAGCCGGACCACCTTCGCGGGGGCGACCTTCCCCTCCTCGCGGAGCACGGCGATCGGCTGCCCCTCGCGGAGGACTCCCGACGCGATGCGGCCGATGGCGAGGCGGCCGACGTAGTCGTCGTAGTCGAGGTTGTCGACGAGCATCTGGAGGTTCTGGTGCTCGCCGGCCGGCGGCGGCGGGATGTGCGTCATGATCGCGTCGAAGAGCGGCTTGAGGCTCGTCGCCTCGAACGCGTCCTTGACGGTGTGCGCCGCCTTGCCCTCGCGGGCGATGGCGTAGATCACCGGGAAGTCGATCTGGTGCTCGTTCGCCCCGAGGTCGATGTAGAGCGAGTAGACGAGGTCGAGGACCTCCTTCGCGCGGGCGTCCTGCCGGTCGACCTTGTTGATGACGAGGACGCTCGGGAGCCCCAGGGCGAGGGCCTTGGAGAGGACGAACCGGGTCTGGGGGAGGGGGCCCTCGGCGGCGTCGACGAGCAGGAGCACGCCGTCGACCAGCCGGAGCGCGCGCTCCACCTCGCCGCCGAAGTCGGCGTGGCCGGGGGTGTCGACGATGTTGATCTTGGTCCCCTGCCAGGTGACGGCGGTGTTCTTCGCGAGGATGGTGATCCCCTTCTCGCGCTCGAGGTCGTTCGAGTCCATGACGCGCTCGACGACCTGCTCGTTGGCGCGGAAGACGCCGGCCTGCCGCAGCATGAAGTCGACGAGGGTGGTCTTGCCGTGGTCGACGTGGGCGACGATGGCGACGTTGCGGATCTGCTCGCGGGCGATCATTTGGGAATCCTTCAAAAAAGGTCGGCCGTTATAGTCCCTCGCGGCGCGATACCGCAAGGGGACGGAGGGGTGAGGCCGGGCGCGGCCGGCCCCGGACGCCGCGTGCTATCTTTCGGGGGGGTCGCCGGGAGTGAGCGCGAGCGGCCGGGGGGGAACGATGCCCGACGTGATTCTCTTCGTGGACGACGAGCCGGAGGTGCTCGCCATCCTGAAGAGGACCTTCACGGAGCGTGATGGATACCTCGCGCTCACCGCCTCGGGGGGAGAGGAGGCGCTCGCGATCCTCGGCGCGCGGGACGTCGACCTGCTGGTCACCGACCAGCGGATGCCGGGGATGACCGGGATCGAGCTGGCGGCGGCGGCCCGGCGCCTGCGCCCCGGCCTCTGCGTGATCCTGCTGACGGCCTTCACCGACCCTCGCGAGGTCATCGACGCGATCAACAAGGGGGAGGTCTACCGGTACCTGACGAAGCCCTGGGAGTTCGTCGACCTGCGCCAGTCCATCCTGCGCGCCCTCGAGCAGGTGAAGCTGAAGCGCGAGCAGGCGCGGCTCGACGCGGCCCTCGGGCGGCGCGTCGCCGCGCTGGAGGTCGCCGCCGAGATCGCGCGCGACGTCGGGCTCGCCGACAGCCGGCAGGCGCTGCTGGAGCGGCTGCTCGAGCGACTCCCGCGGGTCGTGCGGTGCGACGCCGCCGCGGCGCTCCTCGTCCCGGACGCCGGAGACCCGGTGCTCGTCCTCCGGCCGGTGGCGGCCCTCTCCGATCGCGCGCTCGTGCGGCTCCGCGAGGACGCCCTCGCCGGGTGGACGGAGACCACCGGGCTCGTGGCGCCGGAGAAGGACCTTCAGATCCGGGTCACCGGCGCGGGGGGCGACGGCGCCGCCACGGGCTTCGCGTCCCGCCTCACCGTCCCGGTCGCCGTCGACGGGCGCACGGCCGGCGTCGTCGTCGTCGAGTGCGGGTCGCCGGACGGCTTCGGCGAGGGGGACGCCCGCGTCCTCGACCTGCTCGTCAACGAGATGGGGGAGGCGCTCCGGGCCTTCGCCGCGACCGCGATCGGGGAGCGTCGGCGGCTCGAGCAGGTCGTCGAGGCGATGGCCGACGGCCTCGTCGTGGTCCGCGCCGGCAGCGACGACGCGGTCGCCAACCCCGCGGCCCGGCGCCTGCTCGGCGCCCCGCCCGACGGTCCCCTGACGGTCCGCTGGGCCACCGAGGCGCTGGGCTTCGACCCGCTCGAGCGGGCGCACGAGCTGGCGGCCGGCCCCGGCGGGGGCAGCTTCGTCGCGGAGGAGCTGCGCGCCCGCGACCGGACGATCTCCTGGGCGCTGACCCGGATCGTGGAGGGGGAGGGGCGGCTCGGCGGCGTGGCCGTCGTGCTGCGCGACGTGACCGAGCAGAAGCGGCTCGACGAGCGGAAGGAGGAGTTCGTCCAGGTGGTGAGCCACGAGCTCCGCACGCCGCTCACCTCGGTCACCGGGGCGCTCGACCTGATCCTCCAGGGGCTCGCGGGGCCGGTCGCGCCGAAGCAGGCGCGCTACCTCAAGATGGCGCGCGACTCGGCCGAGAAGCTCAACGCGATGGTCGACGACCTGCTCGACCTGTCGCGCCTCGACGAGGCGAAGCTGCGCATGGAGCTCGAGCTGACCGCGCTCGACGACCTCCTGCGCGGCGCGATCGAGCGCTTCCAGGGCGCCGCGGCCGAGAAGGGGATCACGCTCCAGCTCGAGAGCCCGGTCCCGGCGGTGCGGGCGCTGGTCGACGGCGAGCGCGTCGTCCAGGTCCTCTCCAACCTCCTGACCAACGCCGTGAAGTTCACGCCGGGGGGCGGTGCGATCCGCGTCCGCCTCTTCGGCTCCCCCGACTTCCCGTCGGCGCTCGCCTTCAGCGTCTGGAACTCCGGGGAGCCCATCGACGAGGAGGATCTCGAGCGGATCTTCGATCGCTTCGAGCAGGCGCGGACCGACCGGACGCGCCGGGTGCGGGGAACCGGCCTGGGGCTCGCCATCTCGCGGGGGATCGTCGAGGCGCACGGCGGCGCCATCTGGGCCGAGAGCGCCCCGGGGGAGGGGGTGCGCTTCGTGACGGTCCTCCCCATCGAGCCGCCGCCCCCGGGTGGTCACGAGGTGGCGCGCCGGTCCGGCGCCGACGCGCCGCTCGCGCTGGTCCTCGACGCGGCGGACGCCGCCCCCTTCGCGCGCTGGATCCTCTGCCGCTCGGGCTGGCGCGTCCGGACGGCGCCGTCCCCGGAGGAGGCGCTCGCGCTGGCGCGCCGCGCGCCGCCGGGGCTGCTCGTCTACGAGCCGGCGCTGCCGGACCTCCAGAGCCTCCGCTTCGCCGAGATCCTGCGCAGCGACGCGGAGACCCGCCGCACGGCGGTGCTCGCGGTCTCGGCCCCCGCGTCCCGCGAGGCGGCGCTCCGGTCCGGCGCCGACGCCTTCCTCGCGAAGCCCGCCTCGCAGGCCGGCCTGGCGGCGGCGGCCGCGGAGCTGGTGCGGCCGCACCGGGCGGCCGGCACGCGCATCCTGGTGGTGGACGACGACCCGTCGATCCGGGCCATCTGCGTCGAGGTCCTCGCCGCGCACGGGTTCACCGTCCTCGAGGCGGGGGACTGCGCCTCGGCCCGCGAGCTCGTCCGCGCCGGCCGCCCGGATCTGCTGCTCCTCGACGTGCAGCTCCCGGACGGCGACGGCTTCGAGCTGGCGGAGTCGCTCGGGCCGGCGCGCGCCGCCAACCCCTTCGGCCTCGTCTTCCTGACCGCGCGGGCCGGGACGACCGACAAGGTGCGGGGCCTGCGGCTGGGGGCGGACGACTACGTGACGAAGCCGTTCGACGCGCAGGAGCTGGTCGCCCGCGTGGACGCCGTCATCCGGCGGCGCGAGAGCGCGCTCCTCGCGTC
>DATIVK010000207.1:0-7238 GCA_035465955.1 Anaeromyxobacteraceae bacterium | reverse complement strand
TCGGCGGCGCCTGCGCCGAGACGGGCGGCGGCGTCACCATCCTCGCCCTCGCCCACTGGGGCATCCCCGTCTCCACGACCCACACGATCACCGGCGCGATCGTCGGCGTCGGCTCGACCAAGGGGACGCGCGCCGTCCGCTGGGGCGTCGCCGGGCGCATCGTCTGGGCCTGGATCTTCACCATCCCGGCCTCCGCCGTCGTCGCGGCGATCTTCTACTACCTCGCCCACGGCCTCGTCCTGCTGGTGGGCTGAGAGTGGAAACCCGTCCCCTCTCCCTCACCGAGGGAGAGGGACAGGGTGAGGGAGCAGCGCGCCGCGGCGCACGACGAGCGAGCAGCGCAGCCGTACTGCTGTCGTACGGCGAGCAGCAGAGCGAGGAGTCCGCCCGAGATCAGCCGAGACCGCGCGCCGATCCGGCGAGCATCCCGCACGCCGCGTGCTGGTCCTGGCCGCCCGAGTACCGGCGGACGATGGGCTGGCCGGGTAGCTCGCGGGCGAGGGCGTCGCGGAACGCCCTCCACTCCTCGGCGCCCGGCGGGCGGAACGCGCCGGTGGCGTCGTTCACCTCGATGGGGTTGAGCCGGATCGGGACGTCGCGGAACAGCCGGCCGAGCGCGGCGGCGTCCTCCGCCCCGACGTTGACGCCCGAGATCATCACATAGGCGACGTTCACCCGGCCCCGCTTCGCGCCGTGCTCGCGGATCGCGTCCACGAGCTCGTCGAGCGGCTGCCCCTTCTCGATCGGCATGAGGGCCGCCCGCTTCTCGGGGATCGCCGCGTTGAGCGACACCGCCAGCCGGAACTTGTGCCCCTCGGCGGTGAAGCGCCGGATGGCGGGGATGACGCCGGCCGTCGAGATGGAGATGCGGCGGGCGTCCACGCGGGCGCCCGCCGGGTCGCAGAGGGCGTAGGCCGCCGCGATGACGGCGTCGTAGTTGTGGAACGGCTCCCCCTGCCCCATGAAGACCGCGCCGGTCACCGGCCGCTCGCTGTCGCGGCGGACGTGGAGGAGCTGCGAGACGATCTCCCAGGACTCGAGGTTGCGCGCGAGCCCCATCCGCCCCGTCGCGCAGAAGGCGCAGCCGAGGGCGCAGCCCGCCTGCGAGGAGAGGCAGACCGAGTGGTGCGTGTCGAAGAGCGGGATCCGGACCGACTCGATGCGCAGGCCGTCGGGCAGCTCGAGGAGGTACTTCCGGAAGCCGTCCTTCGCGTCGACGCGCTCGACCTCGCGCAGCGCGGCGCGGGAGGCGAGGGCCTCCACCTTGTCGAGCACCTCGCGCCGGACGTTGCGCGCCTCGCGCAAGGGGCGCTGCCGGCCGACGACCGCGCCGAGGATCCGGCGCGCGTCGGCGAGCGGGATCCCGGCGACGTCGGCGAGCGCCGCGCTGTCCTGTCCGAAGAGGTGGAGCGCCACCGGCGCACAATAGCTAGAATGGCGCCCCATGAGATCCCTCCTCCCCGCGATCCTCCTCCCGATCCTCCTCGCTTCCGCCGGCTGCATGATCGGCCCGGCCCACATGCTCTACCCGGCCCACGGCGCGCCTCCTCCCGCCGGGCGCGCCGAGCGCGCCGAGCGCCTCCTCTCGGAGCGCGAGGCCGTCGACGTCGCCGGCCGGTACGCCGCGTCCCAGGGGCGCCAGGTCGACCAGGTGAAGCACGCGAACCTCGACGGCGAGGGGCGCTGGCACGTCGACCTGCGCGGCCGCGGCCACGAGAAGGCGAAGGTCCTCGTGGACGCCCGGACCGGCGCGGTCCTGAAGGCGGACCTCAAGGCCGGCAAGGGCGGCAAGGGGAAGCACGGCCGCCACGGCGGCGAGGACGAGGACGACGACGACTAGCGCGCCGCGCCCCGCGTCGCCCACTCCGCGTGGAAGCGCGCGAGCGCCTCGTCGATCGTGAGGGGCTTGTTGCGCAGGAGGGCGGCGGCGCGGTCCACCTTCAGCCCGCCCCGCAGCGGCCGCGGGGCGGGCAGCTTCACCTCCGCGGTCTTCACGGGGACGATCTCGCCGGCCAGGCCGAAGCTCGCCGCGACGCGCCGGGCGAAGTCCACGCGGTCGAGCACCGTGGCGTCGCTCGCGTGGAGCACCCCCCGGTAGTCCGTCTCGAGCAGCAGCTCGAGGCACATCGCGGCGCCGCTCGCGGCGAGCGTGGTCGTGACGTACTGATCGGAGAAGGCCTTCACGACCTCGCCGCGGGAGAGCTTCTCGACGACCTGCGTGGCGAAGGTCGGCCGGGCGCCCGGCTGGCCGCTGTAGACCACCGCGACGCGCGCCACGGCGCAGTCGGGGGCGAGGAGCAGCGCCGCCTCCTCCCCGCAGCGCTTCGTCCGGGCGTAGACGCCCCGTGGGTTGGGCACGTCCTCCTCCGCGTAGGGCCCCGCCTCGCCGTCGAAGACGTAGTCGGTGGAGACGGCGACGAGCCGGGCCCCCAGGGCGGCGCAGGCGCGGGAGACCTGCTCCGTGCCTCCCACGTTCACGCGCCAGGCGAGCGCGGGGTCGCGCTCGCAGCCGTCGACGTCCGTCGCCGCCCCCGCGTGCAGCACCGCCTCGGCGCGGAAGTCGCGCAGGGCCGCCTCGACCGAGCGGCCGTCGCCGAGGTCCGCGTCGGCCCAGCGGTACGGCCCCGCCGGGAGGCGGCACGCCCCGCGCCCGATCGCCAGGACCTCGTGCCGGCCTGCGAGCTGGGCGACCGCCTCGCCCCCGAGCAGGCCGTTCGCGCCGGTGACCGCGACCCGCATCAGCGCGCCCCGTACTGCTTCGCGTAGTACTTGAGGTACTCGCCGGAGATGATCCGCTCCCACCAGGGCCGGTGCTCGACGTACCAGCGCACGGTGGCGGCCAGCGCGTCCTCGAAGGCGTGACGCGGCCTCCAGCCGAGCTCCGCCTGCGCCTTCGAGGAGTCGATGGCGTAGCGGCGGTCGTGGCCCGGCCGGTCCTTCACGTACTTGATGAGCGACTCCGGCTTGCCCACGAGCTTCAGCACCAGCTTGACGATGTCGATGTTGTGCCGCTCGCTCGACGCGCCGAAGTTGTAGACCTGCCCCGGCTGGCCCTGCTCCAGCGCGGCGAGGAGCCCGCGCGCGTGATCCTCGACGTGGATCCAGTCGCGGACGTTCATGCCGTCGCCGTAGACGGGCAGCGGCAGGTCGCGGACCGCGTTGGCGATCATCAGGGGGATGAGCTTCTCGGGGAACTGGTACGGGCCGTAGTTGTTCGAGCAGCGGCTGACCACGACCGGCAGCCCGAACGTGTGCGCGTAGGCGAGCGCGAGCAGGTCGCTCGAGGCCTTGGACGCCGAGTAGGGCGACGAGGGATCGAGCGGCGTGGTCTCGGTGAAGAGCCCCGTGGGCCCGAGCGACCCGTAGACCTCGTCGGTCGAGACGTGGAGGAACCGCTTCACGCCGTGCTCGCGCGCCGCCTCGAGCAGGACCTGGGTGCCGCGCACGTTGGTCTCGATGAAGACCGACGGCGCCAGGATCGAGCGGTCGACGTGGCTCTCCGCCGCGAGGTGCATGACCGCGTCGATCCTCTCGGTCCGCAAGACGTCCGCGACCAGCTCGCCGTTGCAGACGTCGCCGCGGACGAAGCGGTAGCGCGGGCTCCCCTCGAGGTCCGCGAGGTTCTCGGCGTTGCCGGCGTAGGTCAGCTTGTCGAGGTTGACGACGCGCCAGTCGGGCCGCTCGGCGAGCAGCAGGCGGACGAGGTTGGAGCCGATGAAGCCGGCGCCGCCGGTGAGGAGGACGTTCACTGGGCCGCTCCTGTCGTGTCGAAGAGCTTCGCGTCGCGGAGCGCCTTGCCCGCGGCGTCCTTGGCGGAGACCGCCGGCGCGGCGCCCACGTCCGGCCAGGCGATCGCCAGCGTCGGGTCGTCCCAGCGGATGCAGTGCTCGGTCTCGGGGTGGTAGTAGTCGGTCGTCTTGTAGAGGAACTCGGCGACGTCGGAGAGCACGAGGAACCCGTGGGCGAAGCCCTCCGGGATCCAGAGCTGCCGCTTGTTCCCGGCCGAGAGCACCTCGCCCACCCAGCGGCCGAAGGTCGGCGAGCCGCGGCGCAGGTCCACGGCGACGTCGAAGACCTCGCCGACCGCGACCCGCACCAGCTTCCCCTGCGGGTGCGGCAGCTGGTAGTGGAGCCCGCGGAGCACGCCCTTCGACGAGCGGCTGTGGTTGTCCTGGACGAAGTCGAGCGGGCGGCCGAGGGCGGCCTCGAGCGCCTTGCGGTTGAAGCTCTCGTAGAAGAAGCCGCGGGCGTCGCCGAAGACCTTCGGCTCCAGCACCACGACGTCGGGGATGGCGGTGGGCCGGACGTCCATCAGTAGACCCGGCTCTTGAGCAGGCCGCGGACGAAGTCCGCGTAGCTCGACTTCCCGAGGGCGGCCGCGCAGCGCTCGAGCTGGGCGTCGTCGATCCAGCCCTGCCGCCACGCCACCTCCTCTGGGCAGGCCACCTTGAGCCCCTGCCGCTTCTCGATGGTGGCGATGAACTGCCCCGCCTCGAGGAGCGAGTCGTGGGTCCCGGTGTCGAGCCAGGCGTAGCCGCGCCCCATGATCTCCACCGAGAGCGCCTGCCGCTCGAGGTAGAGCCGGTTCAGGTCGGTGATCTCCAGCTCGCCGCGCGCCGAGGGCTTCACCGTGCGGGCCAGATCGACCACCTGCTCGTCGTAGAAGTAGAGGCCGGTGACGGCGTACCGGGACTTCGGCTGCCTCGGCTTCTCCTCGAGGCTCACCGCGCGGCGCTGGGCGTCGAACTCGACCACGCCGTAGCGCTCCGGGTCGTTCACCGCGTACGCGAAGACGGTCGCGCCCGCGGGCCGCGCGTCGGCCGCCTTCAGGAGCCCCTGGAGCTCGTGACCGTGGAAGATGTTGTCGCCGAGGACGAGGGCGGAAGGCCCGCCCTTCACGAAGTCGTCGCCGATGAGGAAGGCCTGGGCGAGCCCGTCCGGGCTCGGCTGCACCCGGTACTCGAGCCGCATCCCCCACGGCGCGCCGTCCCCGAGGAGCTGCTGGAAGCGGGGGGTGTCCTGCGGCGTGGAGATGACCAACACCTCCCGGATCCCGGCGAGCATCAGCGCCGAGAGCGGGTAGTAGATCATCGGCTTGTCGTAGACCGGCAGCAGCTGCTTCGACACCGACAGGGTGGCCGGGTAGAGCCGGGTGCCGGCGCCGCCGGCGAGGATGATGCCTCTGCGTGGGGTGGTCATGGTCCGTCCGCGCGCGGGGGAGCCCCGGGCTGCGGCAATGTATTGGATCCACAGGGCGAAAGTCGAGGCGATGGTGCGCACCGCGAGCGGGGGCGCGAAGCCTTGCCCGGGCGGTCGGCCTTCGGATAAGAGTCCGCGGCGCGATGCCAGAGACGCCGCCAAGCCCAGGGAGAGCCACGGTGGACCGGCGCGTCACGATCGTCACCCCGACCTACAACGCGGGGCCGTTCATCCGCCAGTGCGTGGAGAGCGTCCTCGCGCAGACCTTCCAGGACTGGGAGCTGGTGGTCGTCGACGACGGCTCCTCCGACGGGACGCCGGACGTCGTGGAGACCTACCGGGATCCGCGGGTGCGCTGCCTCCGGCTACCGCACCGGGGGCTCGGCGCGCTCGCCGCGACGTACAACGCCGCGCTCGCCGTCGGCACCGGCGGCCTCGTCGCGGTGCTCGAGGGGGACGACTACTGGCCGCCGGACAAGCTGGAGCGGCAGGTGCGCGGGTTCGACGACCCGTCGGTCCAGCTCTCCTGGGGCGCCGGGCTCGAGGTCGATCCGCAGGGGAAGACCCTCAAGGTCTCGCGCGACGCCCCGGTCGACGGCGTGGACCGCCGCCACGCCGCCGGCGACCTCTTCCGCCAGCTCCTCCGCTCCTACGTCCTGAGCCCCTCGATCACCGTGATGGCGCGGCGCAGCGCCCTCGACCGGATCGGCGGGTTCCGGCAGGACGGGTCCCCGCACTACGTCGACCTCCCGACCTGGCTCCTGCTCCTCGCCGCCCACCCCGACGGCGCCGCCCTGTACCACGGCCACGTCGTCGGGTGCTGGCGCCGCCACCCCGCCCAGACCACCTCCCGCCACGCCCACCGGCTGGTGCGCGAGCGCTGGCGGGTCGTCCGGGACGTCGTCGCGCGGCTCGACCCCGCCGCCCGCGCGGCGATGGGCTGGACCGACGCGCTCGCGCGGGAGAACCGGGCGCGCTGGTGCATCGGGGCGGGGCGCGCCGCCCTCCGGGCGCGCCGCTTCGGGCGCGCGCGCCGGCTCCACGCCGAGGCGCTGCGGCTGGGGCCGGGCGTGTCGCTGCGGCTGCGGGCGCTGTCGGGGCTCGCGGCCTCGCTCGCCCGGGTCGCCCTCCCCACGGCCTGGCGGCGGCGGCGCGGCCGGGCGTGATCATGGCCGGATCCCGGCTACAATCTGTCGCCGTGCCGGACGGCCTGACGCCATCGACCCAGCCCACCCGCGTCGGCGAGACGGAGTACCCGTTCCGCTTCAGCGTCTGCACGCTCGTCACCCGGCGCGAGCAGTACGACCGGATGCTCGAGACGTTCCGGGCCGCGGGCTTCGGCCCGGATCGCTGCGAGTTCCTCTACGTCGACAACACGCGCGGCAACGTCTTCGACGCGTACCAGGCCTTCAACCTCTTCCTGCGGCGGGCCCGCGGCCGCTACGTGATCGTCTGCCACCAGGACGTCGAGCTGATCCACGACGACGTCGCCGCGCTGGACCGGCGCATCGCGGAGCTGGACGCCCTCGACCCGAGGTGGGCGGTGCTCGGGAACGCCGGGGGCATCGACCTCGCGCACCGGGCGGTCTGGATCAGCGACGGCGAGGGGAGGCGGTTCTACAGCGAGGGGAGCCACTTCCCGCAGCGGGTCGTGTCCCTCGACGAGAACTTCATCCTCGTCAAGAGCGAGGCGAACCTCGCGGTCTCCTCCGACCTCTCCGGCTTCCACCTGTACGGCACGGACATCTGCCTCATCGCCGAGATCCTCGGCTTCAACGCCTACGTCGTCGCCTTCCACCTCTACCACCGCAGCGTCGGCACCGTGGACGAGGCGTTCCACCGCTCCTGGCGGGAGCTCCGCAAGAAGTACCGCCGGGCGCTGAGGGATCGCTACATCCGGACCACGCTCACGCGGTTCCACCTGTCGGGCAGCCGCCTGAGCGGCGCGGTGATGGGGACCGGGATCGCGCAGCGCCTCGTCCGGTTCTACCAGCGCTGGAGGGCCCGCCTGGCCCGCCGGGGGTGACCGCTACCCCTTG
>DATIVK010000206.1:0-3588 GCA_035465955.1 Anaeromyxobacteraceae bacterium | reverse complement strand
GCCCCTCCGCGTCGAGCACGGCGCGCCCATCCTCCGCGCGCGCCCGGCTCGACACCACGAGCGCCAGCGCCTCGCCGGCAGGGAGCGGCGCCCCCGGGCGCAGGACGGCCCGCGTCCCCCCCTCCTCGAGCGCGATCGCGCCGGCCACCCGCGGCGTCGCCGCGTCCGCCCCCGCCTCGGACTCGACGGCCGCGAGCGCCGCGGACAGGTCCGCCTCGCGCACCAGGACGAGGCGACGACCGTCGAGCAGCCCCTCGGGGCTGACGGCCCCCGAGAACCGGACGGAGGCGATCGCCGCGCAGGCGACGGCCGTCCCGGCCGGGAGGCCCTCGATCACGCGCACGTGGCCGTCGGCCTCGGGGAGCCCGCAGCCGGCGACCGCGACGATCAGGGCGATCGCGCGGTTCACCGGAGCGCCCCCGTGAAGGCGCCGCCGGTCAGCGCGTCCAGCTCGGCGGCGAGCCGCTCGATCTCCAGCTCCGCGGCGGCGCGGTCGGCCCCGGCGGCCGGCGGCGCGAGCTCGAGCGCGAGCCGCAGGCGGCGCCGCTCGTAGAAGAGCGCCGTCGCGCGGCGGACGGCGTCGTCGCGGCGCCGCGCCCGGTCGAGGAGCCCCTTCGCGTCGACGCGATCGGCGGGAGGGGCGACGAGGGCCCCGAGGTCCCAGCTCGCCTGGACCGCCGCGAGCCAGCCCGGCGCCTGGCGCGTGTAGTCCACCTCGCCCGACGCCTGCAGCCCGACGACGCGGTAGCTCCGGTCGTCGAACCGGACCTCGGCCGTCAGCCGCGGCAGGAGCGCGGCGATCCGGCCGCGCGCCAGGGCCCCGGCCTCCGCGGCGGCGGGGTCCGCGCAGCGGGCCGCGGCCGCGAGGACTTCACCGATCGACGGATCCCCGCGCGACGCGATGGCGAGCCCGCGCCGCGCCACGGCCGCCGGATCCTCGGGCGGCGCTCGGTCGGGGGACGCGGGCGGCGTCGCTGCGGCGAACAGCAGGAGGAGGATCGCGGGCATCCTCCGCCGCAATGCACGGGGCACGCCCCGCGCGATCCGAGGGGGCGCGGGTGGTTCGCCGAAGGCCACCGTCCGCCGGACGGGCGGGGCGACCGACCGCCGGACGGGCGCCCCGCGTGCTCTCCGCAGCGGTCCTCGGCGACCCACGCGGGTCCGCCACGCCCCAGCGAGACCCCTCTTCCGCGTCCGGCTCCGGACCGAAACGATGGAGGAGCCACTTTCACGATCCGTCCGCTGCGGCTGGACGCCGCGCCACCCCCCTTGATCGAGCGGCGCGGGAGCCCCCATGATCCTTGGGAGAATCGGCGGCGGGGAGAGCACCTGGCCCGAGCGCGGGGTGCGGGGGGGTGCTCCAGCTCCACACTTCACGGGGTGAGACCGTCGCGCGTTCGGCTTTGGTGCCTCGATTGCAGCTAACCTGGGGCCAGTTTCCCGATCCGGCCTTGCGCAGGGGGTTGTCCGATGGACCGAAAGAAGATCCTGCTCGTCGACGACTCGAGCACCGTCCTGCTCATGGAGAAGATGATCCTCTCCAAGAGCGAATACGACGTCGTGACCGCCAGGGACGGCCTGGAGGGTGTCGACAAGGCCCGCTCCGAGCGGCCCGACCTGATCCTGATGGACGTGGTCATGCCGAGGATGGACGGCTTCGAGGCCGTCCGGAAGCTGCGCGAGGACGACAGCACGCGCACCATCCCGGTCATCATGGTGACCACGCGGGGCGAGCTGCAGAGCGTCGAGACCGGCTACGCGTCGGGCTGCAGCGACTACGTCACGAAGCCCATCAACGGCCTCGAGCTGCTCACCAAGGTCCGCAGCTGCCTCGGCCAGTAGGCGAAAGCGCCCCGAAAATGTCCGACTCACGCTCCGCGAAGCCCGGCGCCCCCGGCGAGCGCCCCGGCAAGGATCTCACCCAGGTCAACGAGAAGCTGAGGGAGCTGATCGCGTCGCTCAAGTCCGCGCGCGAGCGGCACGACGCCGGGGCGGCGATCACGCCGGTCGCGTCGCCGACCCCCGCGCCCGCGGGCGCCGCCTCCGACGAGCTCCACGGGCTCCGGGAGGCCCTGGCGAAAGCGACGAGCGAGCGCGACGCCCTGCGGAAGCGGCTCGCCGACCTCGAGGTCGAGGTCGGGAAGATCAGCGACGACTACGTCCTCGTGCAGGAGCAGTCCTCCGAGATGGCGCAGCTCTACGTCGCCCTCGAGCGGCTGCACGGCGGCCTCACGCGCGAGGAGACGCTGCAGGCGCTCCAGGAGATCGTGATCAACGTCGTCGGCTCCGAGGAGTTCGCGGTCTTCGAGCGCGCCGGCGATCGGCTGGCGCTCGTGCACCACTTCGGCGTCGACCCGGTCCCGCTCCGGGCCGCGAAGCTCGGCGAGGGGGTCATCGGCCGGACCGCGCAGCGCGGGAAGCTGTTCATCGCCGGCCGGGACGGCCCGGTGGACGCGGCCGACGCCGACGTCAGCGCCTGCATCCCGCTGATGCGGGGGGACGACGTGTGGGGCGTCGTGACGATCTTCCGGCTGCTCGGCCACAAGCCCGGGATCGCGGAGTCCGACCAGGTCGTGTTCGAGCTGATCCGGAGCCACGCGGGCATCGCCCTCTCGCTGAGGCCCGCGCAGGCCTGACCTTGCGCCGATCCATGGCAGCGCTCTCGGTAGGCCATCCGCCATCTCCTGCGTCGAATGCCCCCGGCGACGGCGGGCGGAAGCAGTCCTACCTCCACGCCGGCGAGCTGATCGTCGCGAGCGAGCCGACGGCGATCGTCACGATCCTCGGCTCCTGCGTCTCCGTCTGCCTCTGGGAGCCGGAGGCGGGCGTCGGCGGCATGAACCATTACCTGCTCCCCTTCCACGTCGAGCGCGAGCAGTCGTCCCGCTTCGGGAGCGTCGCCATCCCCCGCCTCGTGGAGCGGGTGCTGGCGGCCGGCGCCGACCCGCGCCGGCTGCAGGCCAAGGTCTTCGGCGGGGCCTCGGTCATCGGCGCCTTCAGCCATGGGCGCCGCCTCGGCGACGACAACGCGCGGCTCGCCCTCGACTCGCTGGACGCGCTCGGGATCCCCGTGATCGATCAGGACGTGGGCGGCACGCAGGGGCGCAAGCTGGTCTTCCATTCGGACGACGGCGCCGCCTGGATCCGCCTCCTCTAGGGCAGGAGAACCACCGTGGAAGAATTCGAGATCGACCGAGAAGCGCTCCTCGCGACCTTCCTGGCCGAGGCCGAGGAGATCTTCGTCCACATGGAGGAGCTGCTCGTCGCGTTCGAGCGCACCCCGTCGGACGACGGCCTGCTCCACGCGCTCTTCCGCGACGCGCACACCCTGAAGGGCGGCGCGTCGCTCGTCGGCTTCGACGCGGTCAAGGACGTCGCCCACGACCTCGAGAGCCTGCTGGAGCGCGTCCGGAAGCGGGAGCTGAGCGTCGACGACGTCCTCGTGACGCTGCTGCTCCGGTCGGTGGACGTGCTGCGCGCGGGGATCAGCGAGGCGGCGGCGGGCCGCCTCGAGCCCACGCCCGAGGCCACGGCCTTCCGGGCGAGGCTCGCCGAGGCCACGAGCGCCGCCTCCGTCGACGCCGCGGC
>DATIVK010000205.1:0-14945 GCA_035465955.1 Anaeromyxobacteraceae bacterium | reverse complement strand
CCGGCGTCCGCGTCATCACCAGCTCCGGCTACATCGACACCTCCCGCGGCGACATCGGGCAGCTCGCCGGCGGCGGCGGGGAGGACGAGCGCCGCTCGCCGGAGCGCGTCCTCCCGGGGCGGACGCCCGGGCCGCCGGTGGCGATCGTGTCGCGCCCGCCGCCGAAGCCCGAGGCGCCCATCATGAGCCGGCGCGAGTTCGAGCAGGAGCGCCAGCGCCTCCTGCGCGAGTTCGACAACGCGAAGGAGAACCCCGGGTCGCACGCGTGCGTGGGCTGCCGCCAGTGCGCCTCCTGCATGTTCTGCGAGGACTGCGAGGAGTGCTACCGGTGCACGCACTGCAAGGGGTGCCGCTCCTCCGGCCACCTCACCCACTGCACCGACTGCGTCGGCTGCAACGACTGCGCGTACTGCCTCGCCAGCGAGAACTGCTCCCGCTCCAACTACCTCGTCCTCTGCCGCTCCTGCTCGGAGTGCACCTACTGCTTCGGCTGCGTGGGGCTCGCGAAGGCCGACTTCCACATCCTCAACGTGAAGTACGGCCGGACCGAGTACTTCCGCATCACCAAGGCGCTGCGCGCCGAGATGAGGCTGCCGGAGTAGGCCTTGCTCCCCCTCGTCCTCGCCCTCCTCGCGGCCGCGCCCCCCGCCTCGCTCGAGCTCCGGCCCGCCCGGGCGAAGCCGGGCGACGCGGTGCTCCTGATCGTGACCGGCTCCCCGGGGGAGCCGGGGGCGACCGTGGAGGGGCGGCCCGTCCGCTTCTGGCGGACGGCGGAGGGGTGGCGCGGCATCGCCGGCCTCCCGGTCGAGCAGCCGACGGGGCCGCTCGTCGTCACGGCGAGCGCCGCCGGCGCCCCGCTCGAGGGCACGGTGGTCGTCCTCGACCCCGCCTTCCCCTCCCGGGAGCTGACCGTGCCGCCGAAGTTCGTCGAGCCGCCGCCGTCGCTCCGGGCACGGATCGCCGCCGACCAGCACGCCTTCACCGCGGCGATGTCGCGCCCGTTCGCGCCGCCGCGCGGCGAGGCGGCCTTCGCGTGGCCGATCCTCTCGGAGACGACCGGCCGGTACGGCGATCGGCGCACGTACAACGGCAGGCAGCAGAGCCAGCACTACGGCCTCGACCTCGACGCCGCGACGGGGACGCCCGTGCTCGCCGCCAACGACGGGGTGGTGGTGATGGCGCGCGACAACTACTACGCCGGGCGCACGGTGCTCCTCTGGCACGGGGCCGACGTCTACTCCGCCTACTTCCACCTCTCGCGCCTCGACGTGAAGGTGGGGCGGACGGTGAGGCGCGGCGAGCGGGTCGGCCTCTCCGGCGCGAGCGGCCGCGCGACGGGCCCGCACCTCCACTGGGGCATCAAGGTCGGCGGCCGCTGGGTGGACCCCGAGTCGGTGCTGCGGCTCGGCGCCTTCGCCCGGTGAGGTGACGCGCCCAGCCCCTACCCCGCCCCCTTCGCCACCTCCACGAGGAGCGGGTGGAGCGCCGGCGGGGCGGCGACGACGTCGCCGGTCTCGAGCATCCGGTCGCCGCCCTCGAGATCCGTGACGAGCCCGCCCGCCTCGCGGACGAGCAGGATCCCGGGCGCGATGTCCCACGGCTTCAGCCGCAGCTCCCAGAAGCCGTCGAAGCGGCCGCAGGCGACCCAGGCGAGGTCGAGCGCGGCCGCGCCGAAGCGCCGGACCGCCTGGGCGCGGCGCACGTACTCGCCGAAGAGCCGGAGCGGCCGCTCGTGGTTCGAGTGGATGTCGTACGGGAACCCCGTGACGAGCAACGCCCGCCTCAGCTCCTCGCAGCCCGACGGCCGGATCCGCTCCTGCCCCAGCCACGCCCCCTCGCCCCGCCCGGCGAGGAAGAGCTCGCCACGGATCGGGTCGAGCGTCGCGCCGGCGACGATCCCGCGATCGTCGAGCGCCGCGACGTTGACCGCGAACTGCGGGACGCCGTGCGCGTAGTTGGTGGTCCCGTCGAGCGGGTCGACGACGAACCGCAGGCCGCGCTGGGCCCCCTGCGCGCCCGACTCCTCGGCGAGGAGGGCCGCGCCGGGGAAGCGCCCGCGCAGGAAGCCGAGCAGCGCCTCCTCGGAGGCGGTGTCGGCGTCGGTCACGAGGTCGATCCCGCCCTTGAAGGCGATGGTCCGCGCCTGCCCCCACTTCTCGAGGAGCACCGCGCCGCCCCTGCGCGCCGCCTCGGCGCAGCCCTCCATCAGCTCTCGCGTCTCCGTCACCCGGCTCCCGGCCCTTTCCGCCGCATCGGCCGCGCGAGGATACCGGCACCCCCTCGCAGGCACCACCCTCGCCGCGCGGACCGGGATACACTCGGGGCCATGCTGACGCGAATCTGGGCCGTCCTCCGCTCGATCTTCCTCCTCGCCATCGTCGGCTACGCCGTCTGGGCGACGCCGTGGATGCCGCTGTCGGCCGCCCGTCCGCTCGCCGAGCAGTACGACCGGGTCGCCTACGCCCTGTCCCAGACGCGCACCGCGCTCTGGCTCGCGGTCGCCTGGATCGCCCTCGAGGCCGTGATCGGCTGGCTGGTGGTCTGGAGGAGCTCCCTCGCCGCGAAGAGCGAGCTGAAGCGGGCCCTGAAGGAGGCGAAGGCCCCGGCGTCGCCGCAGGCGGGTGCCTGACGAACGGGGCGCGGCGTGCGCGGCCTCCTGCGAAGGTTCGAGGGGCTCCTCCGGCGGCGCTTCCTCCCGGTCTTCTACGACCCGCGCTTCCGCCTCCCCCTCTCCGGCATCGAGGCGGCGGCCGGCTTCGACCCCCGGCGCGCCGACTTCGCCGCGTGGTGGCTCCGCGCCTCGGGCCTGCTCGGGCGGCGCTGCTTCCGCACCCCCCGCCGCGCCACGTTCGAGGAGCTGGCGCGCGTCCACACCGCCGAGCACCTCGAGTCGCTCGCCCGCCCCGAGGCGCTGGCGGGGGTCTTCGGCGTCGATCCCTCGGACGTCCCCGCCGACGAGCTCCTCGACACGATCCGGCTGGCCACCGGCGCCACCATCGAGGCGGCGCGGCTCGCCCTGCGGATCCGGCGTCCGGCGCTCTCGCTCCTCGGCGGCTTCCACCACGCGGGCCCGGCGACGGCCGGCGGCTTCTGCGCGGTCAACGACGTCGCCATCGCGCTCGCGGCGGTCCGCACCTTCGGCTTCCGCGGGCGCGTCGCCATCCTCGACCTCGACGCCCACCCGCCCGACGGGATCGCCGCCTGCCTCGCGGCCGATCCGCGGACCTGGATCGGCTCGATCTCGGGCTCCGACTGGGGGCGGCTCGAGGGGGTGGACGAGACGGTCCTCCCCGAGGGGAGCGGCGACGAGCCCTACCTCGCGGCGCTGCACGCGCTCCTGCGGCGGATGCCCCGCGCGGCGCTCGCGTTCGTCGTCGCGGGCTGCGACGTGCTCGCGGGCGACCGCTTCGGGCGGCTGGGGCTCTCGCTCGCGGGGGCGCGGCGGCGAGACCTCGCGGTCGCGGACGCGCTCTCCGGCACCGCGAGCGTCTGGCTCCCCGCGGGCGGCTACCACCGCGACGCGTGGCGCGTGCTGGCTGGGACGGGCATGGCCCTCGCCGCGGGCTCCACCGCGCCCATCCCCGAGCGCTACGACCCGCTCTCGGAGCGCTACGAGGCGATCATGCGCGAGCTGACCCCCTCCCAGCTCGGGGAGTCGGGCGACATCACCGCGGCGGAGATCGAGGAGGCGCTGGGGCTCCGCCCCGCCGGGCCGCGGCTGCTGCTCGGCTTCTACACCGCCTCCGGCCTCGAGGAGGGGCTCCACCGGCTCGGGATCCTCGACACGCTCAAGCGGCTCGGCTACCGCGACCTCCGCGTCGTCATCGACACGACCGGCCTCGGCGACCGGCTCCGGCTGCTGGCCGGAGCCGGCGGTCAGGAGCAGCTCCTGGTCGAGGCGATCCTCGAGCGGCGCCGGCTCCGCGGCCTCGAGATCCTGTTCATCCACTGGCTGTCGCTGCGCAACCCCCTCGCCCGCTTCAGCGAGCGGCGCCCGCAGCTCCCGGGGCAGGAGGTCCCGGGGCTGGGGCTGGCCCGCGAGGCGGGGACCCTGCTCGCGCGGATGGCCATCCGGCTCGGCCTCGTCGGCGTCGCCTTCCGGCCGTCCCACTTCCACCTCGCCTACACCGCGCGCCACGACTTCGCCTTCGTCGATCCGGCGCGCCAGGGGCGCTTCGAGGCGATGGTCCGCGACCTCGCAGCGGTGCCGCTCCTCGAGGCGACCCACGCCGTCGCGGAGGGGCGCGTGCTGCTGAACGGTCGGCCCTACGCCTGGGAGGCGGACGAGATGGCCTACCTGCTGCGCGACCTGCCGCTCGACGACGAGGAGCGGCTCCGCGAGGCGGCGCGGTCCACCTTCACGGTCGCGCCGCCGCCCGTCATCGCTCCCTGAGGAGCCGCCCCACCTCGCGGTCGATCTGCCGGACCACGTCCTCGTCGGCCCCCTCGTGCACGTGGCGCACGACGCCGTGGCGATCGAGGATGAGCACCGTGGGGAGCTCCTCGACGCCGAGCCGCTCCCCGAGCCGCTCGGCGCCGCGATCCCAGAGGACCCGGACCCGCGGCGGGATGCGGGGGAGCGCCTCGCGCACCTTCTCGAGGTCCTCGTCCACCGAGATGGCGTGGACCGCGAGGCCCCGCGCCGCGTCCCCCGTGGCCAGCACGTCGAGCGCCGGGAAGAGCTGGAAGCAGGACCGGCACCAGGTCGCCCACAGGACCACGGCCCGCACGTGGTCGTCCGGTCCGCCCACCGCGACCGGCTCGCCGGCGAGGTTCACCACGCCGAGGTCGAGCGGCCTCCCGATGATCCAGGAGCGCGCGAGGAGCGGGCGCTCGCCGGCGCACCCGGCAGAGATCGCGAGGGCGGCCGCAAGGAGGATCCGTCGCATTGGACGCAGCATCTTATTGCAGCCCCACCCCCGGATCGACGCCGCCCCGCTCCCGCTCGCAGCCCCCACCCGGGGTCTGCCATGGAAGGGCACGATTTGACGTGGAGCAATCGTGTCGTCTGGACCGTGTGCGATGGTCCTCCACCTGGACTGCATCCCACTGGTGGACGAGGAAGACACCTGATGCGAACGACGAGATTCCTGTTGGCCGTGACCGCCGCGCTCTCCGCGGCGCCCGCGCTCGCCGACACGGTCGAAGCGACCTCGACGACCTACCTCAACGCGGGCAAGCAGCCGCGCAACGCCCTCCCCGGCCAGGCGCCCGACCTCGTGGACGTCATGCCCGTCACGGAGGTCGTCACCGTGGCGGCGCGCGGCATCCGCAACCCGGTCTTCGACGACCTCGAGGTCGTCGTCTCGACATGGGGCTCCTACGACCTCCGGGATCGGCGCTGGGACAACGGGACGGACGGCAACCTGACCGGCGACGTCATGACCGGCTACGTCCGCGGCCGGCTCCTCGACCGCCGGCTGACGCTCCGGGTGGGCCGCGAGAACGTCTCGCTGGGCGCCGGCCGCGTCGCCTCGATCGACGGCGGCGACCTCGCCCTCCGCCTGCCGCTCGGCATCGGCCTCACGGCCTACGCCGGCGCACCGGTGGCGCAGCGCTTCTCCGCGCGCGACGCCCTCCGGAGCTGGAACGCGCTCGGGGGCGACCTCGCGTACGGCGGCCGCGCCTCGATCGCGGTCCCGCTCCCCCTCGCCTTCCTCCGGCTCGTCGAGCTCGGCGCCTCGGCGGCGTTCGTCGACGACGGCGGCGAGGCCGTCCGGCGCGACGCCGGCGTCGACGCCCGCCTCCGGCTCTTCGGCGACTTCGCCCTGAACGCGTACGCCCTCTGGGCGGTGGAGGACGAGCGGCTCGCCGAGCTCAACGCGCTCGCCTCCTGGCACCCGGCCCACGCCTGGTTCGTCACCGCCGACTTCCGCCGCTCCGCCCCCGACCTCATGCTGTCCCGCACGTCGATCCTGAGCGTCTTCGCCGACTCGACGCGCGACGAGGTGGGCGGCGGCGTCCGGTGGGAGGTCCTCCGCTCGCTCGAGGTCGGCGTCGACTACCACGCGCTCCTCGAGCCGGGCGAGGACGGCACCGGGACGGAGCTGGGCCACGACCTCGCCGTCCGCGGCGACTACTCGGACGGCCCGATCCGCGCCGGCGCCGAGGTGGACTGGCTGAAGGGGGCCGACAACGGGTACGTCGGGGCCCGCTTCTACGTGCGGCGGGAGCTCGGGGCCCTCTTCGCGGCCGCCGAGGTCCTCGCCTGGGCCTTCGACGAGGCCATCAACTCCCAGGACTACGCCGCGAACGCGAGCGCCACCCTCGGCTACAAGCTCGGCAAGGCCTGGACCGCGAGCCTCACGGGCCGCGCCGGCGCAACCCCATACATGGAGCAGCAGGTCGACGTCATGGCGAAGCTCGCTTACAACCAGACCTATCGCGTCCGGGAGGTGCGGTGATGAACGCGCACCGCTCCGCCCTCCTCGCGCTCGCCGCGCTCGCCGCCGCCGGGTGCACCGCCCGGGGGACCGCGCCCGCGAAGGACGCGAACCCGCCGTACGTGTTCCCCCACTCCCCGCACGTCGAGAACGGCGTGAAGTGCCTCGCGTGCCACGCGGGGGTCGATGAGGCAGGCAAGCTCGACCCGGCCCTGCGCCACGTGAAGCTCGACCCGAAGTCGAAGGTCTGCCAGGACTGCCACGGCGACGAGATCGCGAAGGTCGTCGTGCCGAAGCGGACGAAGGACTACCAGCTCACCTTCTCGCACGCCGACCACGTGTTCCAGGTCGACGGCAAGTGCCAGACCTGCCACCAGCGGCTGCCGGAGAAGGGGGACGCGAGCGCGCCGAAGCCGCCGATGAGCGCCTGCACCGGCTGCCACAACCACGAGCAGGACTTCGCGCAGGCGCGCTGCTCGCCCTGCCACGTGGATCTCCGGGCCTACCCGCTCAAGCCGATCTCCGAGTACGCGCACGTCGGCGACTTCAAGCGGAACCACGGCCTCGTCGCGCGGACGAGCGCCAACGCCTGCGCCACCTGCCACGACCAGACCTTCTGCGCCGACTGCCACTCGCCCGCCACCACGCCGGCGGGGCCGGCGATCCGTTGGCCGGAGGAGGTGCAGCGCGACTTCATCCACCGCGGCGACTTCGTCTCGCGCCACATGATCGAGGCCGGGACCCACCCGCAGAGCTGCGCGCGCTGCCACGGCTCGGCCTTCTGCGAGAGCTGCCACGAGCAGCAGAACGTCGCGAACCGCGCGGCGCCGTTCTCGACCGAGCGCGACCCGCACCCGACCGGCTGGGACGCGAAGGAGCAGCACGGGTACGCGGCGCGCAGGAACATCGTCACCTGCGCCGCCTGCCACGAAGGGAACGCCGACCGGGTCTGCGTGATGTGCCACGCGGTCGGCGGCCGCGGCGGCAACCCGCACCCCGCGGGCTTCCTCAAGCGGCACGACGCGGAGGACCAGCACGAGAAGCCGGTCTGCCGCGCCTGCCACGGGTAGGTCGCTCGGGGACGGCGGGCCTCACCCTGGGTTCGTCCCCTCTCCCTCACTGAGGGAAGGGGCCAGGGTGAGGGCGAGACCCCGGCCGTCCCCTCGCCCGCGCGCCGGAAGGCGCTCCGGGGGCCACCCTCACCCCAGGGCGTCGAGCAGCTTCCCCCAGATCCCCCCGAAGGCGCCGTTCGACATCGCGACCACGACGTCGCCCGGGCGGGCAGCGGTGACGATCGCGGGGACCATGGCGTCGACGTCGGCGAAGGCGCGGGCGGGGAGCCCGGTCGACGCGATCCCGCCGACCACCGCGTCCACGTCGAGCCGCTCCGCCTCGGGGACGCTCTGGGTGGGGGCCGGTCGCAGGACGAAGACCTCGGCCGCCGGTCCCCACGTCTCGCGCGAGGCGTAGTCCCGCTGGTGCAGGTTCCGCCGGCTGGTGTTGGAGCGCGGCTCGAAGGCGGCCAGGATCCGGCCCGCCGGGAAGCGGCCCCGGATCGCGGCCAGCGTCTCCTTCACCGCGCGGGGGTGGTGCGCGAAGTCGTCGATCACGGTCACGCCGCCCGCCGTACCGCGCACCTCCTGCCGACGCTTCACCCCGCGGAACGCGGCGAGCCCCGCCGCGATCTCGGCGGGCGAGAGGCCGAGCGCCGTCGCGGCGGCGGCCACGCCGAGGGCGTTCTCGACGTTGTGCGCGCCGCCCACGGGCAGCAGGACGTCGGCGAGCCGCTCGCCGCGGCGGACCAGCCCGAAGCGCGCCCCCTCGGGGCCGAGGGCGAGGTCCCGCGCCTCCCAGTCGGCCCCGTCGCAGCCGACGCCGTAGGTCTCCACGCGGGCGCGCGCGCGGGCGGCGATGCGGCGGACGCTCGCGTAGCGCGCGCAGGCCGCGAGGAAGCCGTCGGGCGGGAGGAGGTCGACGAAGCGCTCGAAGGCGCCCTCGTAGTGCGCCTCGTCGCGATAGATGTCGGCGTGGTCGAGCTCGCAGCTCGTGAAGATCGCGGTGCGGGGCCGGTAGTGCAGGAACTTGGGCCCCTTGTCGAAGTAGGCGGTGTCGTACTCGTCCCCCTCGACGACGAAGTGCGGCCCCGCGCCGAGGCGGAAGTTGGAGTCGAAGTCGCGCGTCACGCCGCCGACGAGGAAGGACGGATCGCGCCCCGCGTGGTGGAGCAGCGCCCCCATCATGGCCGACGTGGTCGTCTTGCCGTGGGTCCCCGCGACGACCACGCCGTGGCGCGGGGCGATGAAGCGCTCGCCGAGCGCCTGCGGGAAGGAGACGTGGGGCAGGCCGCGCTCGCGCATCGCGGTCGCCTCGGGGTTGACCGCGCGCACGACGTTGCCGACGACGACGAGATCGGGGCGGGCGCGGTCGAGGTTCTCCGGGCGGTAGCCGGGGAGGACCTCGATCCCCCAGCGCTCGAGCTGGGTGGACATCGGCGGGTAGACGTTCTCGTCGGAGCCGGTGACGTGGTGTCCGGAGGCCTTGAGCATGCCGGCGAAGGAGCCCATCCCGGTGCCGCAGACGCCGATGAGGTGGATCCGCCCGATCTTCGACCAGTCGATCACGTTCGTGGTCTCCCTCTCCCCCACCGGGGAGAGGGCCGGTGTGAGGGAGCGACCCGATCTACCCGATGCCGAGGGCGGCCGCCACCGCGTCGTGGAAGCGGGCGCGGAACGGGTTGAGCCGCGCGCGATCGCTCCCACCCGGGTGGCAGTGGTTGGTGAGGAGCGCGCAGACCAGCTCCTGGTCCACGTCGATCCAGAGCGAGCAGCCGGTCCAGCCGAGGTGCCCGATGGCGCCGCGGCGGCCGCGCCCGAGCCGCGCGCCGATCGTGGAGCCCCCGGCGCTGGGCGTGTCCCAGCCGAGCGCGCGGGTGGAGCCGGGGACGGTCGCGTCGCGCCGCGCGAAGGCGAGCGCCTCGCGGGGGATGACGCCCCGCCCGCCGGTCAGCGCGTCGAGCCACGCCTGGCCCAGGGCCGCGACGTCGAGCGGGGTCGAGAAGAGCCCGGCGTGGCCGGCCGCGCCCCCCACCGCCCAGGCGTTGTCGTCGTTGACCGCGCCCTGGTTGACCTCGTGCCGGTGGACGCAGCGCTCGGTCGGCGCGAAGGCGCGCGCTCCCACGAACCGGCGCGCGGCGACGGGATCGAGCCCGTCGGCGAAGCCGGTGGCGCGCAGGGCGAGCGGGCCGAACACGCGGCGGTCCGCGAGGCGCGAGAGCCGGTCGCCGCCGGCCGCCTCCACCACCCAGCCGAGCGCCAGGAAGCCGAGGTCGCTGTAGGTCGCGCGCTCGCCCGGGGCGGCCTCGAGCGGCTCGGCGAGGACCGCGCCCCGCACCAGCGCCTCCCCCCTCGCGAACGCCGCCGCGAGGGGCTCGGCGGCCGGCCGCTCCGCGGGCGGGAGGAAGGCGCGCCCCGCGACCGGGTCCGCCATCGCGCGCTCGAAGAGCGGGCGCCAGCCCGGCAGCCCGGACGCGTGGGCCAGGAGGTGGCGCACGGTGATCCGCTCCCGGCCCCCTCCCTCGAGGCCGGGGAGCCAGCGCGCGGCCGGGGCGTCGAGCTCCAGCCTCCCCTCCGCGACGAGCTGGACCGCCACGCTGGTGGTCGCCATCACCTTGGTGAGCGAGGCGACGTCGAAGAGATCGCCGGCGGCCAGCGGCCGGGGCGCGGGGGCGGGGATCTCGCCGTGGTAGCTGACGTGGATCGGCTCGCCGCCCCGGAGGATCGCCGCGCCGAGCGCCGGCGCGATCCCCTCGGCCCGCCCCGCCTCCAGCGCCGCCGCGACGCCGGCGAGGGCCGGGCGCGTCACGCCGTCGCCCCCTCGTCGAAGAGGAGCCTCGGCGCGCCGCCCTCGCCCGGTCCCGGGGCGACGAGCGTGGCGCGCGCCCCGAGCGGCAGCGCGAAGTTCCGGTCCTCGTGGCCGGCGCTGACGCCGGCGATCGCGGGGACGCCCAGGTCCAGGGCCGCCTCGCGCACCACGTCGAGGCCGCGCACCTCCGCCTCGGTGTCGTCGCAGCCCGTGAGCTGCCCGACCGCCACGCCGGCGACGCGGTCGAGGAGCCCCGCGAGCCGCAGCTGCGTCAGGTTCCGGTCGAGCCGGTAGGGCTGCTCCGCCACGTCCTCGACGAAGAGGATCGCGCCGTCGAGCGACGGCAGGTAGCGCGTGCCCGCCAGGTGCGAGAGGAGCGTCAGGTTCCCGCCGAGGAGCGGGCCGGTCGCGCGTCCCGGCCGCAGGGTCTCGGCCCCGACGAGGCCGGCCCCCGGCCCGGGGAGCGCCCCGGACGCGGGCGCCGCGGCCTCGCCGAAGAGGAGCGCGCGCAGGTGCTCGAGCGGCTCGTCGGAAAGCAGCGGGAGCTGCGCCACGCCGGGGCCGTGGACCGTGCAGAGCCCGGCGCCGTTGAGGGCGGCGTGGATGGCGGTGACGTCGGAGAAGCCGAGGAAGAGCTTCGGCCGGTCGAGGAGCGGCCGCGGGTCGATCGCCGGCAGGATGCGCATGGAGCCGTAGCCGCCCCGCGCGCAGAGGATCGCGCTCGCCGCCTCGTCCGCGACGGCCTCCTGCCACTCCGCGGCGCGGCGGGGATCCGGCCCGGCGAGGTACCGCTGCCGCGCCGAGATGTCCTCGCGGAACCGGGGGCGCAGCCCGAGCCGGTCGCGGAGGATCGCGAGCCCCCGCTCGAAGCGCCCCGCGTCGAACGGGCCGGCGGGCGCGATGACGCGGACGATGTCCCCGGGGGCGAGCGGCGGCGGTCGGATCACACCGTGAGGATACCGGGGCCGGGGGCGCCATGGTAAGAGTTCGCGGCGATGGCCTCGCTGCGCCAGTTCTTCCGCGACCCGAAGGCCCGGCTCTGGACCCTGACCGGGACCCTCTGGGCGCTGGCGCTGGTGGTGCTGCTGCTGGCCCGCGAGGTGCTGCTCCCCTTCGTCCTCGCCGCCCTGGCCGCGTACGTGATCGACCCGATCATCGTGCGGCTCACGCGCCTCCAGGTCCGGGGCGTCCACGTCCCGCGCTCGGCCGCCGTCGTCGCCGTCTACCTCTCGCTGGGGCTCGCGATCTGGCTCGTGGGCGTCTCGATCCTGCCCCAGGTCTACCGCGAGGGGTTCCGGGGCCTGGGGGAGGCGCGCGAGTCCCTCGCGTCGGTGACGCCCGAGCGGATCGACGGCTGGGCGCGGACGATCGACGCCTGGCTGCAGCGGGTCGGCGTGCCCCTCGACGTCGTCCCGCGCGAGGGCGGCAACGCCGCCTTCCAGGTCGACCTCGCCGCCGGCATCGCGGACACGCTCCACGACGCCAACGCGTGGCTGCGCGGGAGCATGAAGGACGTGATGGCCTTCTCCCGGGGGCTCATCGCGGGGACGATCCGGACCCTCGTCTTCTTCCTGCTCTTCTTCATGCTGACGGCGTTCATGTCGATGGACGCGCCGCGCATCGTCGGCTTCTTCGAGTCGCTCGTCCCGAAGTACTGGCGCGGCGACTACGGGCGACTCCTCGGGGGCGTCGACGTCGGGCTCTCGGGAGTGGTACGCGGTCAGGTCACGATCATGGGCATCAACGGGATCCTGACCTTCGCCGGCCTCTTCCTCCTCAAGGTCCCGTTCGCCTTCGCGCTCTCCTTCGTCGCCACCCTGTTCTACGTGGTGCCCATCTTCGGGACGATCCTCTCCTCGATCCCGATCGTCCTCCTCGCGTTGACCGTGAGCTTCGGCAAGGGGCTCGCGGCGCTCGCCTGGATCCTCGTGATCCACGCGCTGGAGACCTACGTGCTCAACCCGAAGATCATGGGGGAGGCGGCGCGGATCCACCCGGTCCTCATCGTCCTCGCCCTGGTCGTCGGCGAGCGCTCCGCCGGGATTGTCGGGGCGTTCCTCGCGGTTCCGGTCATGAGCGTCTTCGTGGCCGTCTTCAAGTTCCTCCACCGGAAGCAGCTCGAGCTCGACTCCACCCTGAAAGGAAACGCCGCATGAAGAAGCACCTCCTCACCCTCTCGATCGCCGCCCTCGCCGCCTGCGCGCAGCAGGCCACGCCCAAGCCCGTCGTCAGCGACCAGGACAAGACGCTCCACGCCGTCGGCCTCGTCGTCGCGAAGAACCTCGAGGTCTTCCAGCTCACCCCGGAGGAGCTCGAGCGCGTCATCGACGGGGTCCGCGCCGGCCACGCCGGCAAGGGGGCCGTGAAGCTCGAGGAGTTCCAGGGGAAGATCGGCGAGCTCGCCCGCAGCCGCATGGCCTCCAACTCCGGCAAGCGCAAGGACGCCGACGCGAAGGCGGTCGCCGCCCTCACGAGCGATCCGAAGGCCGAGAAGCTCCCCTCGGGCCTCGTCTACATCCCGGTCACCGAGGGGACCGGTCCGTCGCCCAAGGCGACCGATCGCGTGAAGGTCCACTACGCCGGCACGCTCACCGACGGCAAGGAGTTCGACAGCTCGATCAAGCGCGGCGAGCCGATCACCTTCCCGCTCAACGGCGTCATCCCGTGCTGGACCGAGGGGGTCCAGAAGATGAAGGTCGGCGGCAAGGCCAAGCTGGTCTGCCCGTCCTCGATCGCGTACGGCGACGACGGCCGCCCGCCGGTCATCCCCGGCGGCGCCACGCTCGTGTTCGAGGTGCAGCTGCTCGGCATCGAGGCCGGCGCGCCCGCGCCCGCGGCGCCCCCGGCCGGCCACCCGGCGATGCCGGCGAAGAAGTAGCCGCGCAGCCCTGCTGTAGAGAGGCCCCGTCCCCGCTCGCCGGGGGCGGGGCCTTTCACGTCCCGGGCCCCGGGGAACGGGCTGCCCGGGAGCACGCTCACGCCGAGACCTACGCTACCCCGATGGCATGCCGGCGGCGGCGCAACGCTCACGGTTCGCGTCGGGCGGCGTGTTCACCGCCGCGAGGATCGGTTCCGAAGCAGAAGCAGCAGTGACGGGAAGGGCCGCGGGCGGCGCCGACGCGCGCGGGGGCGGAACTGAAGCCCGGCGGCGGTATTCAGGACACTCCGAGTGCGGAGAAGACAGTCGTACGCAGCGGCCATCCGTGGGCTCGAGGCGCTTGATTCGGCGGATGTGGTCACGACCCCATCGCAGAGCCGCGCCCCCGCGAACGCGAACTAATCAGGTCCTTAGCGCTACCCGCACCATGGGTGTCCCACCCCGGTCCAGGCCGTCTTGACGTAAGCTGTTGTGCTCGGGGGTCGCCTACTTGGATCAACGCATCACCAACGTTCTTCTCAGGATCCTCGAAGTCGGGCTCCTTCGAATTCGGGCCGCCAGGGACTGCGCCGAGTGCGCCCTCGAAGCCGATCACTTGCATAACCTGCCGAGCATCATCCAGACCCAGCGTCCAGAGCTCTTGGAGTACTACCTGACCGCGGAGCAGCCAGGGTTCGAGCGTGACGCCCGCAATGTTGAGCAGTTCACTCCGCTCTGGGTCGAGCTCCGCCGGTTGGTGGAACTCACTAAGTAGCCTTCGGGTCCCGAGCCAATCGCCGATCTGTCACCTCTCGGCCACAAAGGAATGTCAGCCCCCAATGCGACTATCCGTAAATGTCGCGCCGGAGCGTCCTCCCCGTGCAGCAGTCCCTCGCCCTTCCCCAGCGCGGCGGCAGACGAGCGGGAGCGGGGCGCCCCGCGTCTCGTGAGCGCCCCGCCCTGCCGCACCTGGTGCGCGAAGAGGTTCGGCCCTGGCAGCCGATCCACGTCACGCTGCGCTTCGCCGACTCGGTCTGGAACCTTCGGAGCGAGCGCTCGTTCGCCGTCATCCACGGTGCACTGACGGCCGCCCGGACCCGGCAGGACGCGCGGATTACGCACTTCAGCGTCCAGGGGAACCACATCCACCTCGTCGTCGAGGCTGCCAGCACCGCCGCGCTCTCCAACGCGGTTCGCTCGCTCTCGATCCGGCTCGCGAAGCGGATCAACCGCATGATGGGACGACGAGGGCCCGTCTTCGAGGACCGCTTCCACGCGCACGTCCTTCGTACGCCGACCGAGGTCCGCAACGCCCTACGCTACGTGCTCGCCAACTTCGCGAACCACGCTGCCCAGCGAGACGAGCGCATTCGCGAAGGCTGGGTCGATCCCTATTCGTCCGCGGTCGTGAAGGCACCGCGGACCGCGCAGCCCTCACTCTTCGACGCCCCGACTGTGAAGCCGGCGCGGACCTGGCTTCTTCGCCGCGCGGCCCTGCCCGAGCCGGCAACCGCGCGCACGAGGTGACCATATCCGCCGAATCAAGTGATGGGCAGCGACGGGGGTAGCGGGCCGAGGCGCCGCGCTCGGTCCCCCGCGGGGCTTCATGAGTTGCGTGTGCCGAGCCCCGGCCCCGTCGCCCGCGCGAGCTTGCGCCGCCCCCTCCTTCTCGTTGCCGGCTTCTGGCTCGGATACGATCCTCGCGGAGGCTGCGCGCCGCACGACTCGACCGCTCAGCGGCGCGTGACTACACCGCGCCAAGGGCGTGCCGGCGGCGCCGCGCGATGCCGCGATCTCCCGCTCCCTCACCCTGACCCTTCCCTCGATGAGGGAGAGGGGACGGT
>DATIVK010000204.1:0-4211 GCA_035465955.1 Anaeromyxobacteraceae bacterium | reverse complement strand
CGCCGTGCTTCTGCGCCTCCAAGGAGTCGCCGCCCTGTGGGCGGCTCCCGCTCGGCCTCGCCGACCCCTGTTTGCTGCGCCTCCAAGAACCCGCGCTGCCGCGCGGGTTCGTCGGCGCCGGCTCCGCTGCGCGGCCTTGGTCGGCGACGGCTCCGCTGCGCGGCCTTGGTCGGCGCCTGCGGCGCCTCCCTCTCGGCCTCGCCGACCCCCTGCGGGGGCCGGACTCCGGCCTCGGGCCGCTCCGCTTCGCCGTACTGCAGCTCGTCGGCGCCTTTGGCGCCGACTCGCCTGCGCCGGCTCGGCTCGCGCCGGCTCGCCGCCGCAGCGCCTTGCGAGGGTAGGGTGAGGCACCTTCCCTCCACCTGCTGACGCCGACGCGCCTGGAGCCTCTCGCGTGCATCTCAAGAGCCTCACCCTGCGCGGCTTCAAGTCGTTCGCGTCGTCGACGACGCTGCACTTCGAGCCGGGCATCACGTGCGTCGTGGGACCCAACGGATCCGGCAAGTCCAACGTCGTCGACGCCATCGCCTGGGTCATGGGTGAGCAGGGCGCGAAGAGCCTGCGCGGCGGCAAGATGGAGGACGTCATCTTCGCCGGCACGGCCGGTCGGCCGCCCCTGGGCCGCGCCGAGGTGCTGCTCACGATCGACAACCACGACGGCGTCCTGCCGATCGAGTACTCCGAGGTCACGATCTCGCGGACGATGTTCCGCAACGGCGGCTCCGAGTACGCCATCAACGGCGCCCCCTGCCGGCTGCTCGACGTCCAGGAGCTGCTGTCCGACTCCGGCATCGGTCGCGAGATGCACGTCATCGTCGGGCAGGGGAAGCTCGACGACATCCTGTCGGCGTCCCCGGAGGAGCGACGCGGCTTCGTCGAGGAGGCGGCCGGCGTCCTCAAGCACCGCAAGCGCAAGGAGAAGGCGCTCCGCAAGCTCGAGGCCATGCAGGCGAACCTGACCCGGCTGCAGGACCTCACGACCGAGCTGCGCCGCCAGCTCAAGCCGCTCGGGAAGCAGGCCGAGGTCGCGCGTCGCGCCGCCGTGATCCAGGCCGACCTGCGCGACTCGCGCCTGCGCCTCATCGCCGACGACGTCGTCTCGCTCCGCGACGCCGTGCAGCAGGAGGTCGCCGACGAGACCGCGCTCCGCGAGCGACGGGCCGAGGTCGAGTCGGCGCTCGCCGGGGCGCAGGCGCGCGAGGCGGTGCTGGAGGCGGAGATCGCCGACGAGGCTCCGACCGTGGCGCGGACGCAGGAGACCTGGTACCGCCTGTCCAGCCTCCGCGAGCGGGTGCGCTCGACCTCGGCGCTCGCCGCCGAGCGGGTGCGCCACCTCCAGCCCGAGCCGGGTGACGAGCGCCGCGGGCGCGAGCCGGAGGACCTCGAGGCCGAGGGACGCCAGGCCCGCGAGGAGGAGGCGGAGCTCGGCCGGCGGGTCGCGGCCGACCGCGAGACCCTCGCGGGGGCGGTGTCCGCGCGGGCGGAGGCGGAGGCGCTGCACGCCGCCGAGGAGCGCCGGCTCACGGCGCTCGTACGGGCCGCGGCCGACCGGCGCGAGGGACTCGTCCGGCTCACCGGGCAGGTCCACGCGGCGACGTCGCGGCTCGAGGCGCGCGCGGCCGAGGTCGGCCGCCTCGAGGCGCAGCACGCCGACGCCCGGGCCCGGGCCGACCGGGCCACCGCTGACTTCCACGCGCTCGAGGCGCAGGTCGCCGGGCTGGACGAGGGCGAGGTGGGGCTCGACGAGGAGCACGAGCTCGCCGCGGCCGAGCTCGCCGACGCCGACGCGCGGCTCCAGGCGCTGCGGCTCGAGGAGCAGGAGGCCGAACGGGAACGCCACGCGCTCACGGCCCGCGTCGAGGCCCTCGAGCTCGGCCTGGCCCGCAAGGACGGCGGGGCGGCGCTGCTCGCCGCGGGCCCGCGTCTCTCCGGCGTCCTCGGGACCGTCGCCGCTCTGGTCCACGTCGAGCCGGGCCACGAGGCCGCGGTGTCGGCGGCCCTCGGACCGCTGGCCGACGCCGTCGCCCTCGGGTCGGTCGCCCACGCCGTCGACGCGGTCACGCTGCTCAAGTCCGACGACGCGGGGCGCGCCGCGATGCTCGTCGGAGGCGCCACGGCGCCCGACCGCTCGTCCTGGCCCGCACTTCCGCACGGAGCCCGCTGGGCGGTCGACCTCGTCGATGCCCCGGACGAGCTGCGCGGCTCGGTCGCGGTGGCGCTCGCGCGGGTGGCGGTGGTCGAGGACCTGGCCGCGGCGGGGTCGCTCGTCGCGACGTACGACGACATCGTGGCGGTCACCCGCGCCGGCGACCTCGTCGGCGCCGGGGTCGTGCAGGGCGGGTCGTCCGCGCAGCCGTCGCTGCTCGAGGTCCAGGCGGCGGTCGACGAGGCGCGCACCTCGCTGGCCGCGGCGGTCCACCGCTGCGAGCGGGTCCGCTTCGAGCTCGGCAGCGCCGTCGAGGCCGCCGCCGCGGCGCAGCAGCGGGTGGAGCACGCCCTGTCGCGGCTGCACGAGTCGGACGCCCGGATGGCCGCCGTGGCCGAGCAGCTCGGCCAGCTGGGCTCTGCGGCCCGGGCGGCCGCCGGGGAGGCGGAGCGCGTGGCCGCGGCGATCTCGTCCGCCGCGGCGGCCCGCGACGCCGACCAGGCCACCCTCGAGGAGCTGACCGCGCGGCTCGCCGCCGCGCAGGAGGCGCCGGACGAGGGCGAGCCGTCGACCGCCGAGCGCGACCGGCTCGCCGAGGCGGCGGTCCTCGCGCGGCAGGCGGAGGTCGAGGCCCGGCTCGCCGTGCGCACGGGGGAGGAGCGCGCCCGCGCCCTGGCCGGCCGTGCCGAGCAGCTCGAGCACGCGGCCGTCGCCGAGCGCGCCGCACGTGCCCGTTCGGCCGAGCGCCGGGAGGCTCGTGCCCGGGCCGCCGCGCTGGCCGCGGCGGTGCACGCCGGCGCGGACGCCACGCTCGCGCGCCTCGAGGTCTCGCTCACCCTCGCGTCGTACGAGCGCGACGCCGCGGAGCAGGCCCGCACGGTCCGCGAGGGTGAGCTGCTCGCGCTGCGGGCCCGGACCCGCGAGCTCCAGACCGAGCTGGAGTCGCTCACGTCCTCCGTGCACCGCGACGAGATGGCGCGCGCCGAGCAGCGGCTCCGCATCGAAGCGCTCGAGGCCAAGGCGATGGAGGACTTCGGCGTCGACGCCGAGACGCTGGCCGAGGAGTACGGCCCCGACGTCCTCGTGCCACCGTCCCCGTCTGCGCCGGGCGACGAGGTCGACCCGGAGGCACCCGAACCCGAGCCCTACCCGTACGTCCGGCAGGAGCAGGAGAAGCGGATGCGCTCGGCCGAGCGCTCCCTCGCACTGCTCGGCAAGGTGAACCCCCTGGCGCTCGAGGAGTTCTCGGCGCTCGAGGAGAGGCACCGCTTCCTCAACGAGCAGCTCGACGACCTCAAGCGCTCCCGCGCCGAGCTGCTCTCGATCATCAAGGACGTCGACGACCGCGTGCAGCAGGTCTTCACCGAGGCCTACGCCGACGTCGAGCGCGAGTTCGTGCGCATCTTCGCCCGGCTGTTCCCCGGCGGTGAGGGCCGGCTGGTCCTCACCGATCCGGCGGACATGCTCACGACGGGAATCGAGGTCGAGGCGCGGCCGCCGGGCAAGAAGGTCAAGCGGCTCTCGCTGCTCTCCGGCGGGGAGCGGTCCCTGACCGCTGTCGCGTTCCTCGTCGCGCTGTTCAAGGCGCGCCCGAGCCCCTTCTACATCATGGACGAGGTCGAGGCGGCGCTCGACGACGTCAACCTGCAGCGCCTGCTGACGATCATGGAGGAGCTCCGCGAGGACTCCCAGCTCCTCGTCATCACCCACCAGAAGCGCACGATGGAGATCGCTGACGCGCTGTACGGCGTCTCCATGCGTGGCGACGGCGTCACCACCGTCATCGGCCAGCGGCTGCGCGACGACCGCGACGAACCCGGCGAGGCCGCGTCGTAATCTTGCGCCTCCAAGAACCCGCGCTGTCGCGCGGGTTCGTCGGCGCACGGCTCCGCTGCGCGGCCTGGTCGCCGCCCTGCGGGCGGCTCCCGCTCGGCCACGCCGACCCCCTGCTTGCTGCGCCTCCAAGAACCCGCGCTCTCGCGCGGGTTCGTCGGCGCCGGCTCCGCTGCGCGGGCCTGGTCGCCGCCCTGCGGGCGGCTCCCGCTCGGCCACGCCGACCCCCGGT
>DATIVK010000203.1:0-16590 GCA_035465955.1 Anaeromyxobacteraceae bacterium | reverse complement strand
CCTTGAACGAGTGTTCTCCGAGATTACGGACTCCCTGCTGCGTTTACGCTGAGCGAGGCGCCGGGGGCCATTGCCTCTGCCAACGCTCCCAGTGCACCAGTAAGCGCCGAGAATATGCCGTCTCCAGCCTGCACCGAAACGATGCCTACGATCATGATGTGGCCCCCCGGGTGACTTCACTTCCCGCGCGCATCGGCAGGGCACGCACGGTCCGTGAGAACGCACGTTAAGCAGCGGCCGCAGAGGGGCCAACCGACCACCTTGGGGCTTCCCATGCGTGGCGGCAGCTGGAAGGCGGCGGGGCCGAGCTGCGGCCGAAGATCGGGGCGAGCGGTGGTCCGCGGATCGTCCGGTGGGCCGCGTGACGCGACCCCCGGCCGGGAGGGGGGCGGGCGCCTACGGCTCCGCGTCGAGCGCCGCGCGCATCCCTTCGGCCGCGCGCTCCATCGCCGAGAGCCCGGCGTGGAGCTTGAACGGGCCGGAGCGCGGGAGGCCGTCGATCGCGACGGCGCGCAAGCCCTCGCGCGCCGGGATCCGGAGCGCCGGGCTGTCCTTCTTGCGCCAGGGCGAGCGCGACGTCAGGTGGTGGTAGAGCACGCGCTCGCCGGGGCGCGTCGCCGCGAGGCCGTGACGGTCGGTGACGCCGCCGTCGAGGAAGCGCCGCGCGCCGATGCAGACCGGCTGGAAGAGCAGGGGGACCGCGCAGGAGGCGTGGATGGCCGGCGCGAGCGGGCCGTCGCGGAGCACCTCGGTGCGCTTCGTCGCGACGTCGTACGCCGAGAAGGCGACCGGCCAGCGGCAGCGGTCGAAGGTCGGGACGGGGAGGAGCGACTCCAGGCGATCGCGGAACTTCAGGCCGCGCAGCAGGCCCCAGCCCGGCCACGGGTCCCAGAAGTGCTCGCGCCGGAGGGCGAGGAGCTCCTCCCGCAGGCGGGCCGCCGGCAGCCCGGCACCCCAGAGCCCCATGACGAGCGCGCCCGCACTCGACCCGCAGCCGGCCGACGGCCAGAGCCCCTCCTCCTCCTCGAGCACCGCGACGACGCCCGCGTGGGCGAAGAAGCCGAAGAAGCCCGAGGAGAGGGCGAGGGTGTAGGGGGCCTCGGAGAGCCAGGAGCGCAGGGTGGGGCGCGGCACGGCGGCGGAGTATCGCCGGTTCAGCGCGCCGTCGCGAGCCCCGGAGGCGCGAGGTGGGCCCACGGGCGCGCGGCCTCGAGCTGGGCGGCCAGCCGGAAGAGCGTCGCCTCGTCGCCGAAGCGCCCCACCACCTGGACGCCGAGCGGCAGGCCGTCGGCGGTGACGCGGAACGGCACCGACATCGCCGGCTGGCCGGTCTGGTTGAACGGCATGGTGAAGCCGGTGGCGTCGAAGGAGCGGCCGCCGACCTCTTCGAAGAGGCGGTCGATGAGGACGCGGGAGCGGGTCGCGACCGCGACGCGCATCGCCAGCCGCTCCAGGGCCTTCGGCTCGAGCGCGCCGACGCGGACCGGCGGCTGCGCGACGGTCGGAGTCACCAGCACGTCCCACCGCTCGAAGAAGCGGGCGAGGTCGCGGGCGGCGGCCTGGATCGCCTCGATCGCCGTCGCGAGGTCGGCCGAGGTGAGGATCCGCCCGGCGGCGTCGAGCGCGAGCGTCACCGGCTCCAGCGTCCCGGGGCCCGGCTTGCGCCCCGTCCGGCGGGCCGCCACGTCCACCTCCGCCGCCGTGCTCGCCGCCACGACGTACAGGTAGGCCCTGACCATCTCGTCGCGTCGGAAGGGGGGCGCGGCCTCCTCCACCTCGTGCCCGAGGCCGGCGAGGAGCGTCGCGGCGTCGCGCACCGCCGCGCTGCACTCCGGGTGGGTGGCGTGGCCGAAGAGAGACCGGTCGGTGCAGGCGACGCGGAGCCGCCCCGGCGGCGCCCCGACCTCCGCCGCGTAGGGGCGCGCCTGCGGCGGCGCCGCATAGGGATCCCCGGGGACGTGACCGGCGAGCACGTCGAGGAGCGCCGCGGAGTCGCGCACCGACCTCGTGAGGACGCCCTCGGTGGTGAAGCCCATCCACGACTCGCCGATTCCCGGGCCGAACGTCACCCGACCGCGCGTCGGCTTGAGGCCGAAGAGGCCGCAGTGGGACGCGGGGATCCGGATCGAGCCGCCGCCGTCGTTGCCGTGCGCCGCTGGGACGATGCGCGCCGCGACGGCGGCGCCGGACCCGCCCGAGGAGCCGCCCGGCGTGTGGTCCGGGTTCCAGGGGTTGCGCGCCGGGCCGTGGAGCGCCGGCTCGGTGTGCGCGAGGATCCCGAACTCGGGGGCGTTGGTCGTGCCGAAGAGCACGAGCCCCGCCCCCTCGAGCCGCTTCACCACCTCGGAGTCGTAGTCGGGGACCCAGCCGGCCTGAAGCCGCGACGCGGCCGACATGGGGTGGCCCTTCCAGGCGGTGATGAGATCCTTGATGACGAACGGGACGCCGGTGAAGGGGCCCTTCGGCAGCGCGGCCGAGGCCCGGCGGCGTGCCTCGTCGTCGTAGCGCGCGGTGATGGCGTTGATGGCGGGGTTGCGCAGGTCGGCCCGCTCGAGCGCCGCCTCCAGCAGCTCCGCCGCCGTCACCTCGCCGCGCGCCACGAGCCCGGCGAGGGCCGTCGCGTCGAGCGCGTCGTACTCGGGAAGCTGCATGTGAACACCCCTTCTTCATCTTCGCCCGAACCCCGGGAAATGGCGATGCCCGCGCCTTGGAGGTGCGGGCATCGCCGCGTGTGACCCGCTCAGCAGTGGCCGTGCGCGCAGCGGTGATGGGGGTGCCCGCCCTCGCGGACGAGGGCGGCGAGGGCCGTCCGCTGCTCGGGGTCGAGCGTCGCGTGGACCTTCGCCACCGCCTCGGCGAGCCGGGCGCGGACGGCGGTGAGCCGTGCGAGGTGGGCGTCGATGGCGGCCTGCACCGCGGCTGCGTCGGTGGCCGGCGCCGACAGGAGGTCGGCGACCTCCCCCCGGACGCCGCGGAGCTCCGCGCGGAGCGCGCGGACCTCGGCGGCGAGCGCGTCCGCCTCCGACGAGATCACCCGCTCCTGCTCGGGGCGCGTGCGCAGGCGGCGGTACAGGAAGCGGAGCGGGTAGGCGCGGCCGTGGAGGCGGTGGAGGCGGCGCATCCAGACGACGCGCCGGAGGATGCCGACGGCGACGAGGACGGCGAGGGCTCCGAGCGCGCCCGAGGCGAAGGGGCTCATGAAGGTTCTCCTGTTCGAGCGGGATGCTCGATGCAGGGAACCTAGGAGGCGTCCTTGTCCGGCGCGCGTCGGGGGGCTGAAGAAGCGTGAAGCCCTGAACGGCCCGTCACCGCGGCTTCTGGCTCGGCCCGCGCCCTCGTCCCCCGTGACCGTGGCGCTCGCCGCCGCGGTGACCCTGGCCGCCGCCGTGCTGGCCGTGGCGCTCGCCGTGGTGGCGATGGCCCTGCTGTCCCTGGGGCTGTCCGCCCTGGGGTCTCGGCGCGGCGGCCCCCACGCCGGGGATCCGCTGGACGACGGTGACCTGGGGGCCGGGCTGGCCCTGCCGTCCGGCGCCGCTGCCGCGCCGGTCGGGAGGACCGGGGCGCTGCGGCTGAGGCGCCCCGCCGTGCCGCGGCGGCTGCGAGTCGTGAGCGGGCTGCGGGGAGCCGTGACGGTGCCCGTGCGGCTGCTGCCCGCTGCGCTGGGGCTGCGCGTCCTGCCGCTGCGGCGATCGCCCGTCGGGCCGCGGACCGTCGCGGCGCGGCGGCCGGCCCTGCGGCCGTCCCTGTCGCTGCGGCGCCTCGCGGCCCGGTACCCACTCGCGCCGCTCGCCGTGGCCGTGCGGCCGCTCGGCCCGCCGCTCGTGCGCCTGGCCCGGCGCAGGCGGCCTGCCGGTCGGGACGAAGTCGGGCGTCAGCTCGCGGCGGACGAAGGCGCGCCAGATCTCCCGCGCGTCGCCGGCGTTGGTGGCCAGGCCGGGCTCGTGCTGCAGGAAGAAGCGCCGGAGGTTCTCGAGGTCGCGCTCGAAGAAGCGCTCCGCCTGGCTGTTGTGGGCGGCCCCGACGACCTGCGGGAAGTCGATGATCGTCGGCCCGTTCCAGGCGAGGAGGACGTTGTAGGGCGAGAGGTCGCCGTGGACGAGGTCGCAGGCGAGCATCTTCACGACCTGCGAGCGGAGGTCGGCGTACCACTCCGCCGCCTTCTCCCGCGGGATCGCGGCCTCGACGAGGCGCGGGGCCGGGCGGCCGTCGGCGTCGAGGACCGCCTCCATAAGGAGGACGCCCTCGTAGAACATCACCGGCTTCGGGACGCGGAGCCCCGCGGCGTGGAGCTTGTGGAGCGCCTCGGACTCCTTCGCCTTCCACGCCTGCTCGGCGGAGGCCTGTCCGAAGCGGCTCCCCTTGTCCATCGCCCGCTGCGTCCGCGTGTTGCGGACCCGCCGCCCCTCCATGTAGGCGGCGTTGTTCTTGAAGTTGCGGGCGTTCCGCTCCTTGTAGACCTTGGCGGCCACCACCTCGCCCGCGTGGCGGACGAGCCAGATCTCCGCCTCCTTGCCGGTCTTCAGGCGCGTGAAGACCTCGTCGATGACGCCGTCGTCGAGGAGCAGTGCGAGCGGTTCGGCCATTCGGGGGGGGCGCGTGTGGCGCGGCGAGGGCGAACGTCTAATGGGGCCCGGGGCCCGGGTCAAGGGGGGCGCCGCGGGGGGCGCTACTCGTACACCTTCTGCGCGCGCGCCCGGAGCGCCGGGGTCAGCGTGAGGTGCAGGCGCGCGGCGCTGCGTGCGTTCACGAAGAGGGCCGCTGCGGGGGGGGCGAGCTGGGGCTCCGCGCTCGCCAGGATCTGCCCCGCCGCCTCGGCCGCTTGGCGGCCGACGTCGCTCCAGTCGGGCTCGACGCCCAGCGGCAAGCCCGCCTGCACCTGCGCCTCCCCGCACCCCACCGCAGGGACGCCCGTCTCGAGCGCCGTCTCGATGATGGCGCCGATCGTCTCCTTCGACACCACGGTGTCGTCGGGGACGAGCCAGATGGCGTCCACCTGGGGCAGCAGCGCCCGCAGCGCGCCGGCGACCTCGGCGTGCGTGCGCACCTCACGGACCCGGAAGATCAGGTCGGAGCCGCGGGCCGCGAGGCGGCAGCGGGCCACGTACTCGCCCGACTGCGACGGGTCCGTCAGGATGCCCACGCGGCGCGCGGTCGGGACGAGGTCGTGGAGCGCCGAGAGGGCGGTGGAGGGGTGCGGCCAGGACGGGATCCCGGGCGAGCGGTAGTCGAGGCCGTGGCGCTGGGGGTCGGGGACGAGCGCGTAGAGCACCCGCGGCCCCTTCAGCGCCGCCGCCGCGCTCGCGGCCTCCGGCCCGATGGCGAAGACGAGCTCCGCGCTCGCGAGCCCTCGCGGGTTATGGCGGGGATCCCCCGGCGCGACGACGACCGAGCGGACGGGGTGCTTCATCCCCCGGACGAAGGCCTCCTCGACCGCACGGTGCTGCGCCAGGTCGCCCGAGCGGAGCACGACGACCTCGCCGGCGCCCGCGGGGCGCGGCGCGAGCGCGAGGAGCACGGCCGCGCCCGCGGCCCCCACGACGGCGAGCCGGCCGCGGGAGGCCCCGCGCGCCAACGCCGCGGATCCGGGAGGGTCTTCCTGCGCCATGGACGCGCGGGAGCGTACCACCGGCGAGGAGCCGCCGCTCGTCCTGTTCGCGTGGGACGACCGGCGATCCCTGCGAGCGCGGCGCGGGCGCGCGCCGTGATCCCGCTCGCGCTCCCGCGCGGGGGCTCGCGGCGCTCCGGGATCGGTGGTTCGATCCGGTGCGCATGGTCCCCGTCGCGTCGCTCTTGCCGCTGCTCGCCGCCGCGCTCGCGGCCTCGGTGGACGGCTCGGTCGAGGAGCGGGCGCGCGCCCACATGGTCGCGACGCAGATCGCCGCCCGCGACGTCTCGGACCCGCGCGTGCTGGAGGCGATGCGCAAGGTGGAGCGCCATCGCTTCGTGCCGGCGTCGCTCCGCGAGGAGGCCTACGGCGACCACCCGCTCCCGATCGGTCACGACCAGACCATCAGCCAGCCGTACGTCGTCGCGCTCATGACCGAGCTGGCCCGCGTGAGGCCCGGCGCGCGTGTCCTGGAGGTCGGGACGGGATCGGGCTACCAGGCCGCGATCCTCGCGGTGCTCGCGAAGGAGGTCTACACGATCGAGATCGTCGAGCCGCTCGCGCGCGAGGCGGGGGAGCGGCTGCGAGCGCTCGGCTACGCCAACGTGACGGTCCGCGCCGGCGACGGCTACCGGGGTTGGCCGGAGCACGCCCCGTTCGACGCCATCCTCGTCACCGCGGCGCCGAGGGAGATCCCGCAGCCGCTGCTCGACCAGCTGGCGGTCGGCGGACGGCTCGTCGCGCCGGTGGGGGACGAGGGGGGCGACCAGGAGTTGGTGGTCGTCGAGCGGACGCCCGCCGGGCTGCGGCGCTGGTCGGTCGCGCCGGTCCGTTTCGTGCCGATGACGGGGGAGGCGAAGAAGCGGAGGTAGCCGGCGGCGCGTTCGCGTCACGCTCGGGGCGCACGCCCCCCGGGGGGCCGCCGGCGCGGCACGGGCGAGGTAGGCTGCGTGGGTAGGCTCGCTCCGGGGGGAGTGACATGGCCGCTCCAGTCGCGCAGTTCTCCGTCCACGAGGGGGGATCGGCGGTGCGCTCGGACGAACACCGTCGTGAGATCCACGAGCTCTGGTTCACGCTCGCGCGCCGCCCCTGGCAGTCGCTGGTGCTGGTCCCCACGGACGTGGGCATGTCCGTGGCGGCGTACGCCACGGCCCTCGCCGAGGTCGGCACGCGGCTGCGCGACAGCCCCGTCACCGCCATCGACGCCGAGAACATGAGCTACGAGTCGGCGCGCAAGCTGACCAACGTGCACGCCCTGATCGCCGACGGAGGTCACCGCTGGCTCCTGGGCTCGATCGAGGCCGAGGCGAAGGTCACGCTGGCCCCGCGCGAGGTGGTGGGGGAGGGGAGCGTGCCGCACGCGGCCCCGCGCCCCATGTCTCCCTTCGGCCAGGTGGTCATCGCCATCCGCTCGGTCTTCGAGCAGCCGCTCGGCGTCGCGGTGGCGCAGGCTGCCGACGCCGTCGTGATCTGCGTGGAGATGGGGCAGTCCCGCCTGAAGTCGGCCCGTCGGACGCTCCAGCTCGTCGGGCCGGAGCGCGTCGTCGGGACCCTCCTGCTCCGCGAGTGATCCGCGCGGGCGCGGGGGCCGTCAGCCGCCGCGCCCGAGCTCGCCCAGCACCTCGAGCCCCAGCACCTGTTCGACCTGCCAGCGCTGGACGATCCGCCCGCGGATCAGGTCGGGGGCGGCGGCCCCGGCGATCGCGAGCAGGAGCGATGCGAGGAGTCCGGCCGAGAAGATCTTCCCCGCGTCGGGGCTCACCGGCTCGCGCGGGATCTGGGGAGGCCAGATCACGTTGTAGCGGTGCTTGAAGGCGGCGCGGGCGGCGTCGCGCTCGACCTGCGCGGTCTGGAGCTGCATCGCCAGGGACTCGTACTGGATCCGCAGCTCGCGGGCCCGGGGGTCCTCCTCGCGCGACCCGAGATCGACCGGGGGGAGCACGGTGGTGACGGGGGCGCTCACCGAAGGGAAGCCCTCGCGGACCATCCGGTCCTGCCAGGCCTTGCGCGCGTGCCGGACCTCCTCGCGGAGCGTCACCACCTGGGGGGAGTCGAAGGAGAGGGCCTCGATGTCCTTGCGCAGCCCGATGATCGTGGGGTGGGCGTTGGAGAGCGTGTTTCGCGCCTGGTCGAGCTGGGTCTGCAGGTCCGCCACGCGCCGTCGGCGGACGTCCTCGATCGCCGCGAGCGAGCTCTGCTTCGACTCGAACTGGGTCTGGAGCCGGACCAGCTCCTCGCTGGGCAGGCGCGGCGCCATGGTGACGGTCCTCGGCATCGCCACGGGCCGGCGCCGCGCCTCGGCCGCGGCGACCTCCATGTCGCGGCGCAGCACGGCCGCCCTGCCCGAGAGGACGGCGAGCACCTCGTCGATCGCCGCCACCTCCTGGAGGTGACGCGCCTCGAGGAAGTTGTCGATCGCCCCCTGCACGATCTCGTAGGCCTCCCTCGGATTGCCCCAATCGAGCTTGAGGGCGATGGTGCCCTCGTCGACCGTCACGAGCAGCCGCTTGTCGAGCCGGCTCACGATCCGCTCGACCGGGTCGTCCTCGTCCGGGATGGCGTCCGCGCCGGGCGCCCCGGAGGACGGCGCGGGTGGCCCGGCCTCCGCCGGCCCCGGCCCCGGCCCTGGCGCCGGGGTCGCCGCGCTCGCCCCCCTCGGGAGCACCCCCGCCCTCTGGGCGAGCGCGATGAGGTTGTCGCGGCGGTGGATCAACTCCCAGGCCGAGCGCGTGGGGTTGTCGACGTAGACCGAGTGCACGACGGACGGGGAGGCCTGCTGGCGCTGCGCCAGGATCTGCGCCTCGACGCGGTAGGTCGGCGCGTGCATGCGCCAGGCGAAGAACAGGACGGTGGCGACGTGTCCGGCCACGAACAACCCCGCGGCCAGGAGCTTCCTCCGCCGGACGGCGTCGAGCGCGAGGTGCGCCCAGAGGACGGGGGCCGACCGGCTCGGGGAGGGCTCGGGGTCGTCCCACGTCGGCAGCTCGAGCGGATCTCTCCTCTGCATCGTGCGCGACCTCCTAGCCGGCGGTGAGGACGTGACGCCAGACGCTCGGGTAGAGCGCGCACGGGAGCTCGCCGTCGGCCGAGTAGCCCGTGCGGCCAGTCAGGGCCTCCAGCACGGCCGCGAAGTCCATCCAGCGCGGGTCGGCGTGGCCCGCGTCGCCGATCACCGAGTGGCCGACCTCGTGGACCAGCACGGTCTGCTCGACGCACTGCCACGGGCCGAGCGACGGGTCCCGCGTCGAGACGCGGATGTCGCCGTCGTTGCAGCCGATCGCGTGGGTCGCGGCGCAGGCGACGTACTGCTCCCCCTCCAGCGTGAGCGTGACGCCGTCGAGATCCTCCCAGGAGCCTCCCCAGTAGGCGAGCGCCGCGCCGATCGTGGACTCCACGCGCGCGGGAAGGTCCGGCCTGGAGGCGAAGGGAGCGCTCGTCGCGACGATCACGGCCGTGCCGTGGACGTAGAAGTCGGGGCCGCGTCCGCCGCTGCAGGACGCGAGCAGGGCGACCGGCGCGAGGGTCAGGATCTGGAGCGCTCCCCCCATGGACGGCACACCTCCGAGCCCGATGAGGTGAGGCTACGCACTCGCCTAGACCGAGGGTAGGCGTGGGACCGGGTGACACTTGGGTGTGGGACCATCGGGGGGGCGGGAGAGCCGCGCGAAGTACACGAGCAGGAGTCCGAGGGCGATCGCGAAGGTGACCTCGGTCCTCGTCTTCGTGGCCCACGCGAGCAGGTGGGTCGCGGGCAGGACGAACGCGTGCGCGGCGTAGATCTTGAGGGGGGCCCCCCCGAGGGTGGCCAACGGCTGCACCCAGGTCGAGAAGCGGGGGAAGCGACGCTGGGCGACGCCGAGCGCGCCCAGCAGGAAGAGCGTCATCCCGGCGTAGTGGGTGAAGTACCAGAGCTTCGGCGGGTACTTCGCCTCCCCGTTGATGACCGCGCGGGCCGAGAAGCCGTCGGAGAGCGCTCCCGAGAGCAGCCCCGCCGCGCAGAGGGCCGCGCCGACGAGGGCGAGCGCGCCGAGCGTGGCGGTGCGCCGCTCCTCCGCGCGCGTCCGGAGGAAGATGCCGAGCGGGATCATCGTCACGGCGACGCCCATCAGGTTCAGGTACGCATACGGCCCGGCGACGAGGACGAGCCGTGCGTACTCGATCCCGATGGACTCGCTGGGGCCCCAGACCGACCTGAGGAGATCCCCCGCCGCCCACGACGCGGCGCCCAGCAGGGGCGCCAGGAGGCTGGGCCGGCGCCTGACGAGCCAGAACACCAGGTACATCGAAGGGATGGCGAGACAGTAGAAGACGAGGACGGAGTAGGTGGCGAAGGCCCACCGGGACGCGCTCCAGACGCCATCGTGGGCGAGGACCCCCATCGCGGGAGCGGAGACGAGCAGCGCGTACTTCGCGGTGCGCACGGCGCGCGCGAGGAGGCTCGCGCCCAGCGCCCCGGGGTCCGAGCGGTACCGGCTCCAGAACGCGTAGCCGGAGGTGAAGCCGAAGACGGTGACGAACCCGGGGGTGGCGGACCGGCCGAGCCACAGGATCGCGTCGGCGTGCGGCCCCGGGAAGCGCTCCAGGATCCCGACCCAGTGGCAGACGAACATCATCGAGATCGCGAAGAACCTCGTGAGGTCGAGCGCGCCGAGTCTCTCCGAGTCGCGCATGCGGGTACCTCGACCCTCTTCCCACCGATCGGTCACCAACTCAACGGCCCCGCCGGGGATGAGACGACGGTGCCCATTCGGGCTCGCGCGCATCGAGGCGGGCGCCGGGAGCCCCCTGCTACACTCACGGCGGGGGAGGTCGAGCCAATGGGCGGTGTCGGCGCGCCGGTGTACGTCGCGGTCCTCGCGTACTTCGCGATCGTCGTCGCGCTCTTCACCACGCAGGCGCCCCGGAGGGCCGTCCTGGTCTCGCTGCTCGGCGGCCTGCTCTTCCTGCCGGTGTTCGACGGGCGGCTGCAGCTCGCGATCATCCACACCAAGGTCGTGCTCACGGAGTTCGTGGTGCTCTCCGCGAGCCTGCTCTTCCACCTCGGTCACTGGCGCCGGGTGCGGATCAGCGCCTGGGATCTCGCGGCGGGGGCGGTCTGCGCGATCCCGTTCGTCGCGTCCCTGGAGAACGAGCGCGGGGCGTACGAGGGGCTCGCGGCGGTGTTCGAGGCCTCGTTCACCTGGGGCGGCGCGTACGCGCTCGGCCGCGTGTACTTCTGCGACGTGGGGGCCCTGCGGGACCTGGCGCGGGCGGTCGTCGCGGCGGGGGTCGTCTACGTGCCGTTCTGCTGGTGGGAGCTCCGCATGAGCCCCCAGCTCCACCGCCTGCTGTACGGGTACCACCAGCACTCCTTCCTTCAGCACATGCGGGACGCCGGCTTCCGCCCGATGGTCTTCATGCAGCACGGGCTCATGGTGGCCACCTTCATGTCGACGGCCACGCTCCTCGCCTACTGGATGTGGCGCTCGCGGGACCGTCGCCCGATCTTCGGCATCCCCCTCGGGTGGACCGTCGCCCTCCTCGGGTTCACCGCGGTCATGTGCAAGTCGCTCGCGGCGCTGATCTTCCTCCTCGTCGGCGTGGGGGTCCTCGAGGCGAGCCGGCGCCTCCGCTCGCCGACGCTCGTCGTGCTGCTGCTCGCGATCGCGCCCGCCTACTGCGCCGTGCGGATCTCCGGCTGGGCCGCCACCCCGATCGTCGACCTCGCCTATGGACTGGTGAGCCCGTCGCGCGCGGAGTCGCTCGAGTTCCGGATCGTCAACGAAGACCGGTTGGTGGCCAGGGCCATGGAGCGGCCGTGGCTCGGCTGGGGGAGGGGGAAGGCGTCGCGGGTGCGCGACGAGGACGGGCGGGACATCGCGGTCACGGACAGCCTCTGGATCCTGGTGCTGGGCGCCTACGGCGTGGTCGGCCTCCTGGCCCTGGGGAGCACGCTGCTGCTGCCGGAGGTCGCCCTCCTGCGTGCGTTCCCGCGACGTCTCTGGAGCGACCCGCGGCTGGCTCCCGCGACGGCGCTGGCCGTGGCCCTCGCCCTCTGGGTGCTGGACGACACGCTGAACGCGATGGTGTCTCCGGTCTTCCCCCTGATGGCAGGGGCGCTGGTGGCGCTCGCCGTCTCGGGGCCGTCGGCGCTCCGCTCGCCCCGCCTCGTGCCGGGGTCCGGTGCGCTGGCGCTGACCCTTCGCAGGGGGTGACCGTGGCGCCGCGCCTGGCCGTCGTGATCGTCAACTACCGGACCCCTGGGCTGGTGCTGGCGTGCCTGCGCTCGCTCGCGGGGGAGGTGGCGGCCGATCCCCCGACGAAGGTGATCGTCGTCGACAACCACTCCGGCGACGGCTCGGTCGAGCGGCTCTCGGGAGGGATCGCCGCCGGGGGCTGGGGGGCGTGGGCCTCGCTGCTCCCGCTGGAGGCCAACGGCGGCTTCGCGGCCGGCAACAACGCGGCCCTCCAGCGACTGCTCGCGGGGCCCGCGCCGCCGGACGCCTTCGTCCTCCTGAACCCGGACACGGTCGTGTGGCCCGGCGCGTTGCGGGCGCTGGCCGAGCGGGCGATGAGCCGGCCGCGCGCGGGGATCGTCGGCAGCCACCTGGAGGGGGAGGATGGCTCGCCACGGAGCGCGGCGTTCCGCTTCCACTCGATCTGGAGCGAGCTGGAGGGCGGGCTCCGCCTGGGGATCGCCTCGCGGCTCCTCTCCCGATGGTCGGTGCCGCTCCCGCCGCGAGCCGGCGCGCACCGGGCCGACTGGGTCTCGGGCGCGAGCATGCTGATCCGCAGGGAGGTCCTCGAGGAGGTCGGCCTGCTCGACGAGCGCTACTTCCTCTACTTCGAGGAGGTGGACCTCTGTCACCGCGCCCATCGGGCCGGCTGGGAGTGCTGGCACGAGCCGGCGAGCCGGGTGACGCACCTCGAGGGCAAGGCGACCGGGCTCGACCCTGCGAACCGGCTGCGGCGCGTCCCGGCGTACCTGCTGGAGTCGCGGCGTCGCTACTTCGTCAAGAACCGCGGACGGGCCTACGCGATCCTCGCGGACGTCGCCTGGCTCTGCGGACACCTCGCGTGGCGGCTGCGCATGCGGCTCCAGCGGCGCCCGGACCGGGCCGAGCCCGGCCTGCTCGCCGACTTCCTCCGCCAGAGCGCCGCCGTGAAGGGGGGCGCCCGATGAGCCGGCTCGTCGTCGTGGCGATCGGCCGCAACGAGGGGGAGCGGCTGGCGCGTTGCCTCGCCTCGATCCCGCGCGATGGGACGCCCGTGGTCTACGTGGACTCCGGGTCGACCGACGGGAGCGCGGACCTCGCGGCGCGTGCCGGCGCGGACGTCGTGCGGCTCGACCCGGCCCGACCCTTCTCGGCGGCGAGGGCGCGGAACGAGGGGGTCGAGCGTGCGCTCGCGAGCGTCCCCGGGGTGGCGTTCGTGCAGTTCGTGGACGGGGACTGCGAGCTCGCGCCCGGGTGGCTCTCGGAGGGGGAGCGGATCCTGCGCGCGCGCGACGACGTCGCCGCGGTGTGTGGGCGGGTCCGGGAGCGGCAGCGCGACCGGACGATCTACAACCGGCTCTGCGATCTCGAGTGGGACGTCCCGCCCGGCGAGGTCGCGTCCTGTGGTGGGATCGCCATGATGCGGGTGGACGCCTTCGGGGCGGAGGGCGGGTTCGCGGCGGCCCTCGTCGCGGGGGAGGAGCCGGAGCTCTGCGTGCGGCTGCGCCGCCGGGGCTGGGTGATCCTGCGCGTGCGGGACGAGATGGCGACCCACGACGCCGCGATGGTCCGGTTCGCGCAGTGGTGGCGCCGCGCGCAGCGCGGCGGTTGGGCCTACGCACAGGGCGTCGCCCTGCACGGGGCGCCGCCGGAGCGCCACTGGGTGCGGGAGCAGCGGAGCGCCCTCGCCTGGGGGGCGGTCCTGCCGGTCGCGGCGCTCACCCTGGCGCTCGCGGTGCACGGCGCCTTCGCCGCGCTGCTCGTCGCCTATCCGCTCCTCGGGCTCCGGGTCGGCCGCTGGGCGAGGCGCCGGGGCGCCTCTCGCCGGGACGCGCTGCTGCAGGGCGCGTTCATCGTCATCGCGAAGTTCCCGGAGGCCCTCGGAGCCCTGCAGTTCCACGCGCTCCGGGGCTCCGGAAGGCAGCGCGGAGCCTTCGACTGGAGGGTGGCCGGGTGAGGATCGCCTATCTCGTCAACATGTACCCCCGCCCGAGCGTCAGCTTCATCCGGCGGGAGATCCAGGCCCTCGAGGCTCAGGGGGTGGAGGTGCTGCGCTTCAGCCAGCGCCCGCTGGATGGGCCCCTGCCGACCGAGGCGGATCGCCGGGAGGCGGAGCGGACCCGCTTCATCCTGGCGGAGGGGCCCCTCGGGCACGCGGTGGCGACCGCCGCGGTCGCGCTGTGGCGGCCGGCCGCGTTCGCCCGCGCCCTCCGCGCCGCCGCGCGCCTGGGGTGGAGATCCGATCGCGGCCTGGCGCGCCACGCCGTCTACCTGGCCGAGGCCTGCGTCCTCTTCCGGTGGCTCGCCAGGGCTCCCGTCGACCACCTCCACGCCCACTTCGGCAGCAACCCGGCGGCGGTGGCGCTCCTGTGCCGCCTGCTCGGCGGGCCGACCTACAGCTTCACCGTGCACGGGCCCGAGGAGTTCGACAAGCCGGCGTTCCTCGGCCTGCCCGAGAAGATCCGGCACGCGGCCTTCGTCGTCGCGGTGAGCAGCTACGGCCGGGCGCAGCTCTGGCGATGGGCGCGCTTCGAGGACTGGGGGAAGGTCCAGGTCGTCCGCTGCGGGCTCGACGGCGACTTCCTCGGCGCGCCGCTCACGCCCGCCCCCGCGGCGCCGCGGTTCGTCTGCGTGGCCCGGCTGAACGAGCAGAAGGGACACCTGCTGCTCGTCGAGGCGGTCGCGAGGCTGCGGGAGGAGGGGCGGGAGGTCGAGGTCCTCCTCGTGGGCGACGGCCCGCTTCGGCCGCAGATCGAGGACGCGATCGGGCGGCTCGGCGTCGCCGCGAGCGTGCGGATCCTGGGCTGGGCGAGCGCGGCCCAGGTCCGGGAGGCGATCCTGTCGTCCCGTGCGCTGCTGCTCCCGAGCTTCGCGGAGGGGCTGCCGGTGGTGCTGATGGAGGCGCTCGCGCTGGGGAGGCCGGCCATCACCACCGCGATCGCCGGGGTCCCCGAGCTGGTCGAGCCGGGCGTCTCCGGTTGGCTCGTCCCGGCCGGCGCGGTGGAGCCGCTCGTCGACGCCATGCGGGAGGCGCTCGACGCGCCGACGGCGAGGCTGGAGGCGATGGGGCGCGCGGGAGCGGCGCGGGTGGCGCTCCGGCACGACGCCCGCGTCGAGGCCCGCAGGCTCTCGGCCCTGTTCCGGCAGGCGGCCGAGGCGCGGCGCGGGGAGGGCGGACGCGAAGCGGCCGGCGGGGTCGGGACCCCGTCGGCCGAGAGCGTCCAGGGGAGCGGACTCCCCCGCGAGCCGATCAAGCTAGCGTGAGACGAAGGTCTTCACGGCGTCCCACTTCGGGGTGGCCTCCGAGGTGATGTCGGGGGAGAGCCCCCAGTAGCCGTAGGTGCCCCAGGCGCTGCAGAGGCTGTAGTAGTTGAGCACGCCGCCGCCGGCCGCTGCCCAGGCGTCGAGCACGCTCAGGGAGAGGGTCGCCATGCGCGGGTCCATCTGGGCCGCGAGCTTGGAGGCCGCGCTGCCCTGCGACGGGAGGAGGTGCTGTCCCGCCTCGTAGGCGACGGCGGCGACGCCGAGCTCCCTGGCCTTCGCCGTGAGCCAGGTGATGCCCGGCTTGATGACGGTGTCGAGGTAGGACTGCATGGAGGCGAAGACGCCGTCGACGGTGAGGTCCTCCCGGCCGATGTCGGCGCTGAGGACGTTGACGTAGGGTGCGCCGGCGATCCCGTAGAGGTAGTGGCTGATGGGGTAGCCGGGGTTGCCGTAGGCGTTGCCGGGACCGTAGACGGCCTGGAGGTAGTTGAGCGGCTGGTTGAAGGTGTCGCGGTAGACGAACTGCCGGGCGAGGACGGGGCGGATGCGGGTCATCATCTCGGCGTCGCCGAAGACCGAGCGGAAGAGGTCGCTGGTGCGGAGGATGAGCCAGCCGACACGCCGCCAGCCGAGCTCGTGCTTGTTGCCGGCGACGTAGGCGAGGTGGTGGGGGTCGCCGGCGGCGACCTCGGCCTGGGCGTCGGCGACGTTCTGGGCGGTGGTCGGGTAGACGGAGTTCCAGATCTCGTTGGCGTACTCGAAGTAGACCTTCCGGTCGGGGTCGAGGGGCGGGTAGACGGGGTTGGCCTGGGGGGAGGTGTAGGGGTTGACGCCGTCGGAGCCGTACTTGAAGAGCTGGGCGAGCCTGGTGATGTAGGCGTCGCTCGCGTAGTAGGGGATGGCGATCCAGACGTCCTTCCTGGCGGTGTTGGCGAGGAGGGTGACGTACTCCCAGGCGGGGGCGTCGATGGTCTGGAGGGCGTAGCCGGGGAGGCCGCGGTCGGACCACTCACGGTCGGTGTTTGCGGTCACCTGCTTGTTGGAGGGGCCGAGGAACATGCCGAGGCGGAGGGTGGAGAACCAGGAGATGCGGGCGAGGAGGTCGCGGGAGAAGATCTCGGAGGGGGCGTGGCCGGGGCGGAGGAGGCGGACGTTCTTCACGCCGCCGGGCTGACCGGAGAAGGAGAGGAAGAAGTTGCCGTTGCGGTGCGGCTGGGCGGGGTCGGGGGCCGTGATGTAGACGTCGGCGGTGGTGGTGTTGGCGGCGGCGTCGTAGACCTTGTTGGCGACCTGGCCGCCGAGCGCGGTCACCGTGGCGTTGCCGAGGAAGGAGAGCTTGTAGGGCTCGGCGCGGGCGACCATCGCGGGCGGGGTGGCGATGACGATCTGGGCGTCGCCGGTGGGCCAGCCGTTGGCGTCGACGGGGACGGGGGTCGAGAGGCTGCCGATGGCGTTCCAGGGGCGACCCTGCTTGATCAGGTCGGCGAAGAAGGGGTTGGACCAGTCCGAGACGCCGTCCAGGTTCAC
>DATIVK010000202.1:0-6327 GCA_035465955.1 Anaeromyxobacteraceae bacterium | reverse complement strand
ACGTGTGTCGGGTGCGCCCCGGGAGATCCCAGCGCACCGCGAGCCCCACGAGCAGGGCGGCGAGCGCCACCGCCGCCGCGCCGCCGACCAGCCGGCGAGGCGAGCGCGCGGCGCGCAGCGGGCCACCGGCCGCGAGCGCCTCCCCCAGCGCCTCCATCGAGCCGAAGCGGTCGGACGGCTTCTTCTCCAGGCACCTCGCGACCACCTCGCCGAGCCAGGCCGGGATCGGCTCGCCGGCCGGCGTCGTCGCCGGCAGCGGCGCCGGCGGCCGGATCCGGATCTGGTTCGCCAGCTCCACGAAGCTCGCACCCTTGAAGGGGAGGGCGCCGGCCAGCGCCTCGTAGAGGACGACCCCCGCGGCCCAGACGTCGGTCGCCGCCGTGACGTCGCGGCCGAGCGCCTGCTCGGGCGCCATGTAGTTCGGGGTGCCGAGGATCATGCCCGTCGCCGTCGCCGACAGGTCGCCGGCGTCGTGGAGCTTCGCGACGCCGAAGTCGAGCACCTTCACGAAGTCGGCGCCGTCGCGCTGCACCAGGAAGACGTTGTCGGGCTTCAGGTCCCGGTGGACGACCCCCTTCGCGTGGGCCGCGCCGAGCGCCGCGCAGACCTGCCGCAGGATGCCGACGATCCGCTCGACGCCGGGGTAGGGGCGGTCGCGGCGGTCGAAGATCGCGCGCAGCGACTCGCCGTCGAGGAGCTCCATCACGAGGTAGGCGAGGCCGGGCTGCTCGACGAAGTCGGACACCTCCACGATGTGCTCGTGGTCGATGTCGTTGACCACGCGCGCCTCGCGGAAGAAGCGCTGGACGACGTCGGGGCGCGCGACGAGCTCCGGGTGGAGCACCTTGAGCGCCACCTCGCGCCCCAGCCGGGCGTGGCGCGCCCGGTAGACGCGCCCCATCGCCCCCTCGCCCAGGAGCCCGGTGACCTCGTAGCTGCCGAGGGTCGAGCCGACCTGGACGTCGGGGGTCGGGGATCCGCTCCCGATAAAAGTGCCGGCCATGCGCCGGCCATCCTACCCCTACTCGAGCCCGTGGCGGCGGAGCGACTCGTCGTCCTCGCCATGGAGGTGGCCGAGCTCGTGGAGCAGGGTCACCCGGATCTGCTGGTCGAGCTCGCGCCGGTCCCGGGCGAAGCGGGCGAGGTTCTTCCGGTAGAGGACGATGGAGCGGCAGACCGGCCCGTCGTCCGGGAGGCAGGGCTCGTCCTCGGGGGGGCCGCGGAAGAGCCCCAGGATGCCGGGTGAGAGCGGCGGCTCGACGGCGACGAGGTCCTCGGTCGCCGGGAGGTCGGCGAGCTCGAGCGGCACGGAGGCGAGGGCCCGTCGATCGGCCTCGCCCAGCGTCGCGACGGCGCGCTTCACCTCGGCGGCGAAGGCCGCGGCGTCCACCGGCACCTCCGGCGGGAAGTCCTCCGGGCGGAGCCGGCGCGCCCTCGCGAAGAGCTCCTGCGCCCCCTTCGCGTCGCCCCGCCGCTCGGCGGCGAGCCCCAGGTGGTGCAGGGCCCAGGCGTCGTCGGGCCCCAGCGCCAGCGTCCTGCGGAGCGCGGCCTCGGCGTCGTCGAAGCGGCAGAGCTCCCAGAGGCAGATCGCCCGGCTCCAGGCGGCGTCGGGATCGTCGGGCGCCATCCGGACCGCGCGCTCCGCGCGGGGGAGCGCCAGGTCGGCGCGCCCCAGGTCGGTCTCCGCGGAGGCGGCGGCCACGAGGAGCCTCACCGCGAGGGCACGGTCGGGCTGGGGCGCCCGGGGAGGGACCTCGATCGCCCGGAGCCCCTCGTCGGCCCGCGCGAGCGCGCGCTCGGCGTCGCCGCGATCGAGCGCCTCCTCCGCCTCCTGCGCGAGCTGCGGCGCCGCCTTCGCGGCGGGAGGCGAGGCCGACGAGCGGGCGCACCCCGCCGCCAGCGCCAGGCAGAGCGCGATGAGGTGGGGGCGCGCCACGTCAGCGGGCGGCGGCGAAGCGCGAGGGAGAGAACGGGGCGAGGTCGACCGGGACGGGCCTGCCGAGGACCGCCGCGCTCACCGCGTCCGCGGTGATGGCGGCGAGCAGGATCCCGTTGCGCGTGTGGCCCGTGGCGTAGAAGAGCCCCGGGAGCGTCCCGGAGCCGAGGATCGGCGCGCCGTCCGGGCTCCCGGGCCGGAAGTTGGCCCAGGTCTCGATGACCGGCGCCTTCGCGAGGTCGGGGGCGATCTCGGTCGCGATCTCGAGGACGCGCTTCAGGCCACCCGCCGTGACCCGCTTGTCGAAGCCGACCTCCTCCATGGTGGAGCCGCACAGGATCCGCCCATCGCCGCGCGGCACGACGTAGCCCTTCCCGGAGAAGACGACGCGGGTGAGGAGCGGCGGGCGGGTGTCGAGGAGGGCGATCTGGCCGCGGATGGGGCGGACCGAGCTCTCGGGGAGGTTGTGGCCCTCCACGAGCAGGCTCCAGCTCCCCGCCGCGAGGACGACCGCGTCGGCGTCGATGCGGCCGGACTCGTGGTCGACCCCCGAGGCGCGCCCGCCGTCGGTCCGGATCCGCTTCACCGTCCCGGTGAGGAACCTGGCGCCCGCCTTCATCGCCGCGATGGAGAGGGCGCGCCCGAAGAGGCGCGGATCGAGCGAGCTCTCGTCGCGGAAGTAGAGGGCGCCGCGCGCCTGCGGGGAGATCCCCGGCTCCAGCCGGCGGACCTCGAGGTCGTCGAGCACCTCCACGGGGAGCGAGTGCTTCTCGAGGATGGCCGCGCGCGCGGCGAGGATGTCGGCGTGCTCGGGGTCGAGCGCCACCTCGAGCGTGCCGCCGTCGCGGAAGCCGACGGGCATGCCGGTGAGCCGCTCCAGCTCGCGCGCGAAGGGCTCGTAGCGCGCCAGGGAGGCGCGGCAGAGATCGTAGAACGGGCCGGGGTGCTCGGCCTCCACCCCGGGGGAGAGGATGCCGCCCGCGGCGCTGGAGGCCTCGGCGCCGGGGATCGACTTCTCGAGGACGATGACGGACTTGCCTGCCTGGGCGAGGCGCAGGGCGACGCCACAGCCCTGCACGCCCGCGCCCACCACGACGACGTCGGCTCGCATGGCGCGCGACATTACGCCCGCGCCGGGGAACCCGAAAGTGCGCGCGGTGCAAAAAGACGATCCGGCCCGACGACGGTGCGCCGGACCGGATCGAGAGGGACGAGGGAGGGACGGCCCCCGCTACCCTGAATCGGTGAAGGTCTCCTCCTGCGCCGGCGGGCCGCCGCCCCGCAGCAGGCCGTGCAGCACCAGCTCGGCGGCGTGGCGGCGCCAGTCGCCCGCCGCGAAGGACTCGGTGGCGCGCCGGAGGGGCTCCAGGAGCGCCGGCTCCTTCTCGGCGAGCTTCTGGATGTGGGGAGCGCCGTCGAGGTACTCGCGCACCAGGATCTGTGCCCCCAGCGGGTCACGGAAGAGCGCGTCGGCGAAGAGCTCGATCGCGCCGCTGCGCTTGCCGCCGTCGCCGGCCTCCAGCGACTCCTCGATCTCCCGGGCCGCCGTGAGCCAGGCGGACTTCAGGATGTCGACGTAGAGGGTCTCCTTGGAGGTCCAGTGGCGATAGATGATGGCGACGTTGCAGCCCGCCGCGCGCGCGATCCGCTGGACCCGCGCCCCGTGGAACCCGCGCAGCGCGTACTCCTCGCGTGCGGCGTCCCGGATCCGCTCTGCGACGCTCGGTCGGGCTGGGTGCTGGGTGTGCTCCATTGGAAGTGAGGTGTCCACGCTCGATCCAGTTAACGACCGCTCCGGACTTGATCAAGGCAAAGTGAAGGCACGCTACCGCCTGCAATCCCGACCTTCTCGGGGACCGGGTGCTGACCCTTGTGGGGGTCCCCGTGGGGGCGGCGTGGGGGCGCGGAGGTAGTAAGTTCCAGCCGTGGAGCGCCTCCGCACGATCGTCCACCTGGATCTCGACGCCTTCTTCGCGTCGGTGGAGCAGCTCGATCGCCCGGAGCTGCGGGGCCGCCCGGTGATCGTGGGCGGCACGAGCGGGCGGGGGGTCGTCTGCGCCGCCAGCTACGAGGCGAGGAGGTTCGGCGTGCGCTCGGCCATGCCGACGGCGCGCGCGCTGCGGCTCTGCCCCGAGGGGATCTTCCTGCCGCCCCGCTTCGGCCGGTACTCCGAGCTCTCCGACCGCGTCTTCGGGATCTTCCGGCGCTACACGCCGCTCGTGGAGGGGCTCTCGCTCGACGAGGCCTTCCTCGACGTCACCGCGAGCCGCGCGCTCCACGGGTCGGGCGCCGACGTCGCCCGCGCCGTGAAGCGCGCCGTCCGTGAGGAGTGCGGGCTCGCCGTCTCCGCGGGGATCGCGGACGTGAAGTTCGCCGCCAAGATCGCCACCGACGTCGGGAAGCCCGACGGCCTGGTCGAGGTCCCGCCGGGGGGGACGGCCGCCTTCCTCGCGCCGCTGCCGATCGCGCGGCTCTGGGGCGTGGGGCCCGTCACCGAGCGGGCGCTCCGCCGGATCGGCGCCGTCACGATCGGCGACCTGGCGCGGCTGCCCGCGTCGGCCGTGGCCGCGGCGGTGGGCGGGAGCGCGGCGCAGCATCTCAAGGCGCTCGCGGTGGGGGACGATCCGCGCGAGGTCACGCCCGACGAGGAGGCGAAGAGCGTCGGCGCCGAGGACACGTTCGAGGAGGACCTCACCGGCCGGGAGGCGCTCTCGCGCGAGCTGCTCGCGCAGGCGGTCCGCGTGGGGCGCCGCCTGCGCGGCGCCGGGATCGAGGGGGACGTCGTCACGCTCAAGGTGAAGTACGCCGACTTCACGCTCGTGACGCGCCGCACGACGCTCGCCGTCCCGACCGACGACGACCGGGCGATCTTCCACGCCGCGCGCGGCCAGCTCGACCGCGTCGACCTGGCCCGCCCCATCCGGCTCACCGGCATCTCGGTCTCCGGCCTGGTGCCGGCCGGAGCCTCCGCCGCCCCCGCCGGCGGCCAGCTCGGCCTCTTCGCCGCGCCGCCGGCGGAGGATCCCGAGGCGAGGCGGCGGCGCGCCCTCAACGCCGCCGTCGACGCGCTCCGCGACCGCTTCGGCGACGGCGCCGTCGGCCCGGCCGAATTGGCGGGGAGGAAGCGGAGGCGGTAGCAGGGGGGGAAAGGAGGAGCGCGTCCCCGTGGAGCCGTTCCGGGCTTGCGGCGGGCGACCTTGTCGTGCGAAAGCCCATTCGCGCCCCCCACCCTCCCCCGCGTTGGTCCATCCAAGCGACCCAGGCCCATCCATGAGCATGCCCGACGCGCAGTGCAAGACGTGTGGTGCGTCCTCCCGCTTCGTCTTCACGAAGACGATCCTGTCGAAGTACGACGTCGCGTTCTTTCAGTGTCGGGACTGCGGGTTCATGCAGACCGAGAGGCCGTACTGGCTCCAGGAGACGTACGGATCCTCGAGCGACGCGTTCGACACCGGCCTGGTGGCGAGGCCGCTGGCCTTCGGCGACGTGACGGAGCAGTTGATCATGCGGTGCTTCGACCCCGCGGGGAGGTTCGTGGACTACGGCGGGGCGCACGGCGTGTTCGTGCGGCACATGCGTGACAAGGGCTTCGACTTCTACCGATACGACAAGTACGCGGAGAACATCTTCGCCCGGTACTTCGACGTGTCGGACCTGCCGAGGAAGGAGCGCAACTTCGAGCTCCTGACGAGCTTCGAGGTCTTCGAGCACTTCGAGGACCCCATCAAGGAGCTGGAGGAGCTGTTCTCGCTCAGCAAGAACCTGCTGTTCTCCACGTTCCTGCAGCCGCGGGCGGACGCGAGTGAGCTGCGGGAGTGGTGGTACCTGGCCGAGCTGCACGGCCAGCACATCTCGTTCTACACGGAGAAGGCCCTCCGGAGCCTCGCCGAGAGGTTCGGCTGCTATTTCCACTCCAACGGCTGCGATCTGCACCTGTTCACGCCGAGGAAGCTCGCAGGGTTCACCTTTCCGCGCCCCGGGCCCCGGAAGCCCCCCTCCCTGGTGCGCGCCTGCTCGAGGCTCGTGCACCGGCTCGGGAGGCTGCGTGGCCGGCCGGCGGTGCCGCACCCGACGACGCTGATCATGAAGGACGCCGAGTGGGTCAAGGCGCAGCTGCTGGAGGGGCGGAGCCCGGGGCGCGTTGATGAGAGCGGAGGGCAGGGGTGAGGTAGCGCTGCCGCTTCGAGCACGGCCCGTCCCCTGGCCGCGGCGGCGCGACGTACCGAGGGTGAACGACGCCGCTTGCGCGGGGCGCGGACTCGGGGTCAAATGCGCGCGCTCGCGGCCGACAGGTCGGCCGCGGCGCTGGAGCAGACGCCAGGATCCTTCGCGGCTCGCGTGGAGGGTGGCGGCTCGACGGGCGCCACCCGGGGGGAAGCAATGTCGACGAT
>DATIVK010000201.1:0-3034 GCA_035465955.1 Anaeromyxobacteraceae bacterium | reverse complement strand
GGAGGAAGAGGCCGGCGATCGGCCAGACGACGGCCGGGGACCCCGGGGCGACGGCGAGCCGCCGCGGGGCGACGGCGAGGAGCCACGCGAGGGCCGCGAACGCCGCGAGCGCGGCCCACCACGGGACGCGCGCGAGCCGCGGGGCCACCTGGAGGCCGGGCGCGTCCCAGCGGGGCGAGTCGGTCGAGAGTTGTGGCATCGCGGACGGCGTCCCCACCCGGGGCTTGGCCTCGCCCCGAAGCGTATCACCTCGCGCGAAGGCGGGCGTCGCAGGTTCGCTTGACAGCCGGGGCCCGTGCCCGTAGCGGTACGAGCGGCCCGCCGACGCGGGCCCACCTTCTGGAGGCCGAGAAACCGATGTCGCGCACCATGAACTTCAGCGCAGGTCCCGCCGCCCTTCCCCTGCCGGCCCTCGAGCGGGCTCGCGACGAGCTGCTCGACTTCGCCGGCACGGGCATGTCGGTGATGGAGCAGAGCCACCGGGGCAAGGAGTACGAGGCGGTCCACGACGAGGCGATCGCCCTCGCGCGCGAGCTGCTCGGCATCCCCGACACGCACGACGTGCTCTTCCTGCAGGGCGGCGCCTCGGCCTTCTTCGCCCTCCTCCCGATGAACCTCCTCGAGAAGGGGCGGAGCGCCGACTACGTCCTGACCGGCGTCTGGGGCGAGAAGGCCTGGGGCGAGGCGCGCCACTCGGCCAACCTCCTCGGGGCGCAGGTCCACGTCGCGGGGGACACCGGCACCGGCGAAGGCAAGGCCCGGACCTGGACGCGGGTGGCGGTCGCGGGCGACCTCAAGCCCGACCCCTCGGCCGCCTACCTCCACTTCACGACCAACGAGACGATCCACGGCGTCCAGTTCGCCGCCGACCCGGCGCGCCCGTTCCCGGTGGCGGCCGGCGCGGTGCCCCTCGTCGCCGACATGTCGAGCGACTTCCTCTGGCGCAAGTTCGACGTCTCGAGGTTCGGCGCCGTGTACGCGGGGGCGCAGAAGAACATCGGGCCGTCGGGCGTGGTGGTGGCGATCGTCCGCAAGGACCTGATCGCGGCCGGCCGCAAGGACATCCCGAAGATCTTCCAGCTCCGGACCCACGCCGACAACAAGTCGCTCTACAACACGCCGCCGACGTTCGGGATCTACATGGTCCGCAACGTCCTCGCCTGGCTCCGGAGCACCGGCGGGCTCGACGCGATGGAGGCGCGCAACCGGAAGAAGGCGGCACGGCTCTACGCGGCCATCGACGCGCAGCCCGGGGTCTTCCGCTGCCCGGTCGAGCGCGAGAGCCGCTCGCTCATGAACGTCGTGTTCCGCCTGCCGACGGAGGCCGACGAGGAGCGCTTCGCCAGGGAGGCGAAGAAGGCCGGGATGATCGGGCTCAAGGGGCACCGGTCGGTGGGCGGGATCCGCGTCTCGCTCTACAACGCGGTGGAGCCCGCCTGGGTCGACGCCCTCGCCGACTTCATGGCGGAGTTCGGGAGGAAGGGGTGACCAGCGATCGCGAGACGGTTCAGCAGCTCACGGCGACCGCCGAGCGCGGCGCCCGGCCCGAGCGCGCCCAGGCGGCCCTCGCCGGCGTCCCCGACCTCTTCGAGACGCTCGGCGCCCTCGAGCAGGAGCTGACGCACGCGACGCGGGACGCCGAGGCGCGGCTGCAGGCCGCGGCCCGCCACCTCGTCTCCGCCGGCGGGAAGCGGATCCGGCCGATGGTGTCGCTCCTCGCCTGCGGCGCCTGTGGCGCCGAGATGAAGCGCGCCGTGCCCTACGCCGTCGCGGCCGAGCTGACCCACTCGGCCACCCTGCTCCACGACGACGTCATCGACGACAGCCCGACGCGCCGCGGCCAGGACGCCTCGCGCGTCATCTGGGGGAACTCGGTCTCGGTCCTCGCGGGCGACTGGCTCCTCACGCGCGCCCTCGAGATCGTCGCGGACTCCGGGGCGCGGCAGCACGCGCTGCCGCCGCTGCTCCTCACGATGCGCCGGCTCGTGGAGGGCGAGGTCCTCCAGCTCACGCTGCGCGGGTCGTTCAAGGCGACCGAGCGGGACTACCTGAACGTCGTCATCGGCAAGACCGCCTCCCTGTTCGGCTGGGCCGCGGCGGCCGGCGCGTGGGCGGCGGGCGCCACCGGCGACATCCCCGCGGCGCTCGTCCGCTTCGGCGAGGGGATCGGGATCGCCTTCCAGCTCGTCGACGACGCGCTCGACTACGCGGCCGACCCGGGGCTCCTGGGGAAGCGGCTCGGCAGCGACCTCGTCGAGGGAAAGGCCACGCTGCCGCTCATCCGCGCCGTCGAGGCCGAGCCGAGGCTGCGCGAGCGGCTCGCGCTCCTCGTCGAGGGCAAGGCCGAGACCGAGGCCGTCGCCGGCGAGGTGATCGCCGCGGTGAAGCGGACGGGGGGCGTCGAGGCGGCGCGCGCGATGGCGCGCGAGCAGACCCGCGACGCCCTCGCCGCGCTCGAGCGGGTCCCCGACGGCATCCACCGCCGCGCCCTCCGCGAGGCGGCGGGGACGCTGACCGAGCGGGCGTTCTGACTGACGGGGGCGGCGCCTCCGCCCCGCGTCTCGCCCGCTACGCGGCCGTGTCGAGCAGCCGCTTCTGGCCGGTCAGCTTCTGGATGCCGGTGACGTCCTGCACCGTCTCGAGGCAGCCCAGGTACCTCCCGGCGTCGTCGCGGACGGCCCAGTAGCGGATGTGGATCTTCCGGGGCCCCATGTCGATCCAGAACTCGGCCACGCTCCGCCGCCCCGCGCGGAAGTCCTCCAGGATCTGGTTGACCATGTGGAGGCTGCGCTGCGGGTGGCAGTTCTGCACCTCCGTCCCGATGGCCCCGCGCGAGCGGGCGAAGATCTTCTCGCCCCGCTCGTGGGAGAAGTAGCGGACCCGGTCCTCGTGATCGACGAAGGAGAGCTCGATCGGGAGCGTGTTGAGGATCGCGGCGAGCACCTCGGGGGCGAGCCCCCAGGAGAGATCCTTCAGCTCCACGAGCGAGACGATCTCCTCGGCGAGCCTCCAGTACCGCTCGCGCGTCGAGGGG
>DATIVK010000200.1:0-4231 GCA_035465955.1 Anaeromyxobacteraceae bacterium | reverse complement strand
GGCGCCGATGCTCGCGCCCCACGAGCTCCACGCCCTCCGGGCGCGCATCGCGCGCGGCCGGTCGAGCGGCGCGCAGACCGTGGGGAAGGTGGTCGTCGCGGGCGGCGGGCCGCTGGCGCGCAAGGCGGCGCTCAGCCGGTTCGCCACCGTCCCCGGCTTCGCCCCCGTCGAGGGCGGCGAGGCGAACGGCTTCGGCACGCTCGGCCGGATCTCGCTGGGCGACGGCGTGCGCGTGGACCTGGTCGGGCTGCCCGGCGAGCCCGCGTTCCTGCCGCTCTGGCGCCCGTTCGCCTCCGGCGCCGTCGGCGCGCTCGTCCTCCTGCCGGCCGACGCGCACGCGCCGCTGCTCGACGAGCTGGCGCGGACCCTGAAGCTGCCGGTCGTCGTCTGCGGCCCCTCCGAGGAGCGGACGCCGGCCGTGCTGCGCTCGGCCCCCGCCGGCTTCGCCTTCGAGGGGAGCGACGCGGCCGAGGGGCTGCGCGCCCTCCTCGCGGGCGCGGGGGCGCGGGTCGGGGCGTACTAGGCCGGCAGCGCGTCGGCGCGCTCGAGGAGCCGCTCGAGGGCGGCGCGCTCGCGCTTCGGCGACGACCCGACGAGCACCGCGACGAGCTTCGAGCGCGTGAAGGTCTCGCGCGCCACGCGCTGGACGTCGGCGACGCTCACGGCCTCGACGCGCCGGCAGCGGTCCTCGAAGCGCTCGGGCCCCGCCACCACCTCGCCGGTGCCCCACCAGCCGACGAGGTCGGCGGCGCTGTCGAGGGAGAACTCGAGCTGGATCCGGTGGCGGCGCTGCGCGCGGCGGAGCTCCTCCACCGGCACCGGCTCGGCGGAGAGCCGCCCGAGGACGTTCAGGATCTCGGCGAGCGTCCGGCTCGCCTTGGACGGGGCGCACGCCCCGTCGACGACGTGGAGGCCGGCGTCGGCGAAGGTGTCGATGCTCGCGTGGAGCGAGTAGGCGAGCCCGCGCCGCTCCACCACCTCGAACGGCAGCCGCGACGAGAGCCCGTCGTCGAGGAGGCGGCGCAGGCAGAGGTGGACCGGGAAGTCGGGGTGGTGCTCGGGCGGGCAGGGGAAGCAGAGCTCCAGCTCGACCTGCGCGTCGTCGTGGTCGATCCACTGGATCCTCGGGCCGGCCGGCCAACGCGGCGGCGGCGCCTCGGTCGTGGCCCGCCCCTTCGGGAAGCGGCCGAAGTGCTCCTCGGCGAGCGCGTTCACCTCGGCGGGGCGGACCGGCCCGGCCACGGCGACCACCAGGTTCGCGCCGGTGTAGCACCGGGCGTGGTGCTCGCGGAAGTCGCGCTCGCGCAGCCGGCGCACGCCGCCGCGGGTCCCGGCGATCTTGTAGCCGAGCGGGTGGCGCCCGAAGGCGAGGCGCTTGGCGATGTTGTCGGGGTCGATGTCGCGACCGTCCGCGTCCACCTCGTCGAGGATCTCGGCGAGGATGATCTCGCGCTCGATCGCGACGTCGCGCAGGAGCGGGCGGCGGAGGAGGTCCCCGAGGATGGCGAGCCCCGTGCCGACGCTGCTCGGGTGGATGGGGGTGTAGTAGCAGCCGTGGTCGCGGGCCGTGAGGCCGTTGAGGCTCCCGCCCACCCCCTCGACCAGCGCGTTCAGGGCGTTGCTGTCGGGGTAGCCCTCCGAGCCGCGGAAGAAGAGGTGCTCCAGGAAGTGCGAGACGCCGTTCACCGGCCGCGCCTCGTGCCGGGAGCCGGCGCGGACGTAGACGGCGATCATCGCGGTCCGGAGGGCGGGCGCGGGGACGGTGAGGACCCTCACGCCGTTTGGCAGCCGCGCCCGGTCGGCGTCGCCGAAGCGGCGATCGATCATGCCGCCGACGGCAGGCGGAGGGTGAATACGGTGCCGCGTCCCAGGGTGCTCTCGCATCGGATCGTCCCGCCATGCTCGGCGACCACCCTCCTCGCGTACGCGAGGCCGAGGCCGGTGCCGCGCTCCTTCGTCGTGTAGAACGGCTCGAAGACGTGGGCCAGAACCTCGGGGGGCATTCCCCCGCCGGTGTCAGCGACCACGAGGTCCACCCCCCCATCGGCCTGCCGCGTCCGGACCGTCAGCGTCCCCCCGCCCGGCATCGCCTCGCGGCTGTTCCGGACGAGGTTGTGGACCACCGCCCGCAGCTGGGCCTCGTCGCCGGTCACCGGCGGGAGCCCCGCCGCGAGGTCGCGCTCCACGGTCACCTTCGCCGCCGCGAGCTCGGCCGCGAGGAAGTCGAGGAGGCTCCCCACCAGCTCGTCGAGGTCGAGCGAGGTCGGGGTCGCGCGCGGGAGCCGGGCGAACTTGAGGTACTCCTCGGCCACCCCCTCCAGCCGGTCCGCCTCGCGCGAGATGGCCGCGACGAGCTGCGCGGCCTCGCGGGGCGGCGGCGAGAGGCGCGCGAGCTCCTCCGAGAGCAGCTCGGCGTTCAGGCCGATCGCGTTCAGGGGGTTCCGGATCTCGTGGGTGATCTGGGCCGAGATCCGGCCGACGGCGGCGAGCCGCTCCGCGTTGCGCAGGTCGCGCTGCTGGCGGTCGAGCGAGGCGGCCATCGCGTTGAACTCCCGCGCCAGCACGCCCAGCTCGTCGGACCCGCTCACCTCCACCTCGCGCGAGAGGTCGCCCGCGGCCACCGCCTTGACCCCCTCGGTGAGCCGCTGGATCGGCGCCAGCAGCCGCTGGGAGACGAGCGCGGCGCCGACGCCGATGGCGAGGGCCACGAGCGACCAGAGGGCGATGAGCGCCACCGTGCGGGCCTCCGCCCGCTCCGCCGCCACGAAGCGGTCGCCCACCCGGCTCTCGAGCGCCGCCCGGAGCAGCTTCGCGTCGAGCGAGAGCGACTTCTCGAGCGTCCGGACGCTCTGGATCCGCGCGTCCACCTCGTCCGCCGCGGCGCCGCGCTCGAGGGCGTCGAAGAGCGCCCCGGCGGCGCGGTCGTACTCCGCCCAGCGGGTGGCGAGGCCGCCGAGGCGGGCGGCGACGTCGTCGAGGAAGCGCGCGTCGTCCCCGCCCGCCTGGGGGCGTGCCTCCTGGACGATGCGGCGCCCCTCCTCGATCTTCTCCCGGACGAAGGCCGGGAACTGCGCCCGGACCACCGGGAGCCATGCGCGCCGCGCGCCAGGGTCGAGCACCCGGGCCTCGAGCGCGCGCGGGCTCGCCCACTCCTTCACCTCGAGCTGCGCCGCGACGCGGGTCAGGGGGAGGTAGGCCCCCGAGAGGAGCCTCAGCTCCCGCCCGAGGCCGTGCAGCCGCAGCGCCCCGAAGCCGGCGACGGCGCCGAACGCGCAGAGGGCGACCGCGAAGGCGAGGAAGATCCGGGTGGCGAGTCGTCGCAGCACGTGCGCGGGGGAACATCCCTCAGACCGCCCCGCTTCACAAGGCGACGATTCCGGGATAGCCATGGGGACCCCCTCCCGGAGCCCGCGCCGCATGGAAAACGTCATGCCCGTCCTCACCCTCGCCGCGGTCGTGGTCGCGGTCGCCTTCTTCCTCGTCTCGCGCGGAAGCCGCGCGGCGCTCACCTCGCGGACCGAGGACGTCCGGCGGCTCGAGGGGGAGCTCGAGGCGTCGCGCAAGTCCGAGCGCGAGGCCCGCGCCGAGGCGAAGGACCGCCGCGAGGAGGCGTCCGGGCTGCGCGCGGAGCTGGCGGCGGCCAAGAAGAAGGCGTTCGAGCAGCAGGAGGCCTCGAAGCGGCTCGGTGGCGCCCAGGCGGTCCGCGAGGAGCTCGACAAGGTGAGCTCCCGGCTCGCGGAGGCGCGGGCCGAGGCGGAGCACCAGGCGGAGCGGGTGCGCGCCGCGGAGAAGGAGCTGGGGAAGGCCAGGGAGCAGGTCGATCGGCTGCGCGCGGACGCCGAGCGGCGCGCGCAGGCGCCCGCGCCCGCGCCGAGGCCGGAGCCGACGCCGGACGCCGCGGCGGTGGCGGCCGCGAACGAGCGCGCGGAGAAGGCCGAGGCCAAGGCGAGCGAGGCGCGCCGCAAGGTGGCGGAGCTCGAGGCCGACGCGCGGAAGTCGAAGGGGCGGCTCGAGACCGAGCGCCGGGTCTTCATGGTGCAGAAGGGCGAGTTGGAGCTCGCGAACGACCGCTACGCCGAGCTCCGGCGCCGCTACGACGGCCTGCGCCGCGACCACGACGAGCTGCTCGACGCCGTCCGTCAGGCCGCGCGCGAGGATCGCAAGGCCGCCGAGGCCGCGGCGGCGAAGTCGGGGGAGGCGAAGACCGAGGAGCCCGGGAAGGAAGAGCCTA
>DATIVK010000199.1:0-10594 GCA_035465955.1 Anaeromyxobacteraceae bacterium | reverse complement strand
TCGACGAAGGAGAGCTCGATCGGGAGCGTGTTGAGGATCGCGGCGAGCACCTCGGGGGCGAGCCCCCAGGAGAGATCCTTCAGCTCCACGAGCGAGACGATCTCCTCGGCGAGCCTCCAGTACCGCTCGCGCGTCGAGGGGCCCAGCTCCTGCTCGATCTCCTCGATCTCGTCGACCAGCTCCACGGCGTCCTCCGGCGAGAGGACGCGGTTCGCCAGCGGGTAGAGGATGTCGTTCTCCTTCCAGTAGTGCGGCTTGTTGAGCGCGGCGTAGGCCGCGAAGGCCTCCTTGAGCTCCGGGAGCCGCCCCCGGTCGCCGTCGACGTAGCCCTTCGCGGCCGCGTCGATGCGCTCCACCAGCGCGCGCGCCTGGCCGTGCTCGACGAGCATCACGGCGACCGGCCCGCCCTCGGTCGGGATGCCGCGCTGCGCGAGGAGCGGGAAGAGGGCCCGCTCCTCCTTCTGGTTGTGGCAGCGGTCGACGTAGGTGACGAGGTACTCGCGGAGGTTCGCGACGAACCCCGGCGTCGGCGGGGCCGCGTCCGCGAAGGCCTTCTCGGCCGCGGCGAAGACCCGCTCGGTCATCTCGTGGTCCTTCATCAGGATCTCGGTCCAGGTGAGGTTCGACTCCGGTCGGATGCTCATGTCCTGCTCTCCTCGGCCGCGCGCGGGGCGCGGCGCTCGTGGGGGTTGCGTCGGGTGCGGCGGAAGGCGGTCAGTGGCGCTCCACGAACCTCGGCATGAGGACGTGGTTCTCCAGGTGGACGTGGCGGAGCAGGTCGGTCTCGAGGTCCTCGAGCTCGGACATCAGCAGGCGGTAGCTGCGGCAGCCCCACTCCGGCGTCCGATAGTCGTCGGTCTGCTCGCGCAGGTGGCCGATCAGCCGGCCGACCACGAGGTGGTCCTCGAACATCCGGCCGAGCCCGCCGGCGGCGGCCGCCGGGTCCGGGTGGCGCGCCATGAGCGCCGGGAAGAGGACCTGCTCCTCCTCGTCGAGGTGGGGCTCGACGGCGCGCCGGAGCTCCTCGAAGGCGGCGGCGACCTCGATGAGCTTCGGGTTGTGCTCGCCGTGGACGCGGGCGACCTTCTCGGCGAGGGGCGCGATCGCGGGCAGCTGGCGCCGCAGGAACCCGTGGTGGCGCTCGATGATCCGCGAGACGAGGGCGGCGGTGGAGAGCGAGGCGACGTCCTCGGCCACGACCTCGCGGTCGAGCGAGCGGACGGCATCCTCCACCTCGCCCAGGATCGCCTCGGCGCGCTCGGGCCGCCCGCGGAGCGCCTCCTCGAGCGTCTGCTCGCCGTGGCAGCAGAAGTCGAGGCGGTGGGCCTGGAAGACGCGGGCGCTCGCCGGGTGGCGGGCGACGATGGCGGCGAGGGTGTCGGTCGTCGCGATCTGGGGCTTCTCGAAACTTCTCTGGGTCAGCATGTCGACCTCCTGTGTCCATGACATTGCACGCGGGAGGCCAGCCAGGACTCGACCTGTTTTCAGCAGGTTGCATGGCTGGCCCCTCACGATTAGGTTTCAGTCTGAAACGAGGTGGAACATGGAGCGAGGTCCCAACGGAGAGCCGTGCCGGTGCGACGTCTGCGGATTGGAGACCGTCGTCGAGTCGCTCCGCTCGGTCACCCACGTGGTGGCGGAGAGCGACGCCATGAAGGCGGTCCTGCTGCGCGTGCGCGACTTCGCCGACGCCGACGCGCCGGTGGTCGTCTTCGGCGAGAGCGGCACGGGCAAGGAGATCGTCGCCCGCGCGCTCCACGCCAACGGCGCCCGCCGCGACCGCCCCTTCGTCGCGGTGAACGTCGCCGCCGTGCCGAGCGAGCTGCTCGAGAGCGAGCTCTTCGGCCACGTGCGCGGCGCCTTCACCGGCGCCGCCACCGCGAAGGAGGGGCTGCTCGAGGCGGCGTCGGGCGGGACGCTCTTCCTCGACGAGATCGGGGAGATGCCGCTGCCGCTCCAGGCGAAGCTGCTGCGCGCCGTGCAGGAGGGCGAGGTCCGGCGCGTCGGCGACACCCGGACGTTCGGCGTCGACGTCCGGTTCGTCTGCGCCACGCACCGGGACCTCAAGGCGCTCATCGCCCGCGGCCAGTTCCGCGAGGATCTCTACTACCGGCTCAAGGTGCTCTCGCTCCGCGTCCCGCCGCTGCGCGAGCGGCGCGCCGACATCCTCCCGCTCGCCCGCGCGCTGATGGCGGCCGAGAAGCGGCCCCCGTCCGGCCTCTCCTTGGCGGCCGAGCAGGCGCTCCACGCGTACGGATGGCCGGGGAACGTGCGCGAGCTGGGGAACGCGGTGAAGCACGGGGCGGCGCTCGCGCGCGGCGGGACGATCCAGCTCGCGCACCTGCCGGACGAGGTGACCGGCGGCGCCGGGGAGGCCGGCGCGGACGGCGCCGAGCCGCTCACGCTCGCGGACGCCGAGCGCGAGCACGTCCTGCGCGTGCTGGCGCGCGCGGGCGGCTCCCAGCAGGAGGCGGCCCGCCTCCTCGGAATCGGCCGGACCACGCTCTGGCGGAAGCTGAAGGGCTGGGGGATCGCGGCCGAGGCGGAGGCGTGACCGCGGGGGGCCCCTCCTACGGCGCACGCGATGGGGGCCGCGTCACCCGCGGCCGCGATTCGGCGTCCAACGGGCGGCTAGTATCATCGGTGAGGGGCTGGCCCTCGGAGGAGGTGCGGCGATGGCTGCCACCTCGGAACCCCGGCGGAGCGCGGGCTGCGACGAGCGGCTCGCGCGCGCCTACCGGACCCTGAGCGCAGGGAACCGGATGCTGCTGCGCGCGTCGGACGAGCCGGCGCTGCTCGGCCAGATGTGCCGCGTCCTCGTGGAGCAGGGGGGCTTCCGGCTGGCGGCCGTGGGCTACGCGCAGACCGACGCCGCCCGGAGCGTCCGGTGGGCGGCCTCGGCCGGCGTCGATCCCGTGCTGCGGGATCTCACCTGGTCGGACACGCCCCAGGGGCGCGTCGCGACGGGCACGGCGATCCGGACCGGCGAGCCGGTGATCGGGAGGAACCTCCGCAGCGACCCGAGCTACCTGCCGTGGCCGGAGGGGATCCGCGCCCTCCTCGAGCAGGGGTGCGAGGCGGTGAGCGCCTTCCCGCTGCGGGTGGACGGCCGGGTGATCGGTGCGCTGACGGTGGCCGCCGCCGAGCCCGACGCGTTCGACGCGGAGGAGGTCCGGCTCCTCGCCGAGCTGGCCGACGACCTCGCCTACGGGATCGGGAACCTCCGCGCCCGCGCCCGGCAGGCGGAGGCGCAGGCGCTGATCGAGCGGCTCGCCTACCGCGACGAGCTGACCGGCCTGCCCAACCGCGTCGCCCTGCGCGACGCGCTGGGGGACGCGCTCGCGGCGGCGGCGAAGGAGCGCCGCTCCCTGGCGCTGCTCCACGTCGACCTGGATCGCTTCGACGAGATCGGGGACACGCTCGGCGACCCGGCGTCCGACGCGCTGATCCAGGAGGTCGCGCGGCGGGTCGTCGGGCTCGCGCCGCCGGGGGAGACCGTCGCCCGGGTCGGCGACGCCGAGCTCGCCCTCCTGCTCCGCGGCGGCGGCGCGGAGGGGGCGGCGCGCCTCGCCCGGGGGCTGGTCGCCGCGATCGACGCCCCGGTGGAGCTCTCGGGGCTCTCCGTCGCCGCGCGGGCGAGCGTCGGGATCGCCCTCTACCCCGGCCACGGCGCCGACGCGGACGTCCTGATCCGGCGCGCCAAGGTCGCGGCCTTCGGGGCCCGGCGCGCGAGCGCCGGGTACCTGGTCTACGAGGGGGGCATCGACCAGGAGGCGACCCGGCGGCTCGCCCTGATGGGCGACCTGCGCCGCGCCATCGAGCGCGACGAGCTGCTCCTCTACTGCCAGCCCAAGGTGAACATCGCCACCGGCGCGGCATGCGGGGCCGAGGCGCTGGTGCGGTGGCGCCACCCGCAGCACGGCATGCTCCAGACCGGCGACTTCATCAAGCTGGCGGAGCACGGGGGGATCATCACGCCGCTGACGCGCTGGGTGCTGGAGGCGGCGTGCCGCCAGAGCTGGGCGTGGCACGAGGATGGGCTCGACTGGCCGCTCTCCGTCAACCTCTCCGCCCAGGACCTGCGCGACCCCGGCCTCCTCGACGCGATCCGCGGGGCCTTCACGACCTGGGGGATCGCCCCCGGGCGCATCCAGTTCGAGCTGACGGAGAGCGCCCTGATGGCCGATCCGGCCGGCGCGATGGAGACGCTGAAGGCGCTCAAGGCCCTCGACGTCGAGCTCTTCATCGACGACTTCGGCACCGGGTACTCCAGCCTCGCCTACCTCCAGAAGCTGCCCGTCGACTCCCTGAAGATCGACCAGTCCTTCGTCACCGGCATCCTGACCAGCCCGGACTCGGCGACGATCGTCCGCTCGACCATCGACCTCGGGCACGACCTCGACCTCGACGTCGTCGCCGAGGGGGTGGAGAGCAAGGCCATCCTGGACCGGCTGGCCGCGCTGGGCTGCGACGCCGCGCAGGGGTACTTCATCAGCACGCCGATGCCCGCCGGGCAGTACGGGGCGTGGGAGGCGGGCTGGCGCACCGGGGCGCTCCACTGACGATCCCCCCCGTCCGGCGGAGGTCCGTCGATTGAATCGGGGGGCCCGCCGGAGTAGAAATCGCGCCTCATGCCCTATCGTTCGCTCCGGGAGTTCCTCGACCGCTGCGAGGCGGCGGGGGAGCTCGTCCGCGTGAAGGACCGCATCGACCTCTCCCTCGACATGGCGGCGCTCGCCGACCGCGCCGCCAAGCAGGGCGGCCCCGTCCTCCTCTTCGAGCGCCCCTCGTCGGGCGCCTTCCCGGTCGCCATGAACCTCTTCGGCACGCGGCGCCGGACGAGCTGGGCGCTCTCGGCCGACGACCTCGAGGCCCCGGCGAAGGAGCTGGCGGCGCTCCTCAAGACGGCGCCGCCGAAGACGCTCTGGGACAAGCTCGCGATGCTGCCGAAGCTCGGGAAGCTCGCGACGCTCACGCCGAAGCGCGTCTCGTCGGGCCCGTGCCAGGAGGTCGTGATCCGCGAGCCCGACCTCGGGATCCTGCCGGTCCTCAAGACGTGGCCCCACGACGGCGGCCCGTTCATCACGCTCCCCCAGGTGATCACGAGCGACCCCGACACCGGCATCCGGAACGTCGGGATGTACCGGCTGCAAGTGATGGGGCCGCGGAAGCTCGCGATGCACTGGCAGATCCACAAGACCGCCACCTCCCACTACCGCCGCTGCCAGGCGAAGGGGGAGAGGATGCCGGTCGCCATCGCGCTCGGCGGCGACCCCGCCCTCACCTACTCCGCCTCGGCGCCGCTCCCCCCCAACGTGGACGAGTACCTCTTCGCCGGGTTCCTCCGCGGCGAGGGGGTGCGGACGGTCACGGGCGTCGCGACGGGGCTCGAGGTCCCGGCCGACGCGGACATCGTGATCGAGGGGTTCGTCGACACCTCGGCGCCGCTCGTGCGCGAGGGGCCCTTCGGCGACCACACCGGCTTCTACTCGCTGGCCGACGACTACCCGGCGATGGACGTCGTCGCGATCACGCACCGGAGGGACGCCGTCTACCCGGCCACCGTCGTCGGCCCGCCGCCGGTCGAGGACCAGTGGCTGGGCAAGGCGACCGAGCGGCTCTTCCTGCCGATGCTCCAGCTCGTCTTCCCGGAGGTCCTCGACATGGCGATGCCGGTCGAGGGGGCCTTCCACAACCTCTGCCTCATCCGGATGAAGAAGGAGTACCCGGGCCACGCGAAGAAGCTGATGGCCGGGCTCTGGGGCTCCGGGCAGATGGCGCAGACGAAGACGCTCGTCGTCTTCGACCACGACGTCGACGTGCAGGACGTGCCGCAGGCCGCGTGGCGTGCCTTCGCCAACGTGGACGCGAAGCGCGACGTGATGATCGTCGACGGGCCGGTCGACGCCCTCGATCACGCCAGCCCCCACTTCGCCTTCGGCGCCAAGATCGGCGTCGACGCCACGCGGAAGTGGGTCGAGGAGGGGGGGCGCGAGTGGCCGGAGGTCTGCGTCCACCCGCCCGAGGTGCTCACCCGCATGGACGCGCTCTACGAGCGGCTCGTCCCCAACGCGCCGAAGGCCCGGCGCCCCGACATCGCGCCGCCGCCGGCGGCCTCCTGGACCCCGAAGAAGGGCGGCATCCTCCAGTGACCGAGCTCCAGAAGAACGCCGTCCCCCTCCCCGGCGAGGGGCAGCGGGGCGCCCAGGTCCGCGCGATGTTCGACCGGATCGCCCCGCGCTACGACCTGCTCAACCGCGTGATGTCAGGGCGCGTCGACCAGCTCTGGCGACGCCGGCTCCTCTCCGACCTCGCGCCGCGGGACGGCGAGCGGCTGCTCGACCTCTGCGCCGGGACGATGGACGTCGCGGCCATGGCCCGGCGCCGCGTCCCGGGCCTCCAGATCGTCGGCGCCGACTTCTCGTTCCAGATGCTCTCGCGCGGCGTGGAGAAGACGGGGCTGCCGGCGAGCCAGGCCGACGCGATGTCGATGCCCTTCAAGCCGGCCTCCTTCGACCTCACGACCGTCACGTTCGGCATCCGGAACGTCGATCACTGGGAGGACGCGCTCGTGGAGATCGCGCGCGTGCTGAAGCCCGGCGGCCGGCTCGGGATCCTCGAGTTCTTCCGCTCCGAGACGGCCGGCCCCCGCTTCGTCCACGGCCTCTACAACCGGGTCGCGCTCCCGATCCTCGGCCGCGTCCTCTCCCCCGATCCCGAGGCCTACCGCTACCTCGTGCAGTCGATGGAGAAGTTCGCGTCGATGCCGGAGTTCCTCGAGGGCGCGAGGCGGGCCGGCTTCCGCGACGTGAAGGGCGTGACGCTCTTCCCCGGCGTCTGCGGGCTCGTGACGGCCATCAGGAAGTGACCCCTTGAAGCTGGTGGTGGCGATCAGCGGCGCGTCCGGCGCCCCCTACGCGAAGCGGCTCCTCGACTTCCTGGCGGCCCACGCGCCCGCCCTCGGCGTCCACGTCGACCTCGTCTTCACCGAGACGGGGCGCCAGGTCTGGGGCCACGAGATCGGCGCCGCGCCCGCGTACCCGTGGAAGACCTGGAGCCCGCGCGACTTCACGGCCCCCTTCGCCAGCGGCTCGGCCGGCTACGACGCGATGGTCGTCATCCCCTGCTCGGCGGGGGCCCTCGCGCGGATCGCCCACGGCCTCTCGACCGACCTCGTCGGGCGGGCGGCCGACGTGATGCTCAAGGAGCGCCGGCGGCTCGTCCTCGTGCTGCGCGAGACGCCGCTCTCGCTCGTCCACGCCCGGGCGATCGTCCAGGCGACCGAGGCCGGCGCCGTGGTGATGCCGGCTGCGCCGTCGTTCTATTCGCGTCCGCAGTCGATCGAGGCGCTGGTCGACTCGGTCGTGGCGCGCGCGCTCGACAAGCTCGGGCTGCCGAACGACCTCATGAAGCGCTGGACCGGACTCCCGAGCGCGGAGCCCCCGGAGGAACGGTAGGAAATGGCCATCTCGAACCTCGCCCACCGCGCCCTCGAGCGCGAGGGGCTCGGCCCCATCCGCGACAAGGTGCTCGCGGGGACCCGGCTCACCGACGACGACGCGCTCCGCCTCTTCGCCTCGAAGGACCTCTCGGCCCTCGGCGCGCTCGCCGACCACGCGCGCGAGGCGCGCCACGGCGATCTCGCCTTCTACAACCGGAACGTCCACCTCAACCCGACCAACGTCTGCGTCGCGGCCTGCAAGTTCTGCTCGTTCGCGCGCAAGGAGGGGGAGGTCGCGTCGCCCGGCTACACGATGACCCTCGACGAGGCGGTGGAGAAGGTGCTCTCGCGCCGGCCGCTCGGGATCACCGAGGTCCACATGGTGGCGGGGCTCCACCCGACGCTCGAGTGGGGCTACTACCCGGAGCTGCTCCGCCGGATCCACGCCGCGTGGCCCGAGCTGACGATCAAGGCCTTCTCGGCGATCGAGATCCACTACTGGGCGGAGAAGTACGGGAAGAGCTACGAGGAGGTGCTCCGCGAGCTCCAGGCTTCGGGGCTCAAGACGATGCCCGGGGGTGGCGCGGAGATCTTCGCGGAGCGCGTCCGGCGAAAGATCTGCGACGACAAGGCGACGGCCGAGCAGTGGTTCGAGGTCCACCGGACCGCCCACCGGCTCGGGATCCCGACCAACTCGACGATGCTCTACGGCCACATCGAGCGGCTCGACGAGCGCGTGGACCACATGCGCCGGCTGCGCGAGGCACAGGACGAGACGCACGGCTTCCAGGTCTTCATCCCCCTCGCCTTCCACCCCGATCACAACATGATCGGGAAGGCCTACCCGAAGCCGACCGGGATCGACACGCTCCGCACCCTCGCCGTCGCGCGCCTCTACCTCGACAACTTCGACCACATCAAGGCGTACTGGGTCTCGGCCGGCGAGCGGCTCGCGCAGACGGCGCTCGCCTTCGGCGTGGACGACCTCGACGGCACCGTCCTCGACGAGAAGGTCTTCCGGATGGCCGGCTCCACCGTCCCGTCCGCCCTCAGCGAGACGAAGTTCCACGCCCTGATCCGGGCCGCGGGCCGCGTCCCGGCGGAGCGCGACAGCCTCTACAACGTCCTGAAGGTCTTCCGCTCGGAGCCTTCCCTCTCCCCCACCGGGGGAGAGGGTCAGGGTGAGGGGGCGATCCGATGAGCAAGCTCAAGACCGCCGCCGTCTCGTACTTCAACACCTACCCGATCACCGCCGGCCTCCGGGACTCGAAGCTCGTCGAGCTCGTGAAGGCGATCCCGTCGGGCTGCGCCGCGATGCTCGAGACGGGCGAGGCCGACCTCGCCCTCGTCCCCATCGGCGCCATCGCCGGCAAGGACTACGAGATCGTCCCGGGGATCGGCCTCGGCTGCGACGGCCCGGTCGAGACCGTCCTCCTCGTGGGCGAGCGACCTCCAGAGGAGTGGGACGAGGTCTTCCTCGACACCGCCTCCCGCACGTCGCGGGTCCTCGCCCAGCTCGTGCTCGGCGCGATGGGGCTCCACCCGAAGTACACCAGCATGGACTCGGCCGAGAGCGTGCCGAAGGCCGTCGGCACGAAGGGCGCCCACGTCATCGGCAACCGGGCCTTCGACGTGAAGAAGCCCGTCGTCCTCGACCTCGGCCGCGAGTGGAGCCGGCTCACCGGCCTCCCGTTCGTCTTCGCCGTCTTCGCCGCGCGCCCGGGCGTCATCACCCCCGAGGTGGTCGCCGAGCTGACCCGCGGCGCGCAGGTCGGCCTCGGGATGCGGACCGAGCTGGCGCAGCAGTACGCGCAGGAGGCGGGGGGCGATCCCGAGCGGTACCGGCGCTACCTCACCCAGCGCATGCGCTACGCCGTCGGCCCCTACGAGCAGACCGCGATGGAGCGGTTCTTCGCGATGGCCGCCGAGCAGGGGCTGCTCCCGCCGACCACGCTCCGGTTCGCGGACGACCGCGTCGTCACCCGCCGCTCCCGGCGCCCCGTCTCGGTGGAGGTCGCGCTGCAGAAGGGGGCGGACGGCGAGCGGCTCGACGCCGACGAGCTCGAGACGCTCGACGCGAAGGCGCCGCTCCTCGACCTCGGCCTGGCCGCCGACGCCCGGCGGCGCGCGCTCCACCCCGACGGCGTCGTCACGTACATCGTGTCACGCAACGTCAACTACACCAACGTCTGCACGACGGCGTGCCACTTCTGCGCCTTCTACCGGCCGCGCGGCCACGCCGAGGCCTACGTCCTCACGCGCGAGCAGCTCGCCCAGAAGATCGACGACACGGTGAGGGCGGGCGGGATCGAGCTGCTGCTCCAGGGCGGCCTCGACCCCGACCTCTCCATCGAGTGGTACGAGGAGCTCTTCCGCTGGGTGAAGCAGGGCTGGCCGACGATCGCGCTCCACGCCCTCTCGCCGGAGGAGATCTGGTTCATCGCGCGCGAGAGCGGCCTCTCCCTCGACGCGACCATCGCCCGGCTCATCGCCGCCGGGCTCGACTCGATCCCGGGCGGCGGCGCCGAGGTGCTGGACGACGAGGTCCGCCGGCGGATCGCGCCGCTCAAGTGCTCCGCCGACGAGTGGCTCGCCGTCATGCGCGCCGCGCACCGCCGCGGCCTCAAGAGCACCGCGACGCTGATGTTCGGCGTCGGCGAGGAGCCCCGCCACCGCGCCAACCACTTCCTGCGGCTGCGCGACCTCCAGGACGAGACGCAGGGCTTCACCGCGTTCATCGCGTGGCCCTTCCAGTCGCAGAACACGCGCCTCACCGCCTCCGACACCAGCGCGGTCGCCTACCTCCGGACGACGGCGCTCGCCCGGCTGGCCCTCGACAACGTCCCCAACTTCCAGGCGTCCTGGGTCACCATGGGGGGCGGCGTCGCGCAGGCGTCGCTCCACATGGGGAACAACGACTTCGGCTCCGTCATGATGGAGGAGAACGTCGTCTCGGCCGCCGGCACCACCTTCGAGATGGACGCCGCCGAGGTGGAGCGCCACGTCCGCGAAGCCGGCTTCACGCCGATGCGCCGGAACATGCGCTACGACCGGCTCGCGCCGAAGGCCTCCCTCTCCCCCACCACGAACATTCCCCTCTCCCCCTCCGGGGGAGAGGCCCCCACCACGAACCTTTCCCTCTCCCCCACCGGG
>DATIVK010000198.1:0-23813 GCA_035465955.1 Anaeromyxobacteraceae bacterium | reverse complement strand
CCGGCGAAGGGCGAGCGGATCGTCTGGAAGGGCTGGGCCTTCACCGTCGCCGAGGCCGACGCGCGCCACGTGACGCGCGTGCGCGTGGCGCGGGTGAAGCGGTAGCAGGCGATCGCCTCCGCCTCCCTCACCGAGGGAGCGACATCGCCTACTGCAGCCCGCCCAGCCCGTCGCCGAGGACCGGGATGAGGGCGCTGCCGGCCCCGAAGACCACGTCACCCCCCCTGCGCGAAGAACCCGTGGTGCGTGCGCGCGTGGAGGCTGGCGAGGTTGCGGCGCGCCGCCAGCCAGCGGGCGTCCTCCTGCCAGTCGGCCGGGTAGACGGCGGGGACGTCGCGCGGCGCGAGCGCGGGGTCGACGTTCAGGAAGGTGAAGAGGCAGCTGTTGGAGAGCGCGCGTCGGGTCCGGTCGCGGCTCTCGCGGTGGATCTCCGCCTCGACGCAGATCGCCGGCCCCTCGGCGTAGACGACGCGGCTCGTGACGTTGAGCTTGTCGCCGATCTGGACCGGGTGGAAGAAGTTGATCCGGTTGACCGCGGCGAGGACCGCCCGGTGCGTCGCGACCTTCTCCGCGCAGATGGCCGACAGCTCGAAGGCGCGGCGCATGATGTAGCCGCCGAAGACGACGCGCGAGCGGTTCTCCTGCTCGGGGTAGGTCCGCTCCCAGTTCTCGGCGACGAGCGTCCGCGTGAGCGCGCCCCCGAAGCCCGGCTCGGCCTGCGCCCGGTGCAGCTCCTGGAGGACCCGGAACTCCCCGGCGGTCGGGGGCTCCTCGGCGACCGCCTCCTCGCGGCGGCGCAGCGCGCGCCGCTCCTCGGCGTGCGCGGCCCGCAGCTTCGCGAGATCGCCCTCGATCTCCAGGGGCGGGACGGGGAGGTTCCGCGCGTCCGGTCCGTCCCCGTCGCGCGCCACCATCGTGAAGTAGCAGGACGCGAGGTGCTCGCCGCCCGGCGCCGACTCCACCCGGATCCCGACCTCCATCGACGTGCGCCCGACGTAGTTGATCCGGGCGAGGAAGCGGACGTCCCGCGTCACGTCGGCGACCCGCCGCACCACGATCTCGTCGAGCGCCGCCGTCACGACGCGCGGCTCGGCGTGGGTGCGCCGCGCGTAGGCGATGGCCGTCTCGAACGCGAACCAGTCGAGCTCCTCGAGGAGCATGCCGAACCGGAGGTTCCCCGGGATCGGCTCGTTCAGCACCATGAAGCGGCGGCGCAGGTCCAGGTCGCGCGAGAGCGGCAGCAGCTTCTCGCGGGTGGTCTCCTCGGGGCGCATCGGCCCTGCCTCGGCGGCGGTCACGGGGCGGTCGGTCGGTAGACGAGGAGCCGGCCGTTGCCGGTGTCGGTGACCGAGAGGAGGCCGCCGACCACCGAGACGCCCGTGGGCGCGTCGAGCGTCCGCTGCGTCGGGGCGGTGCCGGCCACGCCGTTGCAGGTCGTCCCGTTGCCGTCGTCGTTGGGGAACGAGCAGCCGAAGTCGGCCTGCCCGAGCACGATCGTCGCGGCGGCGCCGCTGGTGGCCGGGATCGTCGGGTAGACGAGCACCCGGTTGTTGCCGGTGTCGGCGACGAAGAGCTGGGTGCCGTCGGAGGCGATCGACTCGGGATCCCAGAGCTGGTCGGCCGCGGCGCCGTGGGCCGCCGTGGTGAACCGGTCGGCGCCGGTCCCCTGGCCGAGCACGGCGTCGGCCGCCTGGCCGCTCGCCGTCGGGAACGTGTTCCAGACGAGGAGCCGGTTGTTCCCGGAGTCGGCGACGATCAGCCGGGTGCCGTCGGTCCAGACCGCCTTGGGCTGCAACAGAGTGTCGGCGGCAGGCGCCGTTCCACCGCGGTTATCGAGGCAGACGGTGGCGTCGACCTGCCCGAGAACGATCGTGAGGACGTACTTCGAGAGGTCGTGCGCGTCGGGCTCGAAGAAAAGCACGCGGTTGTTGCCCGTGTCGGCGACGACGAGGACGACGCCGGCGAGGAGGGCGCCGCGCGGGTCGTTCAGCTCGATGGCGGAGCACCCGGGCGTGAGCGGGCTGCCCACCTCGACGCGGCCGGTGGTGCTCAGCGGATCGGTCGGGACGCCGGGATAGACGAAGACCTGGTGGAAGCCGGAGTCGGCGACGACGAGCCTGCCGCCGAAGACGGTCGGCGCCTGCGGGACGAAGAGGGTCGACAGGGCGTCGCCGCAGGTGGTGAGGTCGGTCCCGAGGGTCGGCTCGCCGATCTGCCGCGTCGCGGAGGGCATCACCGCGGCCGCCGGCGGCATCGGATCGAAGAGCAACAGCCGGCCCGAGCCGCTGTCGGGGACGATCAGGTGGGTCCCGTCCCAGGCCGCGGCGCCGTACGGCTGGAAGAGCGATCCGGCCGCGCAGGCGTTGGTCGTCGCAGACGGGACGGTGCTCCAGGAGGGCTGGCCGATCAGCGTCGACGCGGCCTCGAAGCGGGTCACCACCACCGGCTCGGGCGGTGGGGGCGGCGGTGGCGGCGGCGTGGACTTGCTCGACCCGCCGCCGCAGGCGGCGACGGTGGCGAGGGCGACGGCGGCGGCTGCGAGACGGTTCACGGAGGGCTCCTGGGGGATCGGCTGATTCGTAGCTTAACCGCGCGCCGCGCGCGGGTCATGGCGCTGGACCGCGCCCCACGTCCAGAGGAACCCGGACAGCAGGATCGCGGCAGGCACCAGGAGGATGGCGTTCGCGAGGGAGGTCCGGTCCGAGAGGGCGCCGACGAGGGGCGGCGACGGGACGTCGCCGAGCGCGTGCAGGACGAAGATCGAGACGGCCGAGGCGGTGGCGCGCTCCGCGGGGGGGACGACCGCCACGATCACGTCGTTGATCGGGCCGGTGGACGCGAAGAGGCAGAGCTGCCCCACGACGAGCGCCGCGAGCCAGGTGGCCTTCGACGGGGCGGTGAGCGCGACCAGGGCGAGCGGCGCGGCGGCGAGCGCCGAGAGGCCGGAGACCCAGAGGTCGGCGTTCGCGATCCGGCGACGCAGCGCGTCGGCGATCCAGCCGCCGAGGAGCGTCCCGGCGAGCCCCGTCAGCACGACCACCGCGCCGAACTGGATCGTCGCCTCGGCGCGCGGGACGCCGCGGGTCCGCTCGAGGAAGGCCGGCATCCAGAAGGCGAGCGCGCCGGTGGCGAAGCTGTAGGCCGCGTAGCCGAGGACCGCGAGGACGTAGGGCCGGATGCCGGCGAGGGCGCGCCACGACTGGAGCAGCGGGCGCGGCCCGCCGGCCGGGGCGCCGTCGTGCTGGCCGCGCGGCGGGTCGGGCTGGCGGAGCACGAGGAGCGCGAGGACGAGGCCGGGGAGCCCGGCGGCGAGGAAGGCCGCCCGCCAGCCGAAGGCGTGGTCGAGGAGCCCGCCGACGACGTAGCCGAGCGCGGAGCCGACCGGGATGGCGGCGAAGAAGAGCGCGAAGGCGCGCCCGCGCCGCGCCCGCTCGAAGTGGTCGGCGATGAGCGACGGCGAGATCGTGGCGTAGGCCGCCTCGCCGACGCCGACGGCGGCGCGCGCGAAGAGGAGCGAGGCGAAGCCGGTCGCGGCGCCGGAGAGGACCGTCGCGAAGCTCCAGACGCCGACGCCGACCGCGAGGAGCGCCGGTCGCCGCCCGCGGTCGCCGAGGGCCCCGAAGACGGGGGAGGCGACGGTGTAGACGACCATGAAGCTGGTCATCAGCACGCCGAGCCGCAGGTCGGAGAGCGAGAAGGCCGCGCGCAGGCTCTCGACCAGCGCCGAGACGACGAAGCGGTCGAGGTAGTTGAGGAGGTTCACCCCCGCGAGGAGCAGGAGCGTCCGCCCGGCCGCCCCGGCGAAGAGGGAGGTGCGCACGTGGGTCACCCGCAGGAGGGTACTCCATCTCTCGCAAATCCCGCCGCGTTGCGCTATCAAGCGCCGCGTCATGATCACGGCTCAGGATGTCACCAAGGCCTTCGGGCCCAAGAAGCTCTTCGAGGACGTGAACGTCTCGTTCGCGCCGGGGAACCGCTACGGCCTCACCGGGCCGAACGGCGCCGGCAAGTCCACCTTCATGAAGATCCTCGCCGGCGACGAGGAGTCGGACACCGGCCAGATCTTCCGCCCGAAGAAGCTCGGCGTCCTGAAGCAGGACCACTTCCGCTACGAGGACAACCGGGTCATCGACGTCGTCCTGATGGGGAACGAGGCGCTCTGGAAGGCGATGAGCGAGAAGGAGGGGCTCCTCGCCAAGGCGACCATCACCGACGACGACGGGCACCGGCTCGCGGAGCTCGAGAACGTCATCGCGGAGGAGGACGGCTACAGCGCCGAGGCGGACGCGGCGGAGCTGCTCCAGGGGCTCGGGATCGAGCAGCCCTGGCACGAGCAGCCGATGCGCGCCCTCGCCGGCGGCTACAAGCTCCGCGTGCTGCTCGCCCAGTCCCTCTTCGGCAAGCCGCAGGCGCTCCTCCTCGACGAGCCGACCAACAACCTCGACCTCGAGTCGATCCGCTGGCTGGAGAAGTTCCTCGCCTCCTTCGAGGGGGTCCTCGTCACCATCTCGCACGACCGCCACTTCCTGAACGCGATCTGCACGCACATCGCCGACATCGACTACGAGGCGATCATCCTCTACCCGGGCGGCTACGACGACATGGTCCGGCAGAAGGGGGCGGTCCGGGCGCGCGTCGAGTCGGAGAACGCGGAGAAGTCGAAGAAGGTGGCGCAGCTCCAGGAGTTCGTGGCCCGCTTCCACGCGGGCACGCGCGCGTCGCAGGTGCAGAGCCGCATCCGGCAGATCCAGAAGCTGAAGCTCGACGACCTGAAGCGCTCCAACATCGCCGCCCCCTTCCTCAAGTTCGAGCAGAAGGCGCCGTCGGGGAAGCAGACCCTCACGATCGAGGGGATCGCGAAGTCCTTCGGCGGCAACGAGGTGGTGAAGCCCTTCAGCGCCCTCGTGACGCGCGGCGAGAAGATCTGCGTCATCGGCAAGAACGGCGTCGGCAAGTCGACGCTCGTGAAGATGCTCGCCGGCGAGCTGCAGCCCGACGCGGGCCACGTGAAGTGGGGCCACCAGGCGCAGGTCGGCTACCTCCCCCAGGATCACGCGGGCGTCATCCGCGGCGGGACGACGGCCTTCGGCTGGCTCCGCGAGCTGGAGGACAAGCTCTCCAACGAGGAGATCTCCGGCCTGCTCGGCCGGATGCTCTTCTCGGGCGAGGAGCGGATGAAGCCGACCGCCACCCTCTCCGGCGGCGAGACGGTCCGGCTCCTCATGGCGAAGCTGATGCTCTTCAAGGACAACGTCCTGATCCTCGACGAGCCGACCAACCACCTCGATCTCCAGTCGATCGCCGCCCTCGGCGAGGGGCTGTCGCGCTACGAGGGGACGCTCATCGTCGTCACCCACGACCAGCAGCTCATCAGCGAGGTCGGTTCCCGGATCTGGGCGATGCACCCGGGGGACGAGATCCTCGACTTCCCCGGCACGTTCGAAGAGTTCGTGCAGAAGCACCCCGACCTCGCCTCGGCCCACCGGTGATGCGCCGGCAGGTGAAGGGTGAGAAGGCCGTCCGCCGGGAGCTGCTCCCCGGCGAGTCGGTGGAGCTGCTCAAGGCGCTCCACGTGCTCACGCGCGAGGGCAACCTGAACGCCGACAGCCTGCGGAAGCTGAAGCAGGTGAACCACCTCGCCCAGCTCCTCGCCCCCGCGGTCGAGGACGTGCTCGACCGCTTCGGCGAGCCCGCCGTCGCCGACCTCGGCGCGGGCAAGAGCTACCTCGGCTTCATCCTGTACGAGCTCTTCCTGAAGGACGCCGGCAAGGGGACGCTCCACGCCGTGGAGTCGCGCCCGGAGCTGGTGGCGAAGGCCGCCGAGACCGCGGCGAAGCTCGGCTATTCCCGGATGAGCTTCGTCGGCGCCGCCATCGAGGCGGCTCCGCTCCCCGAGCGGCTCCACCTCGTCACGGCGCTGCACGCCTGCGACACCGCCACCGACGACGCGCTGCTCCTCGCCATCCAGCGCAACGCGGACCACGTCGCCGTCGTCCCCTGCTGCCAGGCGGAGGTGGCGCGGCAGCTCGCCGAGGCGAAGGGGGCGTCGCCGGCCGTCGCGCCGCTCTTCGACCACGCCTGGCACCGGCGGGAGTTCGGCTCCCACCTCACCAACGTGATCCGCGCCCTCGTCCTCGAGGCCGAGGGCTACCGCGTGACGGTCACCGAGCTGACCGGCTGGGAGCACTCGCTCAAGAACGAGCTGATCCTCGCGCGGAAGGTCCGGGGCAGCTCGCGGGAGGCGCGCCAGCGGCTGGACGCGCTCCTCGACGCGACCGGCGTCCGGCCGAAGCTGGTGCGCGCGCTCTGGGACGCTCCGGCCGCACCCACGCCCTGACCCGGGCGCCGCCTTGCCGCGGTGCGCCACGCACCCCCGTGCCCCCGAGCGGTCTCGGCTGACCGGGCCAACCGGACCCGGGGTGAAGCGCGCCTCCGTCCCGAACAGGTGTGACTCCGTGGCGCAGGGTGAATATCCGTCCGGGATCTCTCGCGATTCGAGTTTCTCCCGCGTTCCGGCGACTTCCCCCGGGAGGGCACGGTTCTTACATTCGCCTTCGCTCAATGCTCCAACCTCGCGGGTGAGGCCTCCCATGCAAGTCGCCACCGAAGGGCAGGCGGTCGAGATCCGGATGGAGGGCGTCTTCGACGTCTCCGCGGCGCAGGTCGTGGTGCGCGCGATCGAGAAGACGCCGGCGGACCGCTTCCTCCAGATCGACCTGACGCACGTCCGCGAGTTCCACGACTTCGCCGTCGCGGTCCTCGCGCAGGCCCTCGCGCAGCGACCGGAGCACGTGGCGGTCCTCGGCCTCCGGCAGCACCAGCGGCGGCTGCTCGCCTACCTCGGGCTCGGCCAGGCGGCCGGGCCGGCCGAGGTCCCCGACTCGGCGATCGCCTGAGACGGCGGCCCCGCGTCAGCGCGGCGCGCTCGGGGCCGGTTCCGGTCCGGGCCGCGACGTGCTACCTCGCCTGCCGTGCCCATCCAACCCGACGCGCCGGGGCGCGGCCCCGGCGCCCTCCGCTCCCTCTGGAAGGCGATCCTGCTCGCGCTCCTCTTCCGGTACGCGGCCTACGCGGTGATGACCGCGCTCGCGACCTGGAACGAGCGCCGCCCCGCCCCGACCCTGCCGGACGCCGTCCTCGCGCACGTCCCCTACGTCGCCTGGGTGGCGCGCTCGAACTACGTGCTCTGGCTCTGCCTCTACCTCCCGGTCGCGGCCGGGCTCCTCTGGGACGCGCCCGCCCGCTTCGTGCGGTACATGGTGACGGGCGGGCTCGTGTCGCTCGCGCGCGGCCTCACCCTCGTGATGACGGGGCTCGGGGCGCCGGATCCCGCGGTCGCCGGCCCGGGGCTCGGGACGCACGGCGCGGTCGCGGCCTTCGTGGAGCTCGTCTCCCCGTGGCACGTCTTCGCGCGGGGCTCCATGCAGGCCTACCTGACGAAGGACCTCTTCTTCTCGGGCCACACGGCGACGACGTTCCTCCTGCTGCTCTACGTCTGGGATCGCCCGCGGCTCCGCTGGATCGCGCTGACCGGCCACGTGCTGGTGGTGGCCTCGGTCTTCCTCTCCCACCTGCACTACACGATCGACGTGGCCGGCGCCTACGCCGTCACCTTCGCCCTCTTCGCGCTGCGCGAGGGGTGGCCGGCGCGCGGGCGCGCTACTTCGTCGTGACGAGGTGGACCACGCCGGTGGTCAGCGCCGGCAGGTAGGTGATGAGGAGGACGCCGACCGCCATGATGACGAGGAACGGGAAGGTCCGCTTGTAGACGTACGGCAGCGGCTTGCCGAACCGCGACGCCGAGAGGAAGAGGTTGAGCCCCATCGGCGGGAAGAGGAAGCCGAGCTCGAGGTTCGCGAGGAAGACGACGCCGAGGTGGATGGGGTCGATCCCGTACGCGGCGCCGAGGGGCGCGAGCAGCGGGGCGAGCACCACGATGGCCGAGTAGATCTCGAGGACGCTCCCGAGGACCAGCAGGACCGCGTTGAGCAGGAGGAGGAAGAGCGCCGGGCTCTTCACGTGGACGGTCATCCACTCGACGAGGCGCGTCGGGATCTCGGCGTCGACGAGGAAGCTGGTGACGCCCAGGGCGGCGCCGAGCAGGATCAGGACGCTGCCGACGAGCGCCGCGCCGTGGACGAGGACGCGCGGCAGGTCCCGCGTCGGGTGGACCTCGCGGAAGACGGCGATCTCCACGATGATCGCGTAGGCCGCGGCGAGCGCGGCCGACTCCACGATGGTCGCGAAGCCCGTGCCCACCGAGACGATCACCAGCGTCGGCAGGCCCAGGTCCCACTTGGCCGCCCAGAGCGCGCGGGCGGCCTCGCGCCCGTCGAAGGCCGGCCGCGGGGCGCCGGCCTTGAGGCCGACGCGGACGCCGTAGGCGGCCACCAGCAGGATCATGATCATCCCGGGGACGAAGCCGCCGATGAAGAGGTGGTCGATCGGCGCGTTCGCGACGACGCCGTAGAGGATCACCGGCAGCGACGGCGGGAAGAGCAGGCCGAGCGAGCCGGCCGCCGTGACGAGCCCGACCGAGAAGGGCTCGGGGTACTTCTCCTCCAGCATCATCGGCAGGACGAGCCCGCCGAGCGCCAGGATGGTGACCCCGGAGGCGCCGGTGAAGGTGGTGAAGACCGCGCAGACGAACGCGACCATGACCGCGACGCCGCCCGGCAGCCAGCCGAAGAGCCCCTTGTAGGCGCGGACGAGGCGGACGGCGGATCCCCCCTCGGCGAGGACGTAGCCGGCCACCGTGAGGAGGGGGATGGCGGGGAGGGTGGCCGACGCGACGAGGTTGAAGGTCGCGGTCGGGACGGCGGCGATCGCCTCGGGCCCGGACTCCATGAAGAAGAGGGCCATCCCGACGCCGCCCATGGCGACGAAGACCGGGGCGCCGAGCAGGAAGGCGACGACGACGACGAGGGAGAGCGCGAGCGCGAGGTGCGAGGAGCCCTCGGCGCGGCCGAGCAGGAAGGCGGCGAGCGCGAAGCCGAGCACGCCGGCCCGCTCCAGCCAGCGCCAGCGCCCCTCGCCGGCGACCCAGGCGAAGCGGAGCGCCATCGCGGCGAAGCCGATCGGCATGACCAGCTGGCTCCACGCGATCCGGATCCCGAGGGCGACCCGCCCCGTGCCGTCCCACTCGGACCGGACCAGCGCGACCGAGGCCCAGGCGAGGAGGGCGACCGTCGCGGCCGACACCGCGAGGGCGTAGAGCCGCGCGGCGCGGCGCGGCCACCCCGCGGGGAGGAGCTCCTGCGTGGAGAGGCCGAGGTGGCGGCCGGTCGCCGTGGCGAGGAGCGCCCCGAGGAAGCCGATCCAGAGCGTGATGTGCTGGGCGAGGATCGACGCCCCGGGCAGGTCGCGACCGCCGAGCCGGCGCCAGGCGGCGCTGGCGGCGGGGAGGGCGATCATCGCCAGGAGCAGGAAGACGGTGGGCCACCGCTCCAGGCGGGAGCCGATCTTCTCATGCGGGGTGGACCCCGATTCGGGGCGCGGAGTGCTCACGATCTACCTCGTTGACCGGTCCAGCGGCGGGGGCTAATGACTACCACGAACCGCTCCCCGGGAAGCCCCGTGAATCGACACCTGATCGCCCTCCCAGCGCTCGCCGCGCTCCTCTTCGCCGCCGGCTGCAAGACCGTCGCGGTCGGCTTCGTCGCGGACGCCATCGCCGGCGGCGGCGGCGGCGCGATGGCCTCCGACGACGACCCCGAGCTCGTCCGCGACGCCGTCCCGTTCGCGCTCAAGTCGATGGAGGGGCTCCTCGAGGAGGATCCGCGGCACGAGGGGCTCCTGCGCGCGCTCGCGAGCGGCTTCACGCAGTACGGCTTCGCCTTCGTCGCGTCCGACGCCGACGCGGCCGACATGGGCGGGGACCTCGCGAAGGCCCGCGCCGGCCGCGAGCGGGCCCGCCGCCTCTTCCTCCGCGCCCGGGACTACGGCCTGCGCGGGCTGGACCGGCGCGAGAAGGGGATGTCGGGCCGGCTCGACCCGGCGAAGGACTACCGCGGCGCGCTCAAGGCGCTCACCGACGCCGAGGAGGACGTCCCGTTCCTCTACTGGACCGCGGCCTCCTGGTCGCTCGCCATCTCGAACGGCAAGGGGGACATGGCGCTCGTCGCCCAGCTCCCGGTGCCGATCGCGATGATGGAGCGCGCGCTGGAGCTCGACGAGGCCTGGGGCGAGGGGGCCCTCCACGAGTACTTCCTGGCGCTCGACCCGGGCCGGACGACCGTCGAGGGGGGCGGCGTCGAGCGGGCGAAGCAGCACTACGAGCGGGCGCTCGCCCTCTCCAAGAATAAGAAGCTGGGCCCGCACGTCTCCTACGCCGAGGGCGTCCTGGTGAAGCTCCAGGATCGGGAGGGCTTCACGAAGCTCCTCGAGCAGGTGCTGCAGGCCGACCCGGAGGCCGACAAGCCCCACCGGCTCGAGAACGTCCTCGCGCAGCGCCGGGCGCGCCTCCTGCTCGACCACGCCGACGACCTCTTCCTCTGACACCTGGATTCGAAGACCAAGGAGACGACGCCGTGACGAAGAAGATCGCCCTCGCCATCCTCGTCGCCTGCCTCGCGGCCCCCGCGAGCGCGCAGGTGACCATCAAGCTCGGCACCCTGGCCCCGCAGGGCTCGACGTGGCACGAGATCCTCAAGGACCTGGGACAGAGGTGGGAGCAGGCCTCCGGCGGCAAGGTGAAGCTGAAGGTCTACGCCGGCGGCGTCCAGGGGTCCGAGGGGGACATGGTCCGGAAGATGGGGATCAACCAGCTCCAGGCCGTGTCGATCAGCAACATCGGGATGCACGACGTGATCGCCGAGCCCCAGGCGCTCGCGGTCCCGATGTTCTTCGCCGACGAGGCGGAGATGATGTGCGCCTTCGACAAGGTGCGCCCGCGGATCGAGGGGGCGCTCGCCGCCAAGAACCTCATCGCCCTCCAGTGGTCCAAGATCGGGGAGTTCCGCTTCTTCTGCGACGCCCCCTACAAGGTCCCGGCGGAGGCGAAGGACGCCAAGGTCTTCTGCTGGGACGGCGATCCCAAGAGCGCCGAGGCGTGGCGCGCCAGCGGCTACCGGCCCGTGGTCCTCTCGGGGACCGACATCTACCCCTCCTTCCAGACCGGGATGGTGGACTGCATCGCGAACGTGCCGTCCATCATCATGACGATGCGCGTCTTCGAGAAGGCGAAGTACATGGTCGACACGCCGTGGGGCAACCTCCTCGGCGCGACGCTCGTCCGGAAGGACACCTGGGAGAAGATCGACCCGGCGCTCCGGGCCCAGCTCCAGGCCATCGCCATCGACCTCGGGAAGAAGGTGGACGCCGAGGTGGCGCGGCTCAACACGGACGCGATCGCGGCGATGAAGAAGCAGGGGCTGGTCTCGGTGCCGGTCGACCCGGCGCCGTGGCGTGCGGCGGCCGAGAAGTCCTGGCCCGTGGTGCGCGGCGGCGTCGTGCCGGCCGACTTCTTCGACCAGGTGAAGGCGGCGCGCGACGCGTGCCGGGTGGCCAGGAAGAAGTAGCGGCGCGCGCGGCGGGGGGCCGTGCGGCGCGGGAGAGGAAGGTCGCCGGATGCTCCGCAAGACCCAGCTCGTCGACGGGCGCCTGCAGGCGGCGGACGAGGGGCCGATCTGGCTCCTCCCCGCCCCCGACGAGGGCGAGCGGCGCACGCTCGTCGACGGCCTGAAGGTCGACGAGCACACGCTCAACTCGGCCCTCGATCCCGACGAGCTCGCCCGCCTCGAGGTGGAGCCGGAGCACCTCGCGCTCATCCTGAAGCGCCCGAAGAGCTACCAGAAGGAGGACGACTTCCTCTTCAAGGTGCTCTCGACGGGGCTCTTCCTCTTCAAGGACAAGCTCGTCGTGGTGATGGCGGAGGACGCGCCGATCCTCGACGCGGGGCGCATCCCGTACAAGGGCGCCGCGGTCCCGGTCGACGTGCTCCTGCGCATCCTCTACCGGACCATCTTCCACTTCCTGGAGCACCTGCGGGTCATCGGGATGCTCTCCGACTCCCTCGAGCGGCGGGTGAACCAGTCCTTCGACAACCGGCACCTGCTCAACCTCTTCAAGCTGCAGAAGAGCCTCGTCTACTACGTCTCCGCCATCAGCTCGAACGCGATCGCGCTCGAGAAGCTCAAGACCCTCGGGCCGAAGCAGGGCTTCACGCAGGAGCAGCTGGAGTTCCTCGACGACATCCTCATCGAGAACCAGCAGTGCTTCCGGCAGGCGGAGATCTCGTCGAACATCCTCGCGAGCCTCATGGACGCCCGCGTCTCCGTCGTGTCGAACAACCTCAACCTCACGATGAAGACGCTCACCCTGATCACGCTGACGATCATGGTGCCGACCTTCGTCGTGAGCGCCTTCTCGATGAACGTCCCCATCCCCCTGGCGCACCACGGGTGGGCGTTCTGGATCGTCATGGGGCTCGCGGCCTCCTCCTCCGCCGCGTTCCTCCTATGGGGCCGCTACAAGAAGTGGTGACGCGGTCGAGCGCCGATACTCTCGCTGCGGCGGGCGGCCTCGTCGCTGCGCTGCTCGGCGTACGAAGAGGTACGCCTCCGCTGCTCGCTCCTCGGGGCGCCCGCCTCGCTTCGGTCTCGGCGCTCTCCAGACGATGAGCCCTGCGCCCTGAGACGGCAGCGGCCGGCCCCTGACGGGACCGGCCGCGCCTTCCGCATCGGTTCGATCGGCTACTTCTTCGCCGGCTTCGCACCCTTCTTCGGGGCCGCCTTCGGCGCCGGCTTCGCGGCCGGGACCACGTCGGGGCCGGCGGCCTCCGCGGCCGTGAGGGTCGGCGGCGCCATCCCCTCGGCGTTCACGAGCACGATCTCGATCCGCCGGTTGAGGCTGCGCCCCTCGGGCGTGTCGTTGCCGGAGATCGGCTGGTACTCGCCGTAGCCGGCGCCCGCGAGCTTGGTCGGGTCCACCCCCTGGTCCTGCAGGAAGCGGACGACGGCCAGCGCGCGCGCGGCGGAGAGCTCCCAGTTGGACGGGAACGTGGAGCCGGCCGTCGGGACGTTGTCGGTGTGCCCCTCGACGCGGATCACCTTGCCCTGCACGCTGCGGAGCGCCTCCGCGACGCGCGCCAGGGCGTCGGCGCCCTCCTTGCCGATGGTCGCGGAGCCGGACGAGAAGAGGATCTTGTCCTTCATCTTCACCGTCATCTTGCCCTTGAGCTCGGAGAGCTCGATGCGGCCGGACTCGATCTCGCCCTTGAGCGACTGGGCGAGCTGCTCGTACTCGGAGCTGCGCTTCTCCAGCTCCTCCTTGGCCGCCTCGAGCCGCTTCTTCGACTTCGCCAGCTCGTCGATGAGCGCAGCCTGCGCCGCGAGGAGATCCTGCGCCTTGCGCAGCTCGGCCTGCTTCGTGGTCAGGTTGTCCTCGTCGGACTTCGCCTTCGACTGCAGCGCCTTGACGTCGGTCTGCATCGAGTCGAACTCGCGCTGCACGGCCTCGAACTGGCCGCGGATGGCCTTGCGCGCCTCGACCTCCTTCTGCCAGTCGGCGCGGTACTTGTCGGCCTCCTGCTCCTTCACCCGGTACTTCTCCTGCGAGACGCAGCCGGTCAGTGCGACGACGGCGGCGAGCGCGGCGACTCCGATTCGCATGTGGCCTCCACCTGGGGCGTGTGCCTGGGAAGGCGCAATACTACACCGCTGGTCACCGCCGGGAGGACTTTGGCTGGAGGTCGGCCGACCCGCCCTGCCCGGGGAATGGGGCGATCGCCCGACGCCCCGTCAAGGCCCGCTCCGCGGCGGCGCCGCGGGTTGACACCCCCGCCGAAGCGGGCTGTAAAGGTCGGCGGGGAGCGAGCGATGGCGGAGATCGAGGCGGGATCGACGGGGGCGGTCTTCGGGCGGGTCGGCGGCCCGCGCGTCCCGTTTCCGGAGCGCGGCGTCGTCATCGGGCTGCGCTGGAGCGGCGCGGAGGGGGCCGGCAACCAGATCGTCGCCGCCAAGGTCGAGCTGGAGCCGGAGCGGGCGCGGCTGGTCCGGCTCTGGCGCCCCTTCGGCGACGCCCCGGGCCGGCGCGACATCAAGCAGGGGTTCGCGAAGTGGCTGGCGGAGGAGAGCCGGTGGGCCGAGGGCACGCTCACCGTCGGGATCGACTTCGCCTTCTCCCTCGCGGAGACCCACCTGCGCCAGCTCGGGCTCCTGCGCCAGGGGCTCCAGGGCCCCTCGGCGCTCGGCCGCCAGCTGGAGGAGCGCTTCCTCGGCGAGCGGGGCGACTTCACGGAGGCGGCGGCGCGCTTCCGCAACGAGCTGGGGAAGGACCGGCCGCGCCTGACCGACGGCTACCGCGCCGAGCCGCTCCCCCCGACCCACGCGCGCAGCTACCGCGCGACCTTCTTCGGCCTCTGCACGCTCTCGGGCGTGGAGGCCAGCTTCCCCCCGTGGGACCCGCCGCAGCCGGGGCGCCCCACCGTCGTGGAGGTCCGGCCGGGCCACGTGACCCGCGTGCTCGCGGGCGTCGCCTCGCACCGCGACGACGCGAAGGACGGCGTCAGCCGCGTGGGGCTCCGCGCCGGGCTCCTGCGGACGCTCCGCGCCGCGTGCCGGCTCGAGTTCGAGATGGAGCAGGCGGCGCAGGCGGTCGAGGACGGCAAGGGGGAGTACTTCGACGCCATCCTCGCCGCGGTCGGGGCCGCCGGCGCCTGGGGCGAGGGCTTCACCGGCGTCCCCGCCAACGTGCCCCGCTGCGAGGGCTGGATCCACTCCGTGCGCGAGGAGCCGTGGCGGGCCGCGCAGTGACCGCGCGCCGCGCGCCCCGGAGCGCCGAGGACCCCCACGCGATCGTCGCCGCGCTCTCCGGCGTCCAGGCGGAGATCCGGGCGTTCCGCCCGCGCGGCTTCGGGCCGCCGGTCCACGGCCCGCCGATCGCGTCGCGCATCTTCCTCGTCGGGCAGGCGCCCGGCCCGCACGAGGCGCGCTTCGGGCGCCCCTTCGCCTGGACGGCGGGGAAGACGCTCTTCCGGTGGCTGCAGGAGGCGACCGGCGCCGACGAGGCGCGCGTGCGCGAGCGCGTCTACATCGCCGCCGTCGTGCGGTGCTTCCCGGGGAAGGCGCGAGGCGGCGGCGATCGCGTGCCGACGCCGGCGGAGGTGGCGCGCTGGCGAGGCTTCCTGGCGCGGGAGGTGGAGATCCTCCGCCCCGCGCTCGTGCTCCCGGTCGGGCGGCTCGCCATCTCCGAGGTCCTCGGCCGCGAGGCGCCGCTCGCCGAGGTGGTCGGGCGCCAGCTGCGGCTCGACTACCACGGCGTCGAGGCCGACGTGATCCCGCTCCCCCACCCGTCGGGCGCGTCCACCTGGTTCAAGATGGAGCCCGGCAAGGCGCTCCTCGCGCGCGCGCTCCGGCTCCTCGCGGAGCACCCCGAGGTCCGCCGGACATTTCGGTAGCCGCCCGCGGCTGCGGTAGAGTCCGGAGGGGAGGGAGCGGCCATGCGGGGAGGGGAGGCCGGCAGGGGGAGCAGGCGTGGGCGGGCGCTCGCGGCGCTCGCGGTCGCGCTCGCCGGTTGGGCGTCCGCTGCCGGCGCGAGCGACGCGCCGGGCGCGCGGCCGGCCGGCTTCGTCGCGGCGCACCCGGTCTGGAGGGCCAGCGGCGACCCGACCTGGCGCCCCTACAGCTTCCGCGGACCGGACGGCCGGATGGCCGGGCTCGACGTCGAGTTCTCGCAGGTGCTGGCCGAGCGGGTCGGCGTCCGGATCGAGTGGGTGGACGTGCCGAGCTGGCCCGAGGCCGTGCGTCGCTTCCGCGCCGGCGAGATCGATCTGCTGATGGGGACGGCCGACACGGTGGAGCGGGAGGCGGAGATGCTCTTCACCCGCCCGTACGCGGCGTCGCCGGTGGCGGTGATCACCCGGCTCGACGCGCCCTTCTTCGTCACGCTCCACGACCTCGCCGGCCAGACCGTCGCGGCGCCGGAGGGGCACGCCACGACCGACTACCTCCGCAGGGTGCGGTCCGACCTCCGGCTGGTTGTCGTCCCGGACCTCGACGCCGCCGTGGAGGCGGTCGCCGCGGGCCGCGCCGACGCCATGGTGGCCGGGCTCGTCCCGGCGGCGACGACGATCGCCGCGCGCGGGCTCGACGGCCTCAAGGTCGCCGGGCTCGTCGACGCGCGCTTCGACCTGTGCGTGGCGGTCCGGCGCGACTGGCCGCAGGCGAGGGACCTGCTCGACCGGGCCATCGCCGCCGAGCCGCCGGAGGTGCGCATCGAGCGGTTCGACCGCTGGATCGGCCCGGTGATGGGGCTCCAGCGGCAGGCCTGGCACTGGCGCCGGATGTACGCCTGGGGGCTGGGCGCGGCCGCCGTGCTCGCGATCGCCGTCGTCCTCGTCGGGCTCTGGAACCGGACGCTCCGGGCGAGGGTGGCGGCGGCGAGGGCGGCCATGGGCGCGGAGATGGCGGCGCACGCGGAGAGCGAGCAGCGGTTCCGCACCCTGTTCGAGCAGGCCCCGATCGGCATGTTCCGGTCGACGCCCGCCGGCCAGTTCCTGTCGGTGAACGACTTCCTCGCGGGCCTCTTCGAGTACGAGTCGGCCGAGCAGATGGTGCGGGAGGTGAACGCCGTGGGGATCCCGGCGGCGCTCTTCGCGGACGCCCGGCAGCGGGAGCGGCTCGTCGCGACCGTCCTGGAGCGGCCCGGCGCGATGCTCGCGGCCCCGGTCGCCTACCGCACCCGGAGCGGTCGCGTCTTCGACGCCCTGCTCTCGATGGCCTCCGGCGAGGACCCGGTGACGCGCGAGCGGACGCTGCTCGGCTTCGTCCAGGACGTCACGGCGCAGGTGCGCGAGGAGGCGAGCCGGCGGCAGCGGGAGAAGCTCATGGCCCTCGGCGAGCTGGCGAGCGGCGTGGCCCACGACTTCAACAACCTCCTCGGCGTCATCCGGACGGAGGCCGACCTGCTCGCCGAGGACCGCATCGCGGACGCCGTCGTCCTCGCCGCCACCCGCAACATCGGGATGGCGGTCGACGGGGCGCGGGGGCTGACGGAGCGGCTGCTGCGCTTCGTGCGGACGCAGGGCTCGGAGCGGCCCACGGTCTACGACGCGCGGGACGCGGTCCGCTCGGCGCTCGAGCTGTTCGACACGGCCGCGGGGCCGAACGTGGCGGTCGCGACCGAGCTCGGCGAGGAGCCCGCCGCGCTGCGGGGCTACCGCACGGACCTGCAGAACGCGGTGCTCAACCTCTGCCTCAACGCCCGCGACGCGATGCCGTCGGGCGGGACGGTCACCGTGCGCGTGCGGCGGGTGGCGCTCTCCGAGGCGGACTGCGCGGCGCTCGCCCCCTTCACGACCTCGCCCGGCCCGTTCGTGGAGATCGCCGTCGCCGACACCGGCGCCGGGATGACGCCCGAGGTGCTGGCGAGGGCGACCGAGCCCTTCTTCACGACGAAGGGGGAGGCGGGGACGGGGCTCGGGCTCTGGATGGTGAGCGGCGTCGCCGCCGGCCAGGGGGGTGCGCTCCGGCTCCGGAGCGCGCCGGGGACGGGCACGACCATCACGCTGCTCCTCCCGGGCGCGGGCGTGCCCCTCGCCGGCTGAGGGCGGCGCCCGCCGTGCCTGCAGCCCGGGGCTACCCCGCGCGCCCCTTCGCGGCGGCGTCGCGGATCCCCGCGATGGCCGCCGCGTAGTCTTTCGCGCCGTAGACGGCCGAGCCGGCGACCAGGACGTTCGCCCCCGCGGCGGCGATCTCGCCGGCCGTCTCGGCCTTCACGCCGCCGTCGATCTGGATCTCGAGCGCCGGGTGGAGCCGGTCCGCGAGCGCCCGGAGCCTCCGGATCTTCTCGGTGCAGGCGGGGATGTACTTCTGGCCGCCGAAGCCCGGGTTCACCGTCATCACGAGGACCATGTCGCAGTCGGAGAGGACGTACTCGACCGCCTCCGCGGGCGTCGAGGGGTTGAGCGCCACGGCCGGCTTCGCGCCCGCCGCGCGGATCGCCTGGAGCGTCCGGTGGAGGTGCGGCGAGACCTCCTGGTGGACCGAGATGACGTCGGCCCCCGCCTTCGCGAAGGCCTCCACGTACCTCTCCGGCTCCACGATCATGAGGTGGGCGTCCACCGGCAGCCTCGTCACCTTCCGGACCGCCTCGACGACGAGCGGCCCGATGGTGATGTTCGGCACGAAGCGGCCGTCCATGACGTCGACGTGGATCCAGTCGGCGCCGGCCGCCTCGGCGGCCTTCACCTCCTCGGCGAGCCGGCCGAAGTCTGCGGAGAGGATCGAGGGGGCGATGCGGATGGGGAGCGCCATGCGGCGCAGTCTAGTCGAGGATCCGCACCGGCATCACCATGGCGTTGAGGCCGTCGAACTGCAGCCGTCGCTGGAGGGCGTAGGCCGTCTCGTTGTGGAGCAGCCGCTGGTACCAGCGCTCCCGCTGGAACACGAGCTTCCCCGCGAAGACGACGGCGCGCGGGTACTCGCGGGCGATGTCGACGCAGAGCCGCTCGGCCACGTCGGTCGCCTCCGTCCCCACCTCCATGCGCAGGTCGGCCGCGAGCCGGAGCCGGTGCGCCAGGTCCACGTACCGCTCCAGGGAGTGCCGGGTCTGGAGCCGGATCCGGTCCACCTCCTCGACCCCCTTCATCGCGGCCGAGTCGACCACGCCGACCGAGACGAAGATGAAGTTGCGGAAGAAGTCGGGGAAGGTGCGCTGGACCGTGAGCAGCGCGTGCACGCCGAGGCCGCCGTAGCCGCCGACGAGGAGGACGGCGGTCGGCGCCTTCGGGTCGAGGACCGGCCGCGGCCCGCCGGGGTGGGCGGGGAGGGCCTCCAGGATCCCGTCCAGGCGCCGGAGGTTCTCCTGGACCTGCCGGTAGTGGCGGCGGATCACGAAGCAGAGGGCGATCACGGCGCTCGTCACCACGAGGGTCACCCAGCCGCCCTGCTCGCCCTTCTCGTAGACGGTCCCGAGGAGGATGGCGACGCAGAGGACGAACGCGACGCCGTGGATCGCGAAGCCGCGCCGGCGCCCCTCGCCGCGATTCCTCGCCCAGTAGCGCAGCATGGCGTACTGCGAGAGCGAGAAGGTCACGAAGACGTTGATCGAGTACATCGTGACGAGGGCGGTCAGGTCGCCGTGCGTGTAGAGGAGGGTCGCGAGCGCCGCCAGCCCCATCAGCAGCACGCCGTTCTGCATGGTGAGCCGGTCGGAGAGCTGCGCGAAGCGGTGGGGCAGCCAGGAGTCGGTCGCCATGTTGGCCATCACCCGCGGGCCGTCGATGAAGCCGGCCTGGGCGGCGACCACGAGGAGCGCCCCCTCGGCGAGGAGCGTGACCACGACGAAGGCGTGGCCGGCGTCGAAACCACCGAGTCGCCAGCCGCCGGCGAAGCGCTCGAGGAGCACCGCGTTCATCGTCTTCCCCTCCACGGGCGCGGCGTGGAAGAGCAGGTAGGCGACGAGGATGCCGGCCGAGGTGACGGCGAGCGAGAGGGCCATGTAGACCATGGTCTTGCGCGCGGTGTGCACCTTGGGCTCGCGCATGATCTGGATCCCGTTCGAGACCGCCTCGATCCCGGTGTACGTGCCGGCCCCCATGGAGTAGGCGCGCACGAGGATCGCGAGGAGCCCGGCGACGCCCACCTGGGCCACGCCCGTGCGGAAGCCGTGGGCCACCTCGCCGCCGACCCGCGGCAGCTCCGAGACGTGGGCGCCGATCCCGCCGAAGACCAGGACCGCGTGGGTGAGCAGGAAGAGGCCGAAGATCGGGGCGAGGAAGGAGACCGACTCCTTGACGCCGCGGAGGTTGAGCACGACGAGCAGGCCGACGGCCGCGAACTCGACGGGGAGCTTCCAGAGGGCGGTGCCGGGGGCGAGGAAGCTGAAGATCGCGTCGCCGGCGCCGGCGATCGACACCGAGATGGTGAGCACGTAGTCGACGAGGAGCGCGGAGCCCGACACGACGCCGGCGCTCGGCCCGAGGAGCTCGGTCGCCACGACGTAGCCGCCCCCGCCGAACGGGAAGCGCTTGATGATCTGCCCGTAGGCGACCGAGATGACGAGGACCGTGACGCCGGTGGCGAGCGCGAGCAGCACCGCGAGGTAGCCGTGCCGTCCGAGGGCCCGGAAGGCCTCGTCGGGGCCGTAGGCGCTGGACGAGAGGCCGTCCGCGCCGAGCCCCACCCACGCGAGGAGGGCGATGAGCGAGATGCTGTGGTGCGTCCGCGGATCCTGGACGTCGCGCGGCGCGCCGAAGAGGAGCTGACGAAGCCGCGAGCGGGGGGGCGCCGCGGGCGGCGGCGCCGGTTCGACGGGGAAGGGGGCGGCCGGGACGTCCGAGCGGGGGGGAGCGAGCTTCATGCAGGCGAAGGATGCCGAGCGGCGCGTCCGCCGTGCGTCAAGAGCGGGCGACGGGGCATCAAGGCGGCGTCAAGGCCCGGGACGGCCCTCCGGGGGGGGGCGCGCAAGGGCGCGATTGACGGTTTCTTGATGGGGCGCGGGGCCGGCTTGACGCCCGGCGGACGGCGGGCGGGCTACGCTGAAGGCGTGAACGGCTGCGCTCGACGCCCGGACCCCGTGGTCCGCGGCCGGGCGGGCACCGGAGTGGCGACGTGACCGAGGGAGCGAAGAGCTGGGTCCACTACCTGCGCGCGGCCGGTGTCATCGCCGCGACCACCGCGGTCGCCGACGGGACGCGGGCGCTCTTCCACGTCCCCGACCTCGAGATGCTCTTCCTGCTGGGCGTGGTCGTGGTCGCGCTCACGAGCACCCGCGGGGCGTCGCTCCTCGCCGCGGCCCTCGCGGTCCTGGCCTACGACTGGTTCTTCGTCCCGCCCGCCCACACCCTCGACGTGGCGGACGTGCGCTACCTGCTCACGTTCGCCATGATGTTCGGCGTGAGCCTCCTCGTCTCCACCCTGACCCACCGGCTCCGGGAGCAGCAGCGCGCGGCCTTCGTGCGCGAGCACCGCGCCTCGATCCTCTACGCGCTCACCCGGGGGCTCGCCGCGGCCTCGGACGACCGCGGCGTGGCGGAGGCGTGCGTCGAGGCCACCTCCGCGGTCTTCGACGCAGACGTCGCCTTCCTGCGGGTTCGCGGCGAGGAGTGGACGTCGCTGGCCGCGACGCCCGGCGCCGCGCCGCTCGACCCGGCGGAGCGGGAGGTGGCGCGCTGGGTGGCGATCAGCGGGCAGCCGGCCGGCCTCGGGAGCGAGGCGCTCGGCGACGAGCCGGTCCTCTGCGCGCCGGTCCGCGCCTGGGGCGAGGTGGCTGCGGTGCTGGTGGTGCGCCCGCGCGGGCAGCGGGTCCCCGACGCGGAGCAGCGCTCGCTGCTGGAGGCCGCGGGCCGCCAGGCGGCGCTGGCGCTCGATCGGGTGCGCCTCTCCGAGGAGGCGCGCCGGGCGGCGCTGCGGGCGGAGGCCGAGCAGCTCCGGAGCGGCCTCCTCTCGGCCGTCTCCCACGACTTCCGCACGCCCCTCGCCGCGGTGGTCGGCGCGGCCACGACGCTGCGCGACGAGGGGGAGGGGCTCGACGCGGCGACGCGCCGCGAGCTGAGCGAGGCGATCTGCGAGGAGGGGGAGCGGCTCGAGCGGCTCGTCGCCAACCTCCTCGACATGACGCGGCTCGACGCCGGGACCGTCGAGCCGAAGCGGGAGTGGGTCCCCCTCGACGAGGTGGTCGGGAGCGCGCTCGGCCGCCTGGGCCGGCTCCTCGACGGCCGGCCGGTCGAGACGCGCCTGGAGGCCGACGCCGCGATGGTCTCGATCGACCCGCTCCTCGTCGAGCAGCTGATCGTCAACCTCCTCGAGAACGCCGCGAAGTACACGCCGGCCGGCTCGCCCATCGAGCTGCGCGCGACGCGCGAGGGGGCGGCGGTCGTGCTGGAGGTCGCGGATCGGGGCCCCGGGATCCCACCGGGTGACGAGGAGCGGATCTTCGAACGCTTCCGCAGGGGGACCCACCCGGGCGTGCGCGGCGTGGGGCTCGGGCTCGCGGTGTCGCGGGCGATCGCGACGGTCCACGGCGGGACGCTGGTCGCGGCGAACCGCGACGGCGGCGGCGCGCTGTTCCGGCTCACGCTGCCCCTGCCGGCCGAGCCGCCGCCCCCGGTGCCCGCGCCGGCCGAAGGGGGCGCCGCGTGAACGGCACGGGGCCGCTGGTGCTGGTGGTGGAGGACGAGCCGCAGGTCTGCCGGTTCCTGCGCGCCGCGCTCTCGTCCCACGGCTTCCGGATCCTCGAGGCCGGGACCGTCCGCGAGGCGGAGCAGCTCGCGACGAGCCACAACCCCGAGGTCTACCTCCTCGACCTCGGCCTGCCCGACGGCGACGGGATCGACCTCGCCCGGCGGGTCCGCGAGTGGACCCACGCCCCGATCATCGTCCTCTCCGCCCGCGGGCGGGAGGAGGACAAGGTGAACGCGCTCGACGCGGGCGCCGACGACTACCTCACGAAGCCGTTCGGCGTGAACGAGCTGCTGGCGCGGCTGCGCGTGGCGCTGCGCCACTCCCGCGCCGGGCCGGCGGAGGAGCCGGTGATCGAGGTGGGGCCGCTGCGGATCGACCTCGCGCGGCGGGAGGTGCGGATCGAGGGGCGGGAGGTGCGGCTCACGCCGACCGAGTACCGGCTCCTCACGCTCCTCGCGCGCCACGCCGGGAAGGTGCTGACGCACCGGCAGATCCTGCGGGAGGTCTGGGGGCCGAACGCCACCGAGGCCCACTACGTGCGGGTGCACATGGCGGAGCTCCGGAAGAAGATAGAGCGCGATCCGGCCCGGCCCCAGCTCCTGATCACCGAGCCGGGGGTCGGCTACCGGCTGCGGGACCAGCTCGAGCCGGGGTGACGCCTACGCCCGGACCAGCCTCGCCGCGAAGAACCCGTCGGCGCCGTGGCGGCTGGGGAGCGTGAGCAGGTCCCCGGCCGACGTGAGGACGTCGGCGGGGAAGCCGGCCGGCGCGGCGAGGCGGGCGAGCCCCTCGCCGAGGGCGGCCTCGACGACGCGCGGCCCCTCGGCGCGGGAGAGGGAGCAGATCGAGTAGACGATCGGCGCGCCGGGCTTCGCGTAGCGGGCGCAGGCGCGGAGGATCGGCGCCTGCATCGCGGCGAAGCGCGGCAGGTCGTCGGCGACGCGGCGCAGCTTCAGCTCGGGGTGGCGCCGGAGCGTCCCGAGCCCGGCGCACGGCGCGTCCACCAGGACGGCGTCGAAGCTCCCCTCCGCGAGGCCGGGGATGGCGCGCCCGGCGTCGGCGCAGATCACCTTCACCCCCGGGAGCCCGCGCCGGGCCGCCTCCTCCCGCAGGGCGTCGGCCTTGCGCGGGTGGACCTCGACCGCGACGACCTCCGAGCCCGGGGCGAGCAGCTCGGCGAGGTGGAACGCCTTGCCCCCCGGCGCCGCGCAGGCGTCGAGCACGCGGGCCCGCCTCCCCCGGAGCTCCGCGGCGGCGAGCAGCGTCACGAGCTGCGCCGCCTCGTCCTGCACCTGGAACGGGAGGCCGCCGGCCGCGCGCGCGATCGCCGCGACGCTCCCCGCCCCGATGCGGACGCCGTCCGGCGACCTCGCGGCCGGGGACGCGTCGACCCCGCCCTCGCGCAGGCGCGCCACCAGCTCGTCGCGCCGCGGCGAGCGGAGCGTGAGCGGTGCGGGCGCGTTCATGGCGGCGGCGAGGGCGAGCGCCTCGCCGGCGCCGAGCCACTCGACCCACTCCTCGGCGAGCCAGCGGGGCAGCGCCTCGGCCGCCGCGACGTGGCCGGCAGGGTCGGTGTCGAGCGGCGGGGCCGGCGGCCGCTCCGGCTTCCGGGAGAGCGCGCGCAGCACCGCGTTGACGAAGCCCGCCGCGCGCCCGTGGTCGACGGCCTTCACGAGGCCGACCGCCTCC
>DATIVK010000197.1:0-19082 GCA_035465955.1 Anaeromyxobacteraceae bacterium | reverse complement strand
GCGCCAGCGCCTCGCGCGCTCCTCCGCCCGCTCCCCCTCCAGCCGGACGACGGACCTCGCCGCCTCCCAGGGCACGATCCGCGCGACCCCGAGCTCGGTCGCCTTCTGCACGACGAGATCGATCTTCTCCCCCTTCGCGAGGGCGACGGCGAGGTGGAGCGGCGCGCCGCCCGGCGGCGCGTCCCGTCGCGGCCCGAGGGCCAGCGCCTCGAAGCCCGCCTGCACCTGCGCGTCGTAGAGCCCGCCGCGTCCGTCGAAGACCTCCACCGCCGCGCCCGGCTCGAGCCTCAGCACGTCGTGGAGGTAGTGGCGCCCGGCCTCGTCGAGCCGAGCCGTCGACCCCTCGATGCGCCCGGGCGGGACGTGGATCCGCCGCTTCACGGCGTCACCGCGCGAGGGCGAGGAGCGACCACTCGCCGTCGCGCCGGTCGCCGCCCGGGAGCGGGGTCAGCCCCTGCGCGACGTAGGCGGCGCGGACCTCCTCCTCCTGGGGGCCGAGGATGCCCGACAGGAGCACCACCCCGCCCGGCGCCAGCTTCGCGGCGAGCGCCGGGGCGAGCTCCACGAGCGTGTTGGCGAGGATGTTGGCGACCACGACGTCGAACGCCCCCTCGATCCCCTCGACCGACGCCTCGGTCAGCGTGAGGCTCGCGCCGTTGGCCTCCGCGTTCTCCCGCGCGACCCGCACCGCGATCGGATCGTTGTCGTTCCCGGCGACGCGCCCGGCGCCGAGCTTCCTCGCCGCGATGGCGAGCAGCCCCGAGCCGGTCCCGACGTCGAGCACGCTCGCGCCGGGGCGCGCCGCGAGCAGGTCGGAGAGGGCGGCGACGCAGAGCGACGTGGTGGGGTGGGTGCCGGTCCCGAACGCCATCCCGGGATCGAGGACCACCTCGACGGCGCCGGGCGGCGGCGGCTCGGTGCTCCAGGTCGGCCGCACCCAGACGCGTCCGATGGCGAACGCCCGGAGCCCCTTCTTCCACTCCTCGCCCCAGTCCGCGTCGGGCACCTCGGCGACCTCGCCGCCGTGCTCCTCCCGCGCGGCGCCGGCGTCGCCGCGCTCGGCGAACCAGGCGACGACGGTGGCGTGCCCGGGGGCGGGCTGCGCGACCCCCGGCATCGGCGTCCCCTCTCCGTCGCGGACCTCGACGCCGCTGGCGCCGAGGTCGAAGAGCTCGGCGGAGAGGTCCTCCGAGAGCTCCTTGGGGACGTCGATCGTGAGGGAATAGGTCGGCATGGCGAGGGGCTCCCGCGCGTCGTCTACCCTTTCCGGGGCGGCGCCGCCACCCCCCCGAGCGGACGACCCTCCGATATCGAATCTCGAAGAGAATGGGGCTGGGACCCGTTAGGCGGTAGCATCCGTCGAATGGCGTGGAACGTACTTCTCGTGGAACCCGACGAGGGCTTCGCGACCGACCTCCGCAGCGCCTTCGAGCCGGCGGGCTTCTCCGTCCAGATCGTCGCCACCGGCGAGGAGGCCATCGAGAGGGTTCGCGTGGCCCCCTTGAGCCTCGTCGTGCTGGGCGCCGAGCTCCCGGACATGAGCGGCTTCTCGGTCTGCAACCGGCTGAAGCGCTCGCTGCCCCAGGTCCCGCTCATCCTCTACACGAGCGAGGCGACGGACGAGGCCATCGCCGCCCACCGCGCCACGCGGACGAAGGCCGACGAGTACCTGCGGCGCCCCTTCGAGCTCGCGGACCTGCTCGGCCACGCCGCGAACCTGCTCGCGAAGAGCGACGCGGCCTCGCTGCCTCCACCGCCGGTCCCGGCCGCGGTCCCTCCCCCACCGCCGAGGCGTCCGCCGCCGCCCCCCGAGGCGCAGGCGTTCCCTCCGCCGCCCCCGTCCGCCGGCGCGTCGCACGGAGGCCCGCCCCCGATGCCGCCGCCCCTCCCGCCGGGAGGAGCGCCGCCGCGCTCGCCCCTGCCGACGAGGGCACGCGTCCAGATCCCGACGGGGGATCCGAGCGAGGTGCTGAACGAGTGGCCGCGCGATCCGGCGCCGCCCAAGGGCTCGCCCGACGAGAAGCTCGAGTTCTTCCGCGAACGGCTCCGCGCCCGCGACGCCTTCCTCGGGAAGGTGCGCGACGCCTTCGGCGTCGCCCGGGCCCAGCACCAGGCGATGACGGCCGAGATCGACGGCCTCGGCGAGGAGCTCCAGCAGGCGCGCGATCGGATCTCCGCCGCGGAGGCGCAGCTCGACGACGCGATCGCCGCCGGCCAGCTCAGGGACGAGCGGATCGCCGGCATGGAGGCGCAGCTCGCCCAGAGCGAGTCGACGCGTCAGTCGCTCTCCGAGGTCCTGAACGAGACGATGCAGCAGCAGGAGGCGGCCGAGGCCGGCTGGGCACAGCGGATCGCCGCCTCCGAGGAGCAGCGCGCCCGGCTCGAGGCGCAGCTCGCCGAAGACGGCGAGTCGCACGCGCGGGCCGTCGCCGCGCTCGAGGGGGACCGCGCCGACGACCGCGCCCGCTTCGAGGCCGAGCGGGCGGAGCTCGAGGCGGCCCACGACGCCCGCGTCGGCGAGCTCGAGGGGCAGCGCGCCGCGGAGCGGGCGGAGGCGGCCGCCGAGAAGGAGGCGCTCGAGGCGCAGCTCGAGGCGCTCACCGCCGAGCGCGACGAGGCGCTCGCGCAGGGCCGGGAGCTGCAGGTGCGGCTCGAGGCGGAGGCGCAGCGCGCCGCCGAGGCGCAGGGCGCGGCGGACGAGCACGCGCGGGAGCTGGAGGCGCGGATCGACGAGGCGGACGGGCGCGCCCAGACCGCCGCGGCCGAGCTCGCCGACGCGCGCGGGGCGATCGAGGAGCTGCAGGCCGAGATCGCCCGCGGCGACGAGGCGCGCGCGGCGCTCGAGCAGGAGCTGGCCGCGGCGCGGGAGGAGACGCAGGCGACGGCGGAGCAGCTCGCGGCCGTCGAGCAGGCGCTCCAGGCGAAGCAGGCGGAGCACGACGCCGCCGAGCAGCGGATCGCCGAGCTGGGCGAGGCGCTGGAGGCCGACCGGGTCGACATCGAGGGGACGCGGGGGGAGCTCGCCAACGTCGAGGCCGCGCGCGCGGACGCCGAGCGCCGGGCCGCGGAGACGCTCGCCGAGCGCGACCGGCTCGGCCGGGACCTCGAGGGGGCCCGCAGCGAGCTCCTCGCGGCGCAGGAGGACATGGAGAGGCTGCAGGGGGAGATCGAGCGGCTCCGGAAGCTGGAGCCGATCGCCGAGGAGGCGGCGAGGCTGCGCCGCGACATGGGGCAGGCGAAGGAGATCATCCAGCAGCGCACCGCCGCCCTCGAGGCGGCGTCGCGCCAGGCGCAGGCCGGCGCCGCCGACCGGGCGCGCCTCCAGGAGACCCTGGCCGTCGAGACCGGCAAGCTGCAGGCGCAGCTCGCCCGCATGGAGTCCGAGCTGGGGGCCGCCCGCAAGCGCGTGGGCGACGCCGAGAACGCGCTGGCCGCCCGCACGGCCGAGGCCGACCGCGTCCGGGCGGAGGCCGACGAGCGGCGCCGGGCGCTCCTGGCCGAGGCGGCCGAGAGCGAGCGCCGGCAGCAGGGGGAGGTCGGGAGGCTCAAGGGCGCGATGGTCGAGATGGAGCGCCACCTCGAGCAGCGCGCCCGCTCGGAGCTGGCGCTCAAGAAGCGGGTCCAGGAGCTGGAGGCGCACCCGCCCCGGGGCGGCGGCTACCAGGGACCGCCTCCCGAGGAGGTGGCGAAGATGCGCCTCGACCTCGCGCGGCTCTCCGAGGAGGTCGAGGACCTGCGCGGGGAGAACGAGTTCCTCAACGGCGAGGTCGCCCGCTACGGGCAGAAGAACAAGGAGCTGATGGCGAAGGCGAAGCGGTAGGCCTGCCATGGCGATCATCTAGCCCTCTCCCGACGACGGCCGCCCGGCTTCCGGCGATCCGCATCCCCGAGGCCCGGGAGAGGGTGGAGTCCCAGAGCGGTCGCGTGGTAGGAACCGCCCCGCCTTGATCCGCTTCGACTCCATCTCCCAGCAGCACGGGAACCAGATCCTCTTCGTGGAGGCCTCCGCCGTGGTGAACCGCGGCGAGAAGGTCGGCCTCGTCGGCCCGAACGGCGCCGGGAAGTCCACCCTCTTCCGGCTCGTCATGCGCGAGGAGGAACCGGACGAGGGGCAGGTCTCCGTCGATCGCGGCGTCACCGTCGGCCACTTCAGCCAGGACGTCGGCGAGATGGCGGGGCGCAGCGCCCTCGCCGAGACGATGGACGGCGCGGGGCCCGTCTCGACGGTCGCGGCGGAGCTCCACGAGCTGGAGCACGCCCTCGCCGATCCGGCGCGCGCCGACGAGATGGACGACCTCGTCGAGCGCTTCGGCCTCGTCCAGGCCCGCTTCGACGAGCTGGGGGGCTACGCCCTCGAGTCGAGGGCCCGGGAGATCCTCGCGGGGCTCGGCTTCACCCAGGAGATGATGGAGGGCGACGTCGGGTCCCTCTCCGGCGGCTGGAAGATGCGCGTGGCGCTCGCCCGCATCCTCCTCATGCGCCCCGACGCGATGCTGCTCGACGAGCCGACCAACCACCTCGACCTCGAGTCGATGATCTGGCTCGAGCACTTCCTGCAGGGCTACGAGGGGGCGATCCTCATGACCTCGCACGACCGCGAGTTCATGAACCGGATCGTCTCCAAGATCATCGAGATCGACGGCGGCGAGCTGACGACCTACTCCGGCGACTACGACCTCTACGAGCGCGAGCGGGCCATCGCCGACGCCCACCAGCAGGCGGCCTACGATCGGCAGCAGGCGACGCTCAAGAAGGAGCTGGCCTTCATCGAGCGGTTCAAGGCCCGCGCCTCCCACGCCGCGCAGGTCCAGTCGCGCGTGAAGAAGCTCGACAAGATCGAGAAGGTGGAGCCGCCGAAGCGGCGGAAGACCGTCGTCTTCGAGTTCCGCGCCGCGCCGCGCTCCGGCGAGGACGTGGCGAAGCTCAGCGGCGTCAAGAAGGCCTACGGGACGCGGACGATCTACGACGGCCTCGACTTCCTCGTCCGGCGCGGCGAGCGCTGGTGCGTGCTCGGCGTCAACGGCGCCGGCAAGTCGACCCTCCTCAAGCTGATCGCGGGAGAGAGCCGTCCCGACGCCGGCACGGTGACCGTGGGGGCGAGCGTGAAGATGGGCTACTTCGCCCAGCACGCGATGGAGATCCTCGACGGCGACAAGACCGTCTGGGACACGCTCGTCGAGTCCTTCCCGCGCGCCTCGATCGGGTCGCTCCGCTCCCTCGCCGGCTGCTTTGGCTTCTCCGGGGACGAGATCGAGAAGCGCTGCCGGGTCCTCTCCGGCGGCGAGAAGGCCCGGCTGGTGCTCGCGCAGCTGCTCTACGACCCGCCCAACTTCCTCGTGCCCGACGAGCCGACCAACCACCTCGACGCCGCGACGCGCGAGATGCTGGTCCAGGCCCTCGCCAACTACCAGGGGACGATGCTCTTCGTCTCCCACGACCGCCGGTTCCTCGGCGCCCTCTCGAACCGCGTGCTGGAGCTGACGCCGGAGGGGATCCACCCCTACGGCGGCGGCTACCGGGAGTACGTCGCGGGGACCGGGCGCGAGGCGCCGGGGCTCCGGGGCTGATCGACGCGGAGGGCCGTGGCGGCCCGGCCGCCCCCTCGAAGTGGACCCCCAGGGTCCACGACCCGCGACCCGGATCGACCCTGCCCTGCGCCCATTTCGCGCACCCGGCAGGCCTCGTCGTGATCCGCTGGACAGCACCGGCAACATTTGGTTTGTAGGCAGCTTCCATAAGTTACCCGGGAACGGCGCACACCGAGGAATCCCAGCCCAGGGCAAGTGCCAGAGCCTCATCTCCCCGCCGCGGTCGCGCCCCGGCAACCGAGAGAGGCATCGCCTTCGAATTCTTGAAGGGTCCCGATCGCCGGGTTCTGCAGGAAAACAACGGAGAACACATGACGACCAAGACGTCGAAGATCATCTGGACGAAGATCGATGAGGCCCCCGCGCTGGCCACGTACTCGCTCCTGCCGATCGTGCAGGCGTTCACGAAGGGGACGGGCGTCGAGGTCGAGACGCGCGACATCTCCGTGGCCGGCCGCATCCTCGCCAACTTCCCGGAGAAGCTGAAGCCCGAGCAGAAGATGCCGGACTACCTCGCCCAGCTCGGCGAGCTCGCCAAGACGCCCGAGGCGAACATCATCAAGCTCCCGAACGTCTCCGCCTCGCTCCCGCAGCTCAAGGAGGCGATCGCCGAGCTCCAGGCGCACGGCTTCGACGTCCCGAACTACCCCGAGGACCCGAAGGACGACGCCGAGCGGGCGATCCAGGCCCGCTACGCGAAGTGCCTCGGCTCGGCCGTGAACCCGGTCCTGCGCGAGGGCAACTCCGACCGCCGCTCGCCCCCGGCCGTGAAGGCGTTCTCGAAGAAGAACCCGCACAAGCTCGGCGCGTGGTCGAAGGACTCGAAGGCCCACGTCGCGCACATGACCGACGGTGACTTCTACGGCTTCGAGACGTCGACGACGATCGAGAAGGCCACGACCTACCGGATCGAGTTCGTCGACGCGGCCGGCAAGGTCCAGGTCATGAAGAAGGACGCCCCGCTCAAGGACGGCGAGATCATCGACTCGACGCACATGAGCGTGAAGGCCCTCCGCAAGTTCATCGAGGAGCAGATCCAGGACGCCGCGGCCAAGGGCGTGCTCTTCTCGGTGCACCTCAAGGCCACCATGATGAAGGTCTCCGACCCCGTCATGTTCGGCCACTTCGTGACGGTCTACTTCAAGGACGTCTTCGAGAAGCACGCCGCCGCGCTGAAGCAGGCCGGCGTCAACCCGAACCTCGGGCTCGGCGACCTCTACAAGAAGATCGCGTCGCTCCCGGCCGACAAGAAGGCCGAGATCGAGGCCGACATCAAGGCCACCTACGCGAAGCGCCCGCCGCTCGCGATGGTCGACTCCGACAAGGGGATCACCAACCTCCACGCGCCGAACGACATCATCATCGACGCGTCGATGCCGGTCGTCGTCCGTGAGTCGGGCCAGATGTGGGGCGCCGACGGCAAGCTCCACGACGCCAAGGCGGTCATCCCGGATCGCTGCTACTCGACGATCTACAAGGAGTGCATCGAGAACTGCATCCAGTTCGGCGCGCTCAACCCGGCGACGATGGGCTCCGTCCCGAACGTCGGCCTGATGGCGCAGCAGGCGGAGGAGTACGGGTCGCACGACAAGACCTTCATCGCCGCCGCCCCCGGCACGTTCCGCGTCGTCGACGGCGCCGGCAAGACGCTCCTCGAGCAGAAGGTCGAGGAGGGCGACATCTTCCGCATGTGCCAGGCGAAGGACGAGGCGATCAAGGACTGGGTCAAGCTGGCCGTCACCCGCGCCCGCGTCACCGGCGCCCCGGCCGTCTTCTGGCTCGACAAGAACCGCGCGCACGACGCGCAGGTGATCGCGAAGGTCGAGAAGTACCTGAAGGACCACGACACCAAGGGGCTCGAGATCAAGATCCTCACCCCCGTCGAGGCGATGCGCCTCTCCCTCACGCGGATCCGCGAGGGGAAGGACACCATCTCCTGCACCGGCAACGCCCTCCGCGACTACCTGACCGACCTCTTCCCGATCCTCGAGATCGGCACGTCGGCCAAGATGCTCTCGGTGGTCCCGCTCCTCGCCGGTGGCGGCCTCTTCGAGACGGGCGCCGGCGGCTCGGCCCCGAAGCACGTCCAGCAGTTCGTGAAGGAGGGCTACCTGCGCTGGGACTCGCTCGGTGAGTTCTCGGCCCTCGGCGCCTCGCTCGAGCACATCGCGCAGCAGACCGGCAACGCGAAGGCGAAGGTCCTCGCGGAGACGCTCGACCAGGCCATCGCGAAGTTCCTCGACAACAACAAGTCCCCGGCCCGCAAGGTGGGGCAGATCGACAACCGCGGCAGCCACTTCTACCTCGCCCTCTACTGGGCCGAGGCGCTCGCGGCGCAGTCGAGCGACAAGGATCTCCAGGCGAAGTTCGTGAAGGTCGCGAAGGAGCTTGGCGAGAACGCGGCGAAGATCGATGCGGAGCTGATCGCCGCCCAGGGCAAGCCGCAGGATCTGGGCGGCTACTACCAGCCGGATGATGCGAAGACGACGAAGGCGATGCGTCCGAGCGCGACGTTGAACGCGATCATCGACGCCATCGCGTAACGCAGTGCAACCCGACTAGACCCAACTCAGGAGAGAACATGGCTCGAGCGAAGATTGCATTGATTGGTGGCGGGCAGATCGGCGGCGTGCTGGCCCAGCTGGCGGCGCTGCGTGAGCTCGGCGACGTCGTCCTCTTCGACATCGTCGAGGGGCTGCCGCAGGGCAAGTGCCTGGACATCGCCGAGGCGTCGCCGGTCGACGGCTTCGACGTCGACCTCAAGGGCACGAACACCTACGAGGACATCAAGGGCGCGAACGTCGTCATCGTCACCGCCGGCCTGCCCCGCAAGCCCGGCATGAGCCGTGACGACCTCATCGCGACCAACTCGAAGATCATGCAGAGCGTCGCCGAGGGCATCAAGAAGTACGCCCCCGAGGCGTTCGTCATCGTGATCTCCAACCCGCTCGACGCGATGGTGACCCTCTGCCAGCGCATCACCGGGTTCCCGCACGCCCGCGTCGTCGGCCAGGCCGGCGTCCTCGACTCCGCCCGCTTCGCCGCGTTCATCGCGTGGGAGCTCGGCGTCTCGGTCAAGGACGTCACCGCGGTCACCCTCGGCGGCCACGGCGACGACATGGTCCCGCTCGTCCGCTACACGTCGGTCTGCGGCGTGCCGGTCATGGAGCTCCTGGAGCAGAAGTACGGCGCGGCCAAGGCGAAGGAGGTCATGGACGCCATGGTCAAGCGGACCCGCGGCGCCGGCGGCGAGGTCGTCGCCCTGCTGAAGACGGGCTCCGCCTTCTACTCGCCCGCCTCGTCCGCCATCGCGATGGCGGAGGCGTTCCTCAAGGACTCCAAGCGGGTCCTGCCGACCTGCGTCTACCTGAACGGTGAGTTCGGCGTGAAGGGGCTCTACGTCGGCGTGCCGGTCGTCATCGGCGCGGGCGGCGCGGAGCGCGTGCTCCAGCTCAAGCTCAACGCCGAGGAGCAGGCGATGATGGACAAGTCGGTCGCGGCCGTGAAGGGCCTCGTCGACACGCTGAAGTAGCCGTCGCTTCAGCCAGGCTTCACGGAGGCCCCGGCCGCGCGAGCGACCGGGGCCTCTTCACGTCTGGTGACTCCGATGGGGCGGTCGCACGCTTCCGGGGCTCTCCCGTCCGCGAGCGCGCGCGTAACTTGGAGTCATCTCCGGGGTTCCAGGAACGGTCGTCCACCCGCCGAGGGACCTCGGGGGAAAGGAGCGAGCCATGACCGGGAGGCTGGAGAAGAGGGTTGCGCTCGTGACGGGGGCCGCGTCCGGCATCGGGAGGCAGAGCGCGCTCGCGTTCGCCCGGGAGGGCGCCGCAGTGGCGGTGGTGGACGTCACCGAGGGCGCGGGGAACGAGACGGTCGCGCTGATCCAGAAGGCGGGAGGCACCGCGCGGTTCTTCCGGTGCGACGTCTCGAAGGCGGCGGACGTCGAGAAGCTGGTCAAGGACGTCGTGGCCGCCTTCGGGCGCCTCGACTGCGCCCACAACAACGCCGGCATCGAGGGGAAGCAGGCCCTGACGGCCGACGCCTCCGAGGAGGTCTGGGACCGGACGATCGCGGTCAACCTGAAGGGCGTCTTCCTCTGCATGAAGTACGAGATCCCCCAGATGCTGAAGCAGGGAGGCGGCGCCATCGTCAACACGGCGTCGGTGGCGGGGCTCGTCGGCTTCGTCGGGCTCCCCGCCTACAACGCCAGCAAGGGCGGCGTGATCCAGCTCACCCGCACCGCGGCGCTCGAGTACGCGAAGCAGGGCATCCGCGTGAACGCCGTCTGCCCCGGCGTCATCAAGACGCCGATGGTCGATCGGTTCACCGGCGGCAAGCCGGAGGCCGAGGCCGCGTTCACCGCGGGCGAGCCGGTCGGGCGGATGGGGCGGCCGGAGGAGATCGCGACGGCGGTCGTCTGGCTCTGCACCGACGACGCCTCCTTCGTCACCGGGATCCCGATGCCGGTCGACGGCGGCTGGGTCGCGCAGTGAGCGACGCCCCGGATGCGGCGCCGCGCCCCGCCCGACGCCTTGCCGGGCCGCGGCGCCGCGTGCCACGATCGCGTCGCGCGCCGGCTCCGGGCCGGCGCCCGGAGGCCCATGCCCGACCTCAACGCGGTCGTCACGCGCCGGATCGAAGCCGCGAGCGGCCTGCTCATCCTGCGGGTCGCCCCCGACGGCTGGAAGCTGCCCGAGTTCAAGGCGGGCCAGTTCGTCGTCCTCGGCCTCCCCTACGGCGCGCCGCGCGTCCCGCTCTCCGACCCCGAGCCGCCGCCGAAGGATCCGCAGCGGCTGATCCGGCGCGCCTACTCGATCGCCTCCTCGCCGCTCGCCGACGGCGAGCTCGAGTTCTACGTGACGCTGGTCCGGTCCGGCGAGCTGACGCCTCGCCTCTTCGCGCTCCGGCCGGGCGACCGGCTCTGGCTCAGCAACAAGCCGACCGGCATGTTCACGCTGAGGGACGTCGCGCCGGAGCGCCACGTCGTCATGATCGCGACGGGCACCGGCCTCGCGCCCTACATGTCGATGCTGCGGACGCACCTCGCCGCGCCCGGCGAGCGCCGGTACGCCGCGATCGTCGGCGCGCGCCACTCGTGGGACATCGCCTACTCGTCGGAGCTCACGACGATGCAGCGCCTCTCCCCCCGGTTCACCTGGCTGCCGACCGTGAGCCGGCCCGCCGAGGAGCCGGTGCCGTGGGGCGGAGACACCGGCCACGTCCAGGACCTCTGGCGCAAGGGGCGGCTCGCCGAGCGGTGGGGCTTCGCGCCGTCGCCGGAGAACGCCGACGTCTTCCTCTGCGGCGCGCCGGCCATGATCGACGACGTCACGGCGATGCTCGTGGCGCAGGGCTTCAAGGCCGACGAGCAGGGGAAGCCGGGCCAGGGGCAGGTCCACGCCGAGCGGTACTGGTGATCGAAGCGCCCCCTCAGGCACCGTAGCGCCTTTCGGCGCGCCTCCCCCCCGGTGGGGGAGAGGGGAATGGATCTCCTATGGCGCCAATTGGCGGTTCTGCTCGCGGAGCTCGTTGACGGCGTAGATGCCGTGGACCCAGAGCACGCCCTGCGCGAAGCCGAGGTGACGCATCGCCCGCTCGCGGTCGCCGGCCTTCAGGAGCTCCTGGATGTCCTTGCACATCCACGCGACGTGCTCGAGCTGACGGCTCCGCGGGAAGCTGGCCGTCGTCCGGTCGAAGTCGATCGGGTGCGGCTCGTACCCCTCGCGCGAGAGCTTCTCCTGGTACGCCTTCGCCACCAGGGCCACCTGTTCGTCGGTCATGGCGCGTGCTCCTCCGTGCGCCGGGCGCCGGCCAGCGCCCGCCGCGTCAGCGCCCACGCCCCGAGGGCGCAGGCCGAGATCACCGCCAGCCACGGCAGGACGCTCACCTTGCCGCGGAAGGCGAACCAGAGCATGTACCCGGCGAGCGCCAGGTACACGAGGGCGGAGGCGACGCTGACCCCGGAGGGGCGCCCCCGCGCCCCGGGGCGGAGCCAGGCCCGCAGGAGCCCCAGCACCGTCAGGGCGGAGAAGAGGGTGAGGATTGCGCCGACCTTCGAGAGCAGGTCGTCGAGCCGCTCCTCGCCGAAGGCGAAGATGAAGAGGATCGAGAGCGCGCTCTGCAGCAGGATGGAGACGACCGGCGGGCGCCCCTCCCCTCCGGCGAGGGCGCGCGGCAGGAAGCCGTCGCGGGCCATCGCCTGGAAGACGCGGGGGCCGAGGAAGACCATCGCGCTCATCGCCGACACGAAGACGACGACGGTCACCACCGACATCACCGACGCCCAGCCGGGCCCCCGGAGGGCCTCGACCACGGCGTGGCCGAGCGTGACGCGCGCGCTCTTGTACTGGAAGACGACCGACGCCTGCTCGGGCGTCAGGTTGGCCACGAAGATCCAGTTGACGACGAGGTACAGGACCGAGACGAGCGCGGTCCCGATCATCATCGCCCGCGGCACGGTCCGCTCCGGCTCCCGGAACTCCTCCGCGGCGTAGACCGCCGCGTTCCAGCCGGAGAACGCGAAGGCGATGAAGAAGAGCGACTGGACGAAGGGGATCACCGGGAGCCCCGGCGCGTCGTGCGGCGGCCGCCACGTCGGCCAGGCGGCGGCGCCGTAGCGCAGGCCGACGAAGACGAAGCCGGCGACGAGGGCGACCTTGGCGACGATGAGCAGGTTCTGGGTGCGGGCGCTCGTCTCGAGGCCGGCGACGTGCAGCGCGGTGAGGACGACCACGATGGCCGCGCCGGTCCACTGCGGATCGAGCCACGGCACGACGGTCTTCGCGAACCCCCCGGCCGCGAGGGCGTCGGCGGCGACCGGCGCGGAGAAGCCCACGAGGAGCGAGCCCCAGCCCGAGAGGTAGCCGAGGGCGGGGTGGAGGAGGTCCGAGAGGTAGCGGTACTCGCCCCCCGATCGCGGGACCAGCCGCGCGATCTCCGCGTAGGCGCGCGCGCCGGCGAGGGCGAGGACGGCCCCGACGACCCACGCGGCGAGGATCGGGCCGGGCGCCATGTCCTGGGCCATGAACCCCGCGGACAGGAACACCCCGGCGCCGATCATGTTGGCGGCGACGAGTCCCACACCGGAACGAACCCCGAGCTTCTTGCTGGCTGGCGTCGGCACGGCGGCATGGTACATGGCTTCCATGACGACTTCCTTCCTTCGCGTGCTCCCGCTCGCGGCCACGGCGCTCCTCCCCTCCCTCGCCTGCGGTCAGGGGGGGCCCGCGCAGCCGGCGGCGCCCGTGGCCGCCAGCCCGGCGCCGGCCGCCGACGCGCCGGTCGACTTCACGGAGCAGGCGAAGGCGCTCTACCGGCTCGTCGCCTGCACCGGCGACGCCCTGCCGCCCTCCCTCGACGCAGGGACCGTGGCGACCTACTGCGCCCGCCAGTCGAAGGCGATCGAGGCGGCCCGCAAGCACGCCGCCGAGGCGGGGGCGTTCCTCGCGAAGCTGCGCCCGGCCGGCCTCCCGACGACGGTCGTCTACCCGTTCGGCGGCGGCGACCTCCTCACCGCGCTCACCGTCTACCCCGACGCGCGCGACGTGACGACGATGTCGCTGGAGCACGCCGGCGACCCCCGGCGCCTGCCCGACCTCGCCAACAGGAAGCGGCTCGCCGAGAGCCTGGAGCTGATCCGCGCCACGGCGTCCGGCCTGCTGCAGGCCAACGACTCGAAGACCGAGAACCTCATGAAGGGGCAGCGCGGCGACATCCCCGGCCAGCTCGCCTTCTTCATGCTCGGGCTCGCGGCGCAGGGCTACGAGCCGGTGCAGCTGCGCTACTTCTGGATCAACCCGGACGGCACGCTCCACTACGTCACGCAGGCCGACATCGCCACCGTGGAGCGGGAGAACGCGAAGCTCCTGCGCGCCGTCTGGACCGCGCCCGACTTCTCGCGCGCCTTCTCCAACTCGGAGATCGTCTTCGTCAGGAAGGGCGGCGATCCGGCCGTGGACCGCCGCGTCCACCGCCACATCGCGTTCGACCTCTCCGACGCCGGCCTGAAGAAGAACCCGGGGCTGCTCGCGTACCTGCGGGCGAAGGGGCCGATCGTGGCGATGACGAAGGCGGCGAGCTACCTCCTTTGGAACGATGCGTTCAGCGCCATCCGGGGGTATCTGCTCGCGAACATGGCCTTCATGGTCTCGGACTCCACGGGCGTCCCCCCGCGCCTCGCGAAGGCGGCCGGCTTCACGCAGGAGACGTGGGGGAGCTTCGCGGGCTCGTTCCTCCCGGCGAGCGAGAAGATCAACGACGACTTCCGGGCACTCTGGGCGCAGTTCCCGAAGAACCGGCTGAAGTTCCGGTTCGGCTACATCGACTCGGCCTCCCAGTTCCACCTGCTCGTCACGCGCAAGGGCGCCGCGCCGGCGCCGGGGGCACCCGCGAAGCCGTGACGCCGGTGGCAAAGCGCGCGCCCGCCTGGCTCGCCGCCGCGCTGGCCTCGGCGTCCGTGGCCGCCACCGGCTGCGCCCCCCACCGGCGCGCAGCGACCCCGGCACCGTCCGCGCCTCCCCCGGCGCTCGCGGCGCGCGCCGCCGACGCGTCGACGCCCGAGGCGCCGCCCGGACCGTCACCGGTCGACGCCGCGCCCGCTCCCGGCCCACGCGCGCTCCCCGAGCCCGACCGGACGCAGCCGCCCTGGTCGCAGACGCCGGTCCCGCCGATCGCGCTCGGCGAGGTGCAGCGGGATCGCGTCGAGGGCGGCCGCCACGCGCGGATCGGCACGGAGCGCGGCGTCGTCCACGCCTGGCGGCCTCGCGGCTACCGGCAGCGCGACGCCGGGACCGTCGTCTACCTGCACGGCTACTACACGGACGTCGACCAGGCCTGGGCGGATCACCGGCTCGCCGAGCAGTTCCGCAGGAGCGGCCGCAACGCCCTCTTCCTCGCGATCGAGTCCCCGTCCTGGAACGGCGAGGGGCCGTCCTGGCCCACGCTCGAGGCGCTCTTCGAGGCGGTGGAGAGGCTCGCGAAGCTCCGGATCCCCGGCGGCCCGCTCGTCGTGGCCGCCCACTCGGGCGGGTTCCGCGGCATCGTCCCGTGGCTCGCGAACCCGCGCATCGGAGAGGTCCTCCTGCTCGACGGGCTCTACCAGAGCGAGCGGAGCTGGGCCGAGTGGCTCGACGCAGCCCCCCGCGGGAAGCGCCGGCTGGTGCTCGTCGGGCTCGAGACGGCCGCGAGGAGCGAGGCCTGGCTCCCGAGCCGGGCGGGCGCCGTCCTCCTCCCGAGGGTGCCGGAGAAGGGGCGCGGCCTCAAGAAGTCGGAGCGGCGGGCGCCGGTCCTCTACATGCGCTCGCAGCAGGATCACATGGCCATCATCGGGAACGGTGAGATCCTCCCGCTCCTGCTGCGGGACGGCCGCCTCCGGGGCCACCCGGTGGGGACGCCGTGAACGGGCCGGGGGCGACGGCGCCGGCGTACGGCGTGTACGTCCACTTCCCCTTCTGCGCCCACCGCTGTCCGTACTGCGACTTCGCCGTCAGCACCGATCGTCCCCTCGAGCAGGGGCGCTACCTGCGCGCGGTCCTCGCGGAGCTCACGCTGCGGGCCCCGCGCTTCGCCGGCCTCCGCCCCGTGAGCCTCTACGTCGGCGGCGGGACGCCCTCCCTCTGGGATCCGTCCGAGCTGACCGCGCTCGTCGCCGCGCTCCGCGCCCGGCTCGGCCTCCCCCCCACGGCCGAGGTGACGATCGAGGCCAACCCGGAGTCGCTCGACCGCGGGCGCGTGGCGGCGTGGCGCGCGGCCGGCGTGAACCGCGTCTCGATCGGCGTGCAGTCCTTCGATCCCGTCGTCCTGCGGAAGCTCGGCCGCCGCCACTCTGCGGAGGACGCGGCGCGGGCGGTCGAGATCGCCGCGGCGACCTTCGCGAACGTGAGCGTCGACCTCATCTACGGGGCTCGCCACTCCACCGTGGCCACCGCCCGCGCCGACGCCGCGCGCGCGGCGGCGCTCGGCGCCGCCCACGTGTCCGCCTACGCCCTCACCCTGGACCGGGAGGTCCTCGCGGAGGAGGTGCCGTTCGCCCGGCTCTCGCGCGCCGGCAAGCTCGCCTTCCCCGCCGAGGAGGAGGTGCTGGCCCAGGCGAGGGCGGTCCGGTCGGCCCTGCGGCGCGGGGGACTCCGGCGCTACGAGGTCTCCAACTTCGCGCGCCCCGGGTTCGAGTCGGTGCACAACGCCCTCTACTGGGCCGGCGGCAGCTACCTCGGGCTCGGCGCGGGCGCGGTCGGCTGCCTGCGCGGCGAGGCCGGCGGCCTGCGCGAGGCGAACCACCGCGAGTGGCCGGCCTGGCTCGAGGCCGTCGACGCGGGGCGGCTGCCCACCGCGGAGGAGGATCGGTTCGACGCCCGGGCCGACGCCAGCGAGCGGCTGATGCTCGCGCTCCGCACGGGGCGCGGGGCGCCGCTCGAGGCGCTGGGCGAGCCCGCGCGGCGCGAGGTGGCGGCGCTCCTCCGGCACCGGCTCGCGGTCGTCCGCGGCGACCGGCTGGTCCTGACGAGCCGCGGCCTCGACCTGCACAGCGAGATCGCGGCGCGGTTGATCTGACGGGACGCGGGGCCCCCGCCCCTGGGTTACGATTCGGCATGCGCTCCCTCTTGAAGCTGCTCCTCTTCGGGCTCGCCGTCGGCGTCGGCGCCGCCGTCGTCCTCGCCTTCGTCACGCGCCGACCGGCGCCGGTCCCGGATCCGCCGGCGGTGGTCGAGCGGATCCGCGAGGTGGCCCGGCTCGAGACGCTGGAGGTCACGCTCTACAAGAAGGTGACCTTCGCGCCGGAGCCCGAGCCGGCCGGCTCGGCGCTGGGCGACCTCGGCGGCTGGCTGCGCTTCACGTTCAACGCGCCGAAGGGCAAGGCGATCGTCTTCGCGAAGGCCCACCTCGGCCTCGACGCCGCCCAGCTCGATCCCTCGCGCGTCCGGTTGGAGGGGCGGATGGCGACGGTCGCGCTCCCGCCCGTGCGCGTCCAGGTCGAGCTCCTCCCGAGCGAGACCGAGGTCATCGGCTCCAACCTCGACAGCGCGCAGACGGCGCGGCTCTTCGACCTCGCGAAGCAGGCCTTCGAGCGCGAGGTGGCGGCCGACGCCGCGCTCCGGGAGCGGGCGCGCGGCTCGGCCGAGCGCGCCATCCGCGCGCTCCTGCTGACGGCGGGCTTCAGCGAGGTCCGCTTCGTCGCGGACCTGCCGAAGGTGCGGGGGAGCTGATCGGGAAGAAAGACTCAGGGCGGTCGCCCGAGGGGGGGGCGACCGCCCTGCGAAGACTGCCTCCCTGGCGACATGCCAGGGAGCGGACGCGCGACGGAGAGGCCGTCTGAGGGACGGGTGACGGACTTCCTCACGGGGCGGGGGAGGGGGGACCGCCCTCACGAGGCCGCCGTGCGTACGTCCATTCCATTTTGCAGATCGCGTGCCGGCGGCCGATCGGCGCGTTTCCTGGGCTTTTCCGCGCCACCCCGAAGGTCAGGGGCGACCCCCCGGGTTCGCGCCGCCACCGATCCGCAACGGCGCCGCCTGGACGGCGTCGATCTCGGTCGCGAACCGGGCGAACTCCGCGTAGTCGGACGGGGCGATGCGCGCCGGGATGAGCTCGATCCTCTCTTCGCGGACGAGCGTCCTGCCCTCCACGCGCTCGACCCGATGAAAGCGCCCCCACCGTGACGTGAGCGTCACCTCGGGCGAGGCGGCCGGCGCGAACCCCTCGGGGGCCACGATCTCGATCCGCTGGACCAGCGGGTCCTGCGGCGACACGAGGAGCGGCAGCTTCCGTTCGGCGAGCCGCACGAACGCCTCGCCGAGGTGCGCGGGGAGGACCGGGGCGTCGACGACGAGCCCCCCCCGCTCCGGCCGCGCGAAGCCCGGCACGCTCGCGCGCCAGGCGAGATCGAGCTCGCCCTCCCGGTCCTCCGCCCCCCCGAGCGCCAGGGTGTCGAGCGTCCCGCCGCGGAACGAGCCGGAGACGGTCTGCTCGAAGATCCGCCTCCGGGTGATCGCGTCGAACCGCTCCAGCGCGCCCCGGATGACCCCGGCCGAGTTGCCGGCGTAGCGGTCCTTCACCTCCACCGAGGCGCTGCCGCTCGCGTCGATCGTGACGCGGATCGCGGTCGAGTGCCCGGAAGGCACCGCCGCCCTCGCGGGCGTCCGCACGACCTCCGGCGCCTCCCCGGGCGCCGGGAGCACGAGCGCCTCGGCGTCCAGGGCCGACGTCGGCAGCGACCCGAACGGCGCCCAGCGCTCGTCGGGATCGATCCAGAGCTCCCGCCCTCCCCCGCGGATCCGCAGGAGCGTCTCACCGTAGCGCCCGTGGCGCGGGAAGCGCTGGGGCGCCGGATCGGCGTCGAACGGGCGGACGAGCGCGACGCGAGCCTCCACGCCGAGCGCGTCGAGGACGGCCTTCAGGAGCAGCGTCCGGCTGCCGCGGCCCCGGGAGAGGATCTCGCTCGCGTCGGAGCCCAGCGAGCCGCCGCTCCCGAGCGTCCGCGCCGCCACCAACCCCCACGCCGCGCGCGCCAGCGCCGCGGCGTCCGCCCTCTTCCCCGCGGCCGCTCGCACCTCCCGGGCGAAGGCGGCGAGCTCCACCGTCTGGCGGGTGCGCAGCGCCACCACGTTCGCCAACCGGCGCTGGAGCACCTCCCTCCCCGCGCCGTAGCCCACCTGGACCCACGGGAGCACCTCCCCGAGCAGCGGCGCGCCCGGCTCACCCACGACGGCCGGGACCTCCGTCCGGAGCACGCGGAGCGTCACGCGATCGCCCTCCCGCTGCAAGGGGGGCGCGGCCATCCCGTGCGCGTCCACCTCCAGGCCGAGCGCCGCGGGGGCCGTCACCACGTAGGTCGAGCGCACCAGCCGCTCCCCCTCGTCCTGGAAGAAGAACGGATCGGCCGCGTAGCCGTCGGGCGCGCCGCGGCTCGCGCGCAGGTACTCGACCTCCACGTAGTCGCCCGGCTCCAGCCCCGCGAGCGAGATCGCCCCCTTCCCGTGCCCGCCGTCCGGCTCGAGGACCTTCCCGTCGCGCTTGAGCGTCCGGAGCGTGAGGAGCTCTGCGCCCGGCGGGAGCCTCACCTCGCCGTACTTGTCCACGCCGCGCTGGTCGAGCACGTGGATGACCTGGTGCGTCCGATCCGTCACGGCGCCGCCGGGGTGGAACGCCTGGGCCGACGCGTCGAGGACCAGGGCCGTCGAGGTGTCGGCGGCGGGGCCCGCCTGCTCGTAGGCCCGGATCGCGGCGGCGCCGTCCTCCCGGAGCTCGTCGAGCACCTCGCGCCCGTCCTCGAGCGCCAGCGCCCGCCGGAGCGTCAGGTCGGACCCGTCGGCCGCCAGCGCCCGCTCGCGCGCCGCCCGCGCGCCGGCCCGGTCTCCCGCGAGCTCACGGACGTTCGCGAGCCGCTTCCAGAGCCGGGCGCTCGACGGCCACCAGGCCGACGTCTCCTCCAGGGTTCGCTGCGCCCCCGCGGCGTCCCCCGCCGCGACGAGCAGCTCCGCGCGCGTCAGGGCCTGCTCG
>DATIVK010000196.1:0-12963 GCA_035465955.1 Anaeromyxobacteraceae bacterium | reverse complement strand
CCCACGTGTTACGCACCCGTGCGCCGCTTTACTCACCCTTGCGGGCTTTCTCGCTCGACTTGCATGTGTTAGGCACGCCGCCAGCGTTCGTTCTGAGCCAGGATCAAACTCTCCAATTAAGAGTTTTGGCTCAATACCGTCACCCCTCGCGGGGCGATCTGGCATGGTGTTTCGTGTGTTTTGCGTCTCAAAGAAAATGCAGGTCCGCATTCTCTCGTTGCTTGCTATTCAGTTTTCAAAGACCGAGCACCACCCCTCGACGCGAGGCCGAGCCCCGAGTCGAGCCTTGATTGCCTGGTCGGCGTCGCGAGGACATCCGGCCTGCTTCAAGGAGGGCGGCGTATTTACCTCTGCCGCCCCTGCTAGTCAAGTGCGATTTCCCGGAAGATTTCACCGGAGTTGCACCAGACTGCGAGAGGTCGATGTTTAGATCAACCTCTTCTGCTCGTCAAGCCTGCGTCCGAATTCGTCTTCGGCCGCCTGCCTTGCGAGGGGCGCGACTTCTACCCCTTCGCCGAGCTTCCCGTCAAGCGCGTTGGCGATTTTCTTTCGCCTCGGTCGCTGCGGGGGCCAACCACTCGCCCCCTTCCGGGTCCCGTAACCAGCTTGGCAACCTCAGGCTGCCGCACCGCGTTGCGAGGGGCGCTTTCTAGTCCCCCTCCGGGATTCCGTCAAGAAGTAACCCGATGAATCGCTTCCGCGTTTCGGGCGCCTTCGTCGACGGCGGGGCGCGTTCTAGCCCTCACCCTCCCTTCGTGTCAAGCGCTCGCGTTGAACTTCTCGACAAGGGTGGACCGCGCCCAGCGCGGCTACCAGTCCCCGGTCGAGGCTACGCCGCGTCGGCACCCGGCCGCGACCGCGGCCGCCTCGGGATCTTCTCTCCCCGCGAGGGTCGCGCGCACGTGGCGCAGGATCGCGGCGATTCGGCCGCAGGCCTCTTCGAGCACGTCGATCACGACCACGTACTCGAAGCTCGCGAGACCGCGCGCGATCTCGGCGCGCGCCGCCGCGAGGCGGCGCGCGATGACGGCGTCGGCGTCGGTGTGGCGCCCGCGAAGACGGCGCTCCAGCTCCGTCGGATCGGGCGGAAGGACGAAGACCGTGCAGGCCTCGCGGGGATAGGCGGCCTTGATCTGCTCGCCCCCCTGGACGTCGATGTCGAAGATCGCGACCCGCCCCCGGCGCAGCGCCTCGTCGACGGTGGGGCGCAGCGTCCCGTAGTGGCTCCCGTGGACCTCGGCCCACTCCGCGAAGGCGCCAGCGGCCACCAGCGACTGGAAGCGCGCCGGGCTCACGAAGTGGTAGTCCACGCCGTCGCGCTCCTCGCCCCGCGGCGCCCGCGTGGTCGCGGAGACCGAGAAGACGGCGTCGGGGTGACGCTCGCGGTAGAGATGGGCGAGCGTCGTCTTCCCCGCGCCGGACGGCGCGGAGAGCACCAGCAGGACACCGGGGGCCGTCGCGGCGCCCTCACTCGACATTCTGGACCTGCTCCCGCATCCGCTCGATCTCGGCCTTCAGCGCGACCACCTCGCCGACGATCTCCGCCGACTGCGACTTCGAGCCGATGGTGTTGGCCTCGCGGTGCATCTCCTGGACGATGAAGTCCAGCTTCCGCCCCGCCGGTTCGTGCCCTGCCAGGAGGCTGCGCACCTGCGCGACGTGGCTGCCGAGCCGCGTGATCTCCTCCGTCACGTCGGTCCGGTCGGCGAAGAGCGCGACCTCCTGGGCGAGGCGGGACGGGTCGAGCGGGATGCCGCGCGAGAGCTCGGCGATCCGCTCCTCCAGCCGGGCGCGGTGGTGCTCGACCGACCGCGGGACGAGGGCGCCGACCCTGGCGACGATCGCCTCCACCTGCGCGAGGCGCGAGGAGAGGTCGCGCGCCAGCGCCGCCCCCTCCTTCTCCCGCATCGACAGCAGGGCCTCGAGGGCGTGCTCCAGCCCCGCGAGGAGGGCCTCCCGGGCCCCATCGGCGTCGACCTCCCGCTCCTCGAGCCGGATCACGCCGTCCGCGGCGAGCACGTCGGCGAGCGTCGCCGCCCCCGGCAGCGAGAGGCGGGCCTGCAGCTCCGCGAAGGCGCGCGCGTACGCCTCGGCGAGGTGGGCGTCCACCCGGGGGGCGACGGAGCCGTGGTTCCCGGCGCGCCGCGCCGTCACCTCCACGCCGCCGCGCGCCAGCCGCTCCTTGACGACGCGCGCGACCTCGAGCTCCAGCGCGCCGAGCTCCCGGGGGAGGCGCGCCTTCACCTCGCAGTACTTGTGGTTGACCGAGCGGACCTCGACGACGATCTCCTCGCCGCCCGAGGAGCCCTTCCCAGCGCCGAAACCGGTCATGCTGCGGATCATCGCGTCTCCCGGAGGTCGCCTGGAGTCGAGGCCATCACGCGCGAGCATCCACCCGGAGCGATCGTCATGGCTGGGCGGGGCCGCCGAGCGGCCTCGCCTCCTCGAGGAGCATCACCGGGATGCCGTCGTCGATGCGAAACACCAGCCGGCAGCGCAGGCAGTGGATCTCGTTGCGCTCCTCGTGGAACTCCAGGTCCCCCTTGCACCTGGGGCACGCGAGGATCTCCTTGAGGTCGGGCGAGAGGGCCATGGGGTCTCCGTGTCGGGATCTAAGCCCGCCCGCCCGCCGGCGGCAAGGCGAGAACGCGTCCGAGGAAGGCGGCGATCGCCTCCCCCCTCGCGCGCTCGGTGAACAGCGTACGCATGCGCTCGCGGGCCTCGGCGCCCATGGCGCGCGCGCGGTCGGGGGCGCCGAGCAGCTCCACGAGGGCGTCCGCGAGACCGCCCACCTCCCCCGGCTCCACGAGGAGCCCCGTGACCCCGTCCACGACCGCCTCCGCCGGCGCCCCGAGGCGGTAGGCGACGCCGGGGCGCCCGGACGCCATCCCCTCGAGGAGGGCGCGGCAGGTGCCATCGTTCCCCTCCGCCAGGAGGACCTTCACGTCGAAGGTCCGGTAGGCCGCCGAGAGCGCCGCCCCGGTCCGGTAGCCGGCGAAGATCACGTGCTCCTGGAGGCCGCGGTGGGCGACGCGGACCCGGATCTCCTCGAGCCCCTCCCCCCGGCCGACGAGGACGAGCCGGGCGTCGGGGAGCCGATCGGCGACGGCGCGGAAGGCGTCGACGAGCTCCTCGATCCTCCGGCCGGCCTTGATCCGGCTGACGATCCCCGCGACCGGGGTCCCGGGCTCGATCCCGAGCTCCGCCCGGAGATCCGGCCCGTCCGGCGTGAAGACGTCGGCGTCGACCGCGCCGCGGGTCGCGAGGATCCGCTCCGGGGGCACGCGGAAGCGCGACTCGATGAGCCGCGCGTGCGCCTCGCAGACCGCGACGAGGCCATCGGTGTGCCGGTGCCCGTACCCCTGCAGCGCGCGCGGCTCGAGCGAGCGCGACGAGTGCACCGTGCGCACGAGCCGCCGCGCCCCCCGGCGCCGGAGCGCGAGGAGCGCGAGCAGGTGGTCGTGGGAGAAGTTCGCGTGGAGGACGTCGAAGTCCCGCGAGATGGCGACGAGCCGGCGGAGATCGCGGAGGAAGGCCCAGCCCCCCGCCTTCGGCCCCAGGACCAGGTCGTCCCGGACGGCGAACCCCTGCTCGCGGAGCTCTCGCGCGAGCGTGTGCCCCGCCGTCGTCTCGACCCCGAGCTCGACGGAGTGTCCGAGCCGCAGCAGCTCCCGCGCGACGGACGCCATGGGCTCGGCCGGCCCCGACCACCGTCCGCTGGAGAGCAGCTCGAGGATGCGCATCGCCTACTTCTTCGCCGCGTCCAGCTTGCCGAGCAGCTCGGTGGTCGAGTGGTCCTTCGGATCGCCCGCGACCGCGACGCGGCCGCCGTAGGCGCGGACCTCCGCCGCCTCGGGGATGGTCTCGGGCGTGTAGTCGGTCCCCTTCACCTGGACGTCGGGCTTCAGCAGCCGGATGACCGAGATGACGTCCTTCGTGTCGAAGAGCACCACGTGGTCCACGCAGCGGAGGGCGGCCACGATCTCGGCCCGCTCCGCCTCCGGGATCACCGGCCGCGACGGCCCCTTGTTGAGCCGGGTGGACGCGTCGCTGTTGACCGCGACCACGAGCAGGTCGGCCTCCGCCCTCGCCCCCTCCAGGTAGCGGAGGTGGCCCACGTGGAAGAGATCGAAGATGCCGTTGGCCATCGCGATCGTCTTGCCGGCGGCGGTGGCCGCGGCGCGGATGGCGGGCAGATCCTCGAGGGAGACCAGGCGATCGGGCATGGGGCGGCTCAGGCGCGGAGCAGCTCGGCGGCCAGCTCCTCGTGCGACACGGTGGCGGTGCCCGGCTTCAGCACCTGGAGCGCCCCGGCGACGTTGGCGAGCCGGGCCGCCTGCTCGAAGTCCCCACCGGCCGCGAGCCCGGCCGTGAAGGCGGCGGCCACGGTGTCCCCGGCCCCCGTCACGTCCACGGCCTCCGCGGTGCCGTGCGCGCCGACGTGGAGCGGCGGCCCCCCCCGCCGGAAGAGCGACATGCCGTTGCGCCCCCGCGTCACGAGCAGCACGTCGCAGGCGACCAGCTTCAGCAGCTTGCGCGCCGCCTTCTCGAGCCCGCCCGGCCGGGAGAGCGTGATGCCCGTCGCCGTCTCGAGCTCCAGCTCGTTCGGCTTCACCATCGTCAGGTGGGTGTAGGAGCGGAGCCCGTAGCGGGAGTCCACGCAGACGGGGACCCCGCCGCGCTTCACGCGCCGGAGCACCTCGACGAGCTCCGGGCCGATGGCCCCGGAGCCGTAGTCGCTCGCGAGGACCGCCTGGGACCGGCGCGCCGCCCGCGCCACGGAGGCCCCGAGCTGCCGCACGACGCGGGGGGAGAGCGGCTCCCGCGGGGCGCGATCGAGCCGGATCATCTGCTGGCGCCGCGTCGAGCGCCCGCCGGCGAGGATCCGCGTCTTGGCCTCGGTCTGCCGCCCCTTCACGCGCACGATGCCGCCGACGTCGATCCCCTGCCCCTCCAGCTCGTCGAGGAGCGCGGTCCCGAGGGCGTCGTCGCCGATCACGCCGACGGCGCGCACCTTCACGCCGAGCGCGGCGAGGTTCGCCGCCGCGTTCCCGGCCCCGCCCGCCTTCAGCTCCGACGACTCGTAACGGACGATGAGCACCGGCGCCTCGCGGCTGATCCGCTCCGTCTCGCCGTAGACGTACTCGTCGGCGACGAAGTCTCCGACCACGACCACCTCCGCCCGTGGGAAGGCCGGCACGAGCGTGGCGATGTGGGTGAGATCGGGCTCTCGGGAGGGGGGCACGCGGGTTTCCTACCGCGCCCCCCGGGGGGTGATCAACCGGCGCGTGCCCCGGCGGGGCGGGCGCCGGCCGTCAAGCAGGGGGCCGGACCTCGCCGTCGGGCCGGGTCTTCCAGCGCCGGTGGAGCCAGTACCAGTGCTCCGGGTGGAGGCGCACCCAGCGCTCGAGGCGATCGTTCAGGTCCTGCATGAAGGCGAGGACGTCTCGCTCCCGGTCGCCGGTGTCCGGGACGTCGAGGGGCCCCTCGACGACCAGCTTGTGTCGGCCGTCCTCGAGCGGGATCGAGAGGGTGAAGACCACCGCCGCCCCGGTCCGGAGCGCCAGCCACGCGGGCGTGGCGGCCGTGGCCGCCGGGACGCCGAAGAAGGTGGGGAAGATGGCGTGGCGCTTCGACTGGTTCTGGTCGATGACGTAGCCGAGGACGCGCCCGCCCTTGAGCGCGCGCGTCGCCGCCTTGAGCGTCTCGCCCTTCCTGACGACGAGGTCCTCGACGCCGGAGCGGCGCCGCGCGGCGCGCCAGAGATCGTTCGCCCCCGTCTTCCCCATCTCGCGCGTGATCATCGTGATGGGGACGCCACGGAGCGTCTGTCCCGCGGCGAGCAGATCGAAGTTGCCGAAGTGGCCGGTGCAGGCGACCACCCCCTTGCCGCGCGCCCTGGCGCGCTCGTAGGCCTCCCACCCCTCGTAGACGAAGAGCCGCTCGAGCTCCTCCCTCGCCATGTAGGGGACCCGCAGGAAGCCCGTGATCATCCTCCCCAGGTTCCGGTAGGTGCGGCGCGCGATCTCCCGCCGCTCCGGCTCACCCTTCTCCGGGAACGCGAGGCGCAGGTTGGACATCACGACCCCGCGCCGGACGTGCAGGGCCCAGACGAGCCAGCCGAGGAAGGCGCCGAAGGCGTCGAGCCAACGGCGCGGGAGCCGTGAGAGCAGGCGGAGGAGGATCTCCATCACCGCCCTTGTCCCCCGGAAGCCAGCGCGGCGTCCAGCGCCGCGTCGAGCCCCTCCCCGCCCCGCACGATCTCGGCCCGGATCCGGAGCACGGCGATCGACGGGTGGGCGGCGAGGTCCGCGGGAAGGCGAAGGGCGTCCTTCTCGGTGGTGACGATCCGCGCGCAACCGCTCCGGGCCGCCTCCCGCAGCGCCTCCTCGACGTCTCCCCGGCTGAAGCGGTGATGATCCGGGTGGCGCAGCTCCGCGCCGATCCCGGCGCCCAGCCCCTCGACCGTCCGGCGGAACGACCCGGGCCGGGCCAGGCCCGAGAGCAGCAGGACGCGCTGGCCCTGCAACGACGAGAGGCCGAGGGGCGTCGCGAGCGTGCCGTCGAGGAGCTCCTCCGGGGCGTGGCGCGACTCCACCGGCTCCGCGCCGGTCGCCTCGCGCGCGAGGGCCCGCAGCCGCGCGAGCGCCTCGGCGCTCCCCGGGCCGTCCACCTGGTCGACCCGCGAGAGCCAGACCCGTCCCGCGCGTCGCAGCGCCGATCGCGGCTCCCGGTTGGGACCGGCCGGGAGGCAGCGGCCGTTGCCGAAGGGGTTGGCCGCGTCGAGCAGGACCACGTCGAGGTCGCGGCCGAGCCCGCGGTGCTGGAAGCCGTCGTCGAGGACGAGGACGTCGGCGCCCAGCTCGTCCACGGCGCGCCGCGCGAGCTCCGCCCTTCGCGGCCCGCAGAGGACCGGCACGCCGGGGAGCCTGCGCGCCAGCAGGACCGGCTCGTCCCCGCCCTCCGCCGCGTCGAGCAGCACGTTCCCGCCGTCGGAGACGACCCTCGGGTCCCCGCGGACGGCGCCGTAGCCTCGCGAGAGGATCGCCACGCGCCTCCCCCGCGCCTGGAGGCGCGCGGCGATCGCGGCCGTGGCCGGGGTCTTGCCAGCGCCCCCGACCGCCACGTTGCCGACCGAGATCACCGGGACGCCGGCCCGCGCCGCGCGGGCCAGGCCGCGATCGTAGGCGGCGCCGCGGAGGGTGGCCGCGAGCCGGAAGAGGGCCCCCGCCGGCGCCAGGGCCAGGCGGAGCGCGCGAGGTGCCGGGCCGGGGCGCAGGCCCCACCACGCCTCCTCGAGCAGCCCCCCGCTCACCGCAGCATCTCCCGAACGGCGGCGATCACCGTCTCGGGAGTGAGGTCGCCGAGGCAGCGATGGTGCCGCTCGGGGCAGACGTCGCCGCCGTGGTTGGAGCAGGGCGAGCAGCGCAGCCCGAGCGCGATGGAGCGTCCCGGGGGCGGTGGGCCCCACCGGGCGACCGAGGTGGGACCGAAGAGGGCCAGCACCTTCGTCCCCACGGCCGTCGCGAGGTGCACCGGCCCGCTGTCGCAGGCCACGAGGAGCTGCACGCGGGCGATCGCGGCGGCGAGCGCGTCCAGCGGGAGGAAGGAGAGATCGGCGTCCACCCGGCAGCGGACCGCGGCCCGGAACGCCGCGAACGCGTCGCGGTCCCCGGGCCCCCCCGCGAGGACGATCCGGAGCCCGTCGGCCGCGAGCGCGTCCGCGACCGCCGCGAAGCGCTCCGCCGGCCACCGCTTGGTCGCCCAGCGCGCGCCGGGCGCGAGGGCGACCGCCGGGGCGTCCACCCCGCGCAGCGCGTCGGCGGCGAGCGCCTTCGCCTGCTCGGAGAGCGAGAGCTTCACGGGCCCGGGCTCGCCGATCCCGAGGTGGGCCGCCGCCTCGGCGTAGAGCCGCGTCTGATGTGCGCGGACGAGCGGCGGATCCTGGCCGAAGAGCGAGAGGAGGCTCTGGCCCACGGTGCGCCGCCGGAAGGAGGCCCGCCGGGGCGCCGCGGCCGTCGCGATGAGCGCGCTCTTCACCTTGTTCTGGAGATCCAGGGCGAGGTCGAACTGGCCCCGCAGACGGGAGGCGAGCGCCCACGGCGACTCCTCGCCGTCCTGGCCGAGGACGTGGACGGCCGCGAGCTCGGGGAGCCCCTGGAGGAGCGGCGCGTACGGGGCGGCGGTGACCCACTCGATGCGCGCGTCGGGGTAGGCGCGGCGGAGCGGCTCCAGCACCGAGGTCGCGAGGACCACGTCGCCCAACGCGCTGTAGCGGATCACCAGGATACGGGTCGTCACGGCCGCTGCGCTCCCTTCGGCAGGACGCCCAGCATGTGGTCGACGTTGCGTGCGCTCGCCCCGCGGATGGCGCTCACCGCCTGGCGCGCCAGCCGGCCCAGCTCCTCCATCTGGTCGGGACGGCCCAGGAGCTCGTCGGCGACCTTGTAGAGCTGATCCGGGTTGGCCACCTGGATCCCGCCGCGCCCCTGGAGCACCTGGACCGAGTCCTTGAAGTTCTCCATGTGGGGGCCGAAGAGGACGGGCTTCCCCTGCGCGGCCGGCTCGAGGAGGTTCTGTCCGCCCCGTGTCACGAAGCTGCCCCCGACGAAGACGAGCGTCGCGAGCCGGTAGGCAGCGGCCAGCTCGCCGATGGAGTCGAGGATCGTCACCGGCGCCGAGCCGGCGATCGCCCCGACGCTGCGCAGCCGGACGCCCAGCCCCTCGCCGGCGGCGAGGGCGAGGATGCGCCCGGCCCGCTCGAGGTACCGCGGCGCGATGACGAGCTGGAGCCCCGGATAGCGGGGGAGCAGGCGGCGGTAGACGTGGAGGATCAGCTCCTCCTCCCCCTCGTGCGTCGACCCCGCCATGAGGACCGGCCGCTCCGGGTCCAGCCCCATCTCCGCGCGGAGGTGCTCCGCGCGCGCCGCCCCGGTGTCGAGGACGAGCGCGTCGAACTTCGTGTTGCCGGTGACCCAGACGCGATCCGGCGCCGCGCCCAGGGCGAGGGCCCGCTCCGCCTCCTCGTCGGACCGCATGAGGAAGCAGTCGATGCGGCGCAGCGGGTTGCCGATGGCGCCGAAGAGGAGCCGGTAGCGCGAGAGCTTTTCGGGGTTGAACCGCCCGTTCGTGAGGGCGATCGGGACGCCGGCGCCGTGGGCCGCGCGGATCAGGTTGGGCCAGATCTCGGTGTACTCGAGGACCAGCAGGTCCGGGCGCAGCCGCCGGACGGCGCGGCGGGTGGCGCCGAAGAGATCGTACGGGGCGTAGAGCACCACGTCGGCCTCGACGAGCTTCCGCCGCGCCATCTCGATGCCGCTGTTGGTGATGGTCGTGACGATGATGCAGGCGTCGGGGATCCGCGCGCGCAGCTCGCGCATCATCGGCTGGAGCGAAAGCAGATCCCCGGCGCTCGCCCCGTGGAGCCAGACCCGCGGCCGCCCCCGCTTCGCCGCGTCGAAGCCGCGCCCGTAGAGGCCGAGGCGCGCGCCGATCCCGTGGCGCAGCTTGGGGTGGACGAGGAGCGCCGGGAGCACGGCGAGGAAGAGCAGGTAGCTGGCGATGGCGTAGACGAGGTGCACGGCGGCCGATGTCTACTCGATGGCGACGGGGTTGGTGAAGAGCCAGGGACGGCCGTCGACCGTCCCCTCCGCGCGGTAGGTCCCCGGGGCGCACCCCGCCTCGCAGAACCGCACGCCGCCCGGACCCTGACGGGCAGTCCGGACCTCGACCTCCTGCCCGTCGCGCAGCAGCCGCAGCCGGACGTCGCAGCCCGCCGGGGCCTGGAGCGAGAGGTCGAGCCCGCCGCCCGGCGCGCGCGCCAGCCGCACCGCCGCACCGGGGGCCACGCCGTCGTACACGCACGCGGCGCTGCCGTCGAAGAGCGCCCCCAGCACGGCCCGGGTGTCCCTCGCGGCGTCACCGGTCAGGGTCACCGGGACGTGCATCGAGAACGCCTCGAAGGCCGCGCCGTAGCTGGGGTATCCGTGCGCGTCGGCGGAGCAGAAGAGGACCGGCGGCGGGCGCCCGTCGGCGCGCGAGGCCGCGGCCTCCGCGTCGAAGCGCGCGAGCTCCTCCGCCGGGAAGTGCGAGATCCAGAGCACGGCCTGCGGCGCGTCGAAGGGCAGGGCCAGGGCCGCGAGGGCGATCCGGCCGACGGCGCGGTCGCGGAGCGTCTGGTACCAGAAGCTGTCGTCGGAGACGACCTCGAAGCCACGCCACGGCCCCTGCCCCCAGCCCGTGAACGGGCGGCGCGGGTGGAACGGGTGGGCGAGCACCGCGCTCCCTCCCTCGGCGGCCGTCCGCCGGAGGGGATCCGCCCTCTCGGGCGCGCCGGGGGCCCGCGGAAGCCCGACCGCCACGACGTGGCCGAAGACGCTCGAGATCTCGGTCGCCTCGATCACCAGGACGCCGTCGCGGTATCCCGCCTCCGCGGGCGTGAGGGCGTTGTGGTCGGCCACCACGACGAACTGGAGCCCGGCCGCCCTCGCCGCGCGCACCACCTCGTCGAGCGTCCCCCGCCCGTCGGAGCGCGTGGTGTGCACGTGCCAGGCGCCGCGGGCCTCGCCGGGCGGAGGCGCGCTCCGCGCGGCGCGGCGCGAGAGGGTCCAGCCGCCGAAGGCGAGCCAGCCGGCGGCGGCCAGCGCGAGCGCGGCGACGAGGTAGCGCTTCATGGTTCCAGCCGGCGCCCGCTCACGCCACGCTCGAGCGGGCCTCCCGGGATCGCTCCCCTTCGAAGATCCGGTAGAGCCGCGCGTACTCCCCGCCCCGGGCCAGGAGCTCTTCGTGGCGTCCGACCTCCAGGACCCGACCGCCGCCGAGGACGTAGATCCGGTCGGCGTGGCGGATGGTCGAGAGCCGGTGGGCGATGACCAGCGACGTCCGGCGGCTCCCTCCGCCGAGCCCCATCAGGCTGTCGAGGGCCCGCTGCACCTCGCGCTCGCTCTCGACGTCGAGCGCGCTCGTCGCCTCGTCGAGCACGAGGATCGGGGCGTTCTTGAGGAAGGCCCGGGCGATGGCGATCCGCTGGCGCTGACCGCCGGAGAGCCGCACCCCCTTCTCTCCGACCGGCGTGTCGTAGCCCTGCTCCATCGCGCAGATGAAGTCGTGCGCCTGGGCCATCCTCGCCGCCTGCTCCACCTCCGCCAGCGAGATGTCGGGGCGCCCGTAGGCGATGTTGGCGCGGACCGTGTCGTTGAAGAGGACCGTGTCCTGCGTGACGAGGGCCAGCTGCGATCGCAGGCTCGCCAGCGTGACGCCGCGGACGTCCGCCCCGTCCACCGTGATCCGGCCGCCGATGGGGTCCCAGAAGCGGGGGAGCAGGTTCGCGATGGTGCTCTTCCCACCGCCGGAGGCGCCGACGAGGGCGACCACCTCGCCCTTCCTGATCTCGAGGTCGATCCCGTCCAGGACCACCTGCTCGTCGTAGGCGAACCGGACGCCCTCGAAGCGGATGGTGTCGGTGAAGGGACGCAGCGCCGCCGTGCCACCGTCCCGGACCGCCGGGACGGTGTCGAGGATCTCGAAGACCCGCTCGGCGCCCGCGATCCCCTGCATCATGATCTGCCCCACCCGGCCGATCTGCTTCACCGGCGTGTAGAGCAGGAGGATCGCCCCCACGAAGGAGAAGAACTTCCCCGCCTCCAGCGCGCCCGAGAGGATGCGGCCGCCCACCCACCAGATCGCGAGGGAGAGCCCGACCGCCGCCATGACCTCCATCAGCGGCGACGAGAAGGCCCGGACGGCGTAGCTCCGCCGGATCACCGAGAGCCAGCGCTCGTTGGCCTCGCGGAAGCGGCTCGACTCCCACCGCTCCATCCCGAAGCCCTGCACCACGCGGATGCCGTTGAGCGCCTCGTGCGTCACCATCGAGATGGCGCCGAGCTCCGCCTGGGAGCGGGTCGTGACCTTCTTCAGCCGCTTGGAGAGCCGGACGATGGGGAGGAGCGTGAGGGGGACCGCGCCGAAGGCCATCAGCGAAAGGCGCCAGTCGAGGACGAAGCAGTTGACCAGCATGACGACCACGGTGAGGCCGTCGCGGATGTAGCTCGCGACCGCGTTCGTCGCCGCCATCTCGATGGAGCCCACGTCGGCGGAGAAGCGCGAGAGCAGCTCGCCCGAGTGGCGCTTCGCGAAGAAGCTGGGAGAGAGGGTGAGGATGTGGTCGAAGAGGGCGCGCCGGATGTCGGCCACCACGCGCTGGCTGATCATCCCCATCAGGTAGAACTGGCCGAAGTAGGCGACCCCCTTCAGCAGCGACACCACGATGACCGCGACGGGGAGGATCGACAGCAGGCGCGCGCGGTCCACCGTCCCGAGCCACTGCTCGAACCCCAGCGCCGCCGGCAGGAACTTGCCGAGCGTCGCGACGGCCTGGCTCCTCCCCGTGAACAGGAAGTCGAGCACCGGCCCGAGCAGGTTGACGTAGACGGCCGTCGTGAGGGAGAGCACGGCCATGCAGGCGACGGCCGCGGCGAGCCCCCAGCGGTAGGGGTGGAGGAAGCCCAGGATGCGTCGGAGGGGGTGCAAGGCGGCGCCATCCTAGTGCAAACGCCGCCCGCGTGCACCCGCGCGGACTCCCCCGTGGGTGCGCCCGGGGAGCCCGGGCGCACCTGGAGACCTCCTGCGTCGCGGGGCGACGGCCTACTCCTCGACGCCCTTGACCTTCCCCTCGGCGCGCCGCTTCTCGATGATCTTCTGGGCGATGGGCGGCGGGACCGGCTCGTAGTGCGACTGCGCCATCGTGAAGTACCCGACCCCCTGCGTGAGGGAGCGGAGATCGGCGTCGTAGTTCATCGCCTCCGCGTGCGGGCAGAGGGCCCGGATCACGACGCCGCGCACGGCCGGCTCCATCCCCTGCACCTTGGCGCGCCGGCCGTTGAGGTCCCCCATCACCGCGCCGACGTACTCCTCGGGGACCCGCACCTCGAGCTTCATGATGGGCTCGAGGAGGATGGGGCGCGC
>DATIVK010000195.1:0-10512 GCA_035465955.1 Anaeromyxobacteraceae bacterium | reverse complement strand
CCGCGCACTGCTCCCCGAGGAAGTAGAGCCGCCAGGCCTCCACGTCGGCCGTGGGGGGCTTCACCGCGGCTGCGCCTGGGTTGGGGGCTCTTCCACCGCCCACCCGGACCCGGAGGTACCAGCCCGTGGCGCCCGCCACCGCTGCGGCCGCGAGCGCCGCGGCGAGCCCGGCGCTGCCGCCGCCAGCCGGGGAACCGGCGAAGCCGGCCCCCCCCGCGAAGGAGCCGCCGCCGACCGAGGCCCCGCCGAAGGAGCCCTCCCCGACGCCGGCGGCGGCCGAGCCGGCCGCGCGCCCGAAGGCGCCGGTCGCGACCCCGCAGCGCCCCGCGACCGTCGAGCTCACGATCCGCTCGACGCCCCCCGGCGCCCGGGTCACGCGGCTCGACACGGGGGAGCGGCTCGGGCGGACGCCGGTGCGCGTGAACGTGCCGCGCAAGGCCGCCAACGCCTGGATCCAGGTGGCGCTCGACGGGTACCAGCCCGTCAAGTTCGCCGTCGACCTGCGCCGCGACAACGCCGCCAACCTGACGTTCCAGGGGGCGAAGCGCCCCCTCCCCCGCCGGCGGTAGGGCCGGCGACGGGAGGGGAGCGGACCGCGGGCGCCGGAGCCCCGGGATGCGCTCCGCGGGCCGGGGTGGTAGATCCCCGCGCCGATGCAGGACGTCGACAAGCTCGAGCGCCGGCTGCTCCGCGCGGCCGGAAACGCCATCCAGGACTTCGACCTCGTCTCCCAGGGGGACCGGATCATGGTCGCCGTCTCGGGCGGCAAGGACAGCTACGCGCTGCTCCACCTCATGATGCGGCTCCGCGAGCGCGCGCCGATCGACTTCGAGCTGGTCGCGGTCAACCTCGACCAGGGGCAGCCGGGCTTCCCGGCCCACGTCATCGAGGCGCACTTCAAGCAGGTCGGCGTGCCCTACCGGATGATCTCGCGCGACACCTACTCGGTGGTGAAGCGGCTCGTCCCCGCAGGCCGGACCACCTGCGCGCTCTGCTCGCGCCTGCGCCGCGGCGTCCTCTACAACGTCGCCGCCGAGATGGGCTGCACCAAGATCGCGCTGGGCCACCACAGGGACGATCTCGTCGAGACGCTGCTCCTGTCGGCGCTCTACTCCGGCGCGCTCAAGTCCATGCCGCCGCGGCTCCGCTCGCGCGACGGGCGGAACGTGGTCATCCGGCCGCTCTGCTACGCGGCGGAGGAGGACCTCGCCGCGTTCGCCGAGGCGATGAAGTTCCCGATCGTCCCCTGCGACCTCTGCGGCTCCCAGCCCAACCTCCGGCGCAGGCGGGTGAAGCAGCTGCTCACCGAGCTCTCGGCGGAGCACCCGGCGGTGAAGGGGAACCTCCTCCACGCGCTCGCCCACGTCGTCCCCTCGCACCTGCTCGACCGGGCGCTCGCCGAGAAGGCGGCGCAGGCCACCGGCGCCGACCCGTGGCTCGACGCCGACGACGAGGAGGGCGGGGCCTGCGACGAGGCCTCGCTGCTCGGCCTGCCGCGTCCGGGGTAGCTGCATCCCCCACACGTTTCGCGGCATCGGACCACGTCGCCGAAGGCATCCCTTCGGGTACATTCCGCGATCGTGCCGCGCGGATCTCCGCCCGGAACCGGAAGCGAGGGGAAGCTCAGTGCCGACCGGATGCATGATCTGGCTCGCGGCGACGGTCGTGGGGGCGGTGGTCGTCGGCGCCTTCGCCTCGGCCGCCCTCAGCGCCCGGCGGCGGCGCGAGCGGCTGTTCGATGATGCGCAGCACGCCCTGCTCGCCTCGGAGGAGCGGCTCCGCTTCGCCCTGGAGGCCACCTCCGACGTCGTCTGGGACTGGGACGTCGTCGAGGACTCCATCTACCACCCGGGCTGGGCCAAGGCCTACGGCTTCCCCGAGGCGCGGACCCCGCGGACCGGGCACGACCTCGGCCCGTTCATGCACCCCGAGGACGCGCCCGCCTTCGGCGCGCTCCTCGGCGAGGCGATGGAGGGGAAGCGCGAGGGCTTCGAGATCGAGCACCGCGCCCTCTACGGCAGCGGCGAGTGGCGGTGGACGCTCGGGCGCGCGCGCGTCGTCGCCCGCGACGCGCAGGGGCGCGCCACGCGGATCATCGGCACCTGCGCCGACGTGACCGAGCGGCGCCGGATGCTGGCGCGGCTGCAGATGGCGGACCGGCTCGCGTCGGTGGGGACGCTGGCGGCCGGGGTGGCGCACGAGATCAACAACCCGCTCGCCTACGTGCTCGGCAACGTGGAGCACGCGCTGGAGGGGCTCCGGTCCCTCGGCGCCGCGCTCGCGAGCGGGAGCGCGGCGGAGGCCGACACCGCCCGGGTCGTCGCCGAAGGGATCGAGTCGCTCGCGGAGGCGGCGCAGGGGGCGGGGCGCGTGCGGGACATCGTGCGCGACCTCAAGGTCTTCTCCCGCGCCGACCGCGACGAGCTGCGCCCGACGAGCGTGCACCGCGTCGTCGAGGGGGCGCTCAACGTCGCCGGCCCCGAGATCCGGCGGCGCGCCCGCCTCGAGCGCGACCTCGCCGACGTCCCCACCGTGGTGGCGAACGAGTCCCGCCTCGCCCAGGTCCTCCTCAACCTGCTCGTGAACGCGGCGCAGGCGATCCCGGAGGGGCGCCCCGACGAGCACCGGGTGACGGTCTCCACGCGGGTGGACGCGTCCGGGCGCGTGGCCGTCTCGGTCCAGGACACCGGCTGCGGCATCCCCACCGCGGACCAGCAGCGGATCTTCGACCCCTTCTTCACCACCAAGCCGGTCGGCGTCGGGACCGGCCTGGGGCTCGCCATCTGCCACGGCATCGTCACGTCGCTCGGCGGCGAGATCGAGATGGAGAGCGCGCCGGGCCGCGGCTCCACGTTCCGGGTCCTCCTCCCTGCCTCGGGCGAGCCCGAGCGGCCCGCGGAGCAGACGGCGCCGCGCCCGCCCGCCCCGCGCGCCCGGCTGCTCGTCGTGGACGACGAGGAGGGCTTCTGCCGCGCCGTCGAGCGGATGCTCGCCGACGACCACGAGATCGTCGCGACCCGCGATCCGTTCGAGGCGCTGCGACGCGTGGAGCAGGGCGAGCACTTCGACCTGCTGCTCACCGACGTCGTCATGCCCGGCCTCTCGGGCATGGAGCTCCACGCGCGGATCGCAACCTCCGCGCCCGCCCTCGCCGAGCGCACGCTCTTCGTGACCGGCGGCGCCACCAGCCAGGTCGTCGCCGAGTTCCTCGCCCGGCGTCCGGACCGGGTCATCGAGAAGCCGTTCGGCGCGGCGGCGCTGCGCGAGGCGATCGCCGCCGGCCTCTCCCGCGAGCCCGCGGCCCGCCCCTCCTAGCTACCCCTGCACCTTGCGCAGGAACTCGGCCGCCTCCTCGGGAGGGACCGGGTTGATGTGGAAGCCGGAGCCCCACTCGAAGCCGGCGACCTGCGTGAGCGCCGGCATGACCTCGATGTGCCAGTGGTACGACGGGCTCGGCGCGTCGCGGAGCGGGTTCGAGTGGACCATGAAGTTGTAGGGAGGCTCGCCGAGCGCGGCCGCCATCCGGCGGAGCGTGGTCCGCATCGCCTGGGCGCACGCCCCCAGCCGCTCGCGCGACTCCCCCTCGAAGTTGGACTCGTGCCGCTTCGGCACGATCCAGGTCTCGAACGGGCTCCGCGGCGCCCAGGGCGCGAAGGCGACGAAGTCGTCGTTCTCGTAGACGAGGCGGGAGCGATCCTTCCGCTCCTGCATGACGATGTCGCAGAAGATGCACCGCTCGCGGTGCTCGAAGTGGCGGCGCGCGCCCTCGACCTCCTCCTGCACCTGGCGCGGCGTGATCGGGAGCGCGATGAGCTGGCTGTGGCTGTGCTCGAGCGAGGCGCCCGCCGCCGACCCCTGGTTCTTGAAGAGCAGGATGTACCGGAAGCGCAGGTCGTTGCGGAGATCGAGGACGCGCGCCTTGAAGGCCAGGAGGACGTCGGCGATCTCCGCGTCGGAGAGGTCCTTCAGCATGCGCGCGTGGTCGGGGGTCTCCACGACCACCTCGTGCGCGCCGATCCCGTTCATCCGGTCGTAGATCCCCTCCGCCGCCCGATCGAGCTCACCCTCGATCTTGAGGGCGGGGTAGCGGTTGGGGATGACGCGCACCTTCCAGCCCGGCCCGTTGGGCGCCGCCGCGGGGGAGCGCCCCGAGACGTAGACCTCGCGCGGCGTCCGCTCCTCGTTCCCGGGGCAGAACGGGCACATCCCGCCCTGGGCGGTGTCGTGGACGTGGAAGAGGTCGGAGGGGCGGTGCGCGCGCTCCGTCGCGATGATGACCCAGCGTCCGACGATCGGGTCCCTGCGCAGCTCGGGCATCGCTCAGGCTCCTGGCGTCGTGATGGCGGGGTCCGGCTCCGTCCGGGCCCCCGCGAGGGATCCCGCCACGACCGCGGCGATCGCCATGAGAGCACCCCCGGCGACGTACGGGAAGGCGTGGCCCTGGTGGGCGTAGGTCCAGGTGCCCGCCTCGGGGCCCACGATGCGGCCGAGCGCGGAGGCCGACTCGCCGATCCCCATGGTGCCGCCCTGGTCGTCCTTGCGCGCCATGCGGGAGAGGAGCGACGCGAGCGACGGGTTGGTGAGCCCGTTGCCGAGCGAGAACGGCACGAGGACGGCCAGCAGCCCCCCGACCGACCCGGCGTACGGGATCGCGACGAACCCCACGGCCTGCAGCGCGAGGCCGGCGAGCAGCAGGCGCCGCTCGCCGAAGCGGCGCGTCAGGGGGCCGATCAGCCCGCCCTGGACCACGACGGCGAGGACGCCGATGTACGCGAAGAGGTAGCCGACGTGGGCCTGGTCGAGGCCGTGCATCGCGCCCGCGAGCAGCGCGAACGTGTGCTCCAGCGCGCTGAAGGCGAGGATCGAGAGGAAGCTGACGACCAGCACGCGCCGGATGCCCGGCACCCGCATCTCCCCGTAGAGGGCGGCGAACCGGTGGCGGCGCTCCGAGGCGACGTGGACCGGAGGCTCGGGGAGGACGTACCAGGCGACGACGCCGTTGAGCGCCGCGAGCCCGCCCGCGACCCAGGCGGGCGCGGCGTGGGAGACGTGGGCGGAGAGGACGCCGCCGAAGAAGGGGCCGAAGATGAACCCGAGGCCGAACGAGGCGCCGATGATCCCCATCCCCTTCGCCCGGGTCTCGGGCGTGGTCACGTCGGCCACGAAGGCCCGCGCGATCGCGAGGTTGGCGGTGGCCGTCCCCGCGAAGAGCCGCGCCGCGAGGAGCCACCCCCACGACGGCGCGAGGGCGAACGCGAAGAAGGCGACCGCGGTCATCGCGATCGAGAGCAGCAGCGTCCGGCGGCGCCCGTGGCGGTCGGAGAGGCGGCCCCAGATCGGGGCGAAGACGAACTGCATCAGCGAGTAGCCGGTGCCGAGCCACCCGATGTGGTCGAGCGGCGCCCCCATCTCGGCCGCGTACCTGGGCATGGTCGGGATCACCATCCCGAAGCCCAGGAGGTCGACGAACACCACGATGAACAGGACGCCCAGCGCCGATCGGCTCTTCATCGGGCGCGGAGGATAGCCCGGGCGAGGCGCCCGCGCACGCCCTGCCGCCGCGCCGGTGGGGGGCCTACACGCGGACCCGGTCGCGCCCCGCGCGCTTGGCCTCGTAGAGCCGCGCGTCGGCGCGCGCCATGAGGGACGCCTCGTCGTCTCCCGGCCCGAACGTCGCCGCGCCCGCCGAGATCGTCACCGCCAGCGGGACGTCGCCGACGGTCACGGGGGCCGCGCGCACCGCCTCCCGGAGCCGCTCCCCGACCTCGGCCGCGGCCACGAGGTCGGCGCCGGGGAGGAGCACGCAGAACTCCTCGCCGCCGACGCGGGCGAGCAGGTCGCCGCCGCGGAGCGTGTCGCGCATCCGCCGCGCCACCTCGCGCAGCACCCGGTCCCCCGCGACGTGGCCGCGCGCGTCGTTGACGCGCTTGAAGTGGTCGACGTCGAGGAGGAGCAGCGAGAGCGGGCGGGGGTCGCGGCGCGCCCCCGCCACCTCGCGCTCCAGCCACCCCTCGAAGGTCCCGCGGTTCGGCAGGCCGGTCAGCTCGTCGGTGGTGGCCCGGCGGTGCAGCTCGGCGTGGTAGGCCGCCTCGCCGTCGCCGGCCGCGAGGTACTTCGCCACGTACGGGCCGAACCGGATCCGATCGCCCGAGACGAGCCGCCGCCGCTCGATCTCCCGGCCGTTGACCCAGGTCCCGTTGAGCGAGCCGAGGTCGCCCACGACGTGGCCGTCCCCGTCGGGCGCGACGTGCGCGTGGCGCCGCGAGACGTCGTCCGCGTCGAGCCGCACCGTGCAGGTCGGGTCGCGCCCGATCACGATCTCCGCGGCGAGCGGGACCCGGTGACCGAGGATGCCGGAAGCCCCCTCCACGAACACGAGGCACGCCTCGGCGCCCTCGGTCGAGCGCAGCGCGGGGAGGCGGGCGACGGTGTCCGTGGACATGCCGCCGGTAGACTACCCGAGCCGCGCTGGGGGTGAAACCGTCCCCAGGCGGGGTCGCCCGCCGGGTCCCGCTCACACCCGCCAGTGGATCCGCTCGAAGTCCTGGTCCGGGACCTCGATGACGATGAAGCCGTACCGCGGCAGGCGCTCGACCTCGACCTCCCCTCGCAGCACCTGGACCGTGAAGGCGGCCTTCGCCCCCGGCGCGAACCCCAGCGGGGCGAACGGGACGGCGCCCTCCAGGACCTCGCCGAAGCAGGCCTCTCCGACCGCCGCGTCCCCCATCCGGCCTGCGCAGGTCGCGCCGCCGGGGGAGACGGGCAGGGTCACGACGACGCTCCGGTCGCCCGAGAGGAAGGTGAAGGCGATCGCCGTCGCCGCCTCCGCGGAGCGCTCGGGCGACTCCGCGGGGTCGAGCCGGACGTAGAGGCTCTGGAGGTCGAACCCGAAGTGGAGGACGCGGAACGCCTGCGCCCCGCCGTACATGGACCCGCGGTGCTGGCCGGGCCGGTAGAGCCCGGCCCCCTGCCACTCGAAGTACGTGGTCTCGCGGCCGTCGATCCGCGGGGCGAGCAGCACGGTGGGCTCCCGCAGCGGCTTCGAGTCCCCCTCCACCGGCGCGCCCGTCCGCTTGATGGGCTCGAGCGCCTCGGGGGGGGGCGCGGCGCCGACCAGCAGCGCCGCGCGCGCGACGTGGCCGCGGAACAGCGCGTCGAACTCGACGGCCAGCTCGGTGGAGAAGTCCTCGCCGTACCACCAGAACCAGTCGGAGCCCTCGGCCGCGTAGACGTGGCGCCGGGCCTCGGCGACCTTCTCCGGCGGGACCCTCCCCGCCACCTCCGCGGCGGCGACGGCGTCGCGGGCGCGCCCGAGCGCGGTCCACGCGTCCCGATCCTCGCGGTGTCCGATCCAGATCCGGTAGCTCGACTCGATCCAGGAGCCCGAGTGGATCCGCGGGATCACGGCGCCGTCGGCGCCCGAGGTCGCCTCGGTCATCGTGACGGTCTCGACGTCCGGCGCGGCCTCCAGCGCCCCGTAGAGCGCGTCGAGGAACTCCCGCCCGGAGGAGGGGTAGTGCTCCCAGGCGTTCTCGCCGTCGAGGAAGACCCCGACCGTCGCGGGGCCCTGGAGCCCGGCGTGGGCCCACGCCGCCCCCGCCGTCTGCACGTTCGCGACGAAGTCGCTCGCCGCGTCGCGGGCGGCGACCTTCGCGTAGGTGAAGCCGATGACGTCGGAGAGCGAGCGGTCGCGGAAGAGCATCTGCACCTCCCGCGCCCCGGCCGCCACGCGCCATGGCCGGAAGAGCGACGAGAGGCGGCTCCCCTTCCCGTCGAGCGAGTGGAGGAGCACGCCCTCGTCCGACGCCGTCCACCGGACCCCCTCCTCGGCGAGCACCTCGAGCGCCTCCGGCGAGACCGAGCCCTCGGCCGGCCACATCCCGGCCGGCGGCGCGCCGAAGCAGCGGGTGTGGAGGGCGATCGCCTCCCGGACGTGCCACCGCGCGTCCTCCGGGTGGGCGAACCGGGGCGGGAGGGCGACCCCCGGCAGCGCGCGCTGCGCCGCGTCGGTGTCGCAGAGGAGCGGGAGGATCGGGTGGAAGTACGGGGTGGTGGAGAGCTCCACCTGGCCGCGCTCGGCGAGCCGCCGCCAGCGCGGCACGATCCCGTCCAGGATCCGTCGCTGCGCGCCGACGAGGTAGTCGACGTCCGCGCGGTCGAAGTCGCTCCCCTTCGCGCGCAGCGCCCGCAGCCCCTCGTCGTCGGCGAGGGCGCCGAACCCGCACCAGGAGAGGTTGAAGAGCACCTGGAGGTCGGTCAGCTCCTGCTCGGTGAAGTCGCGCGCGAGCCGCGGGACGTCGGCGTGCCGGATGTCCCGGCCGCGCTTCTGGAGGATCTCCCAGTAGCGCGGCAGCGGCTGCACGTTGTGCTCCCACCCCACCATGAAGAAGCTGCGCAGGATCGCCGCGCGCTGGTCGAGCGTCAGCTCCGCGGCGGGGCGCGCCGTCAGCTCCAGCCAGCGGTCGTGCGCCCGGCCCGCCACGTAGTCCTCGAGCTGCTCGAGGAGGACGGGGGTGAAGTTGACGGTGCAGCGGATCCCGGGGTGGCGCTCGAGCATCCACGCCATGTCGTTGTAGGCCCGCGTCGCGTGGAGCCGGACCCACGGGAGCAGGTACTCGCCCGTCACCGGCTCCCGGTAGAGGGGCTGGTGCATGTGCCACAGGAAGGCGAGCCTGACCCTCTTCATCTGGCGGGCGGGCGCCCGGGCCCGCGGACCGGACTCTACCGCCGCGGGCGGATCGGCGGGCGGGCGGGCGTCGGCTCAGGCAGGGCGGGCGGGCGCACCTTGTGCGGGACGGCCGGAGGCGCACCCGACTGGGTCGAGAGGGGACCCCCCTCGTTCTGGATCTTCCACTCCTCCCAGAGGTTCAGCACCAGCGACACGTCGGGGAGCGGCATGTCCTTCCTCAGGTGCGGGAACTCGCCCATGAAGCGCTCGAAGAAGGACTGGTACCGGAGCGGCGTGAAGTAGCGGAGCAGCGTCTCGCGCCCGTGCTTGTCCACGTCGAGGAACTCGATCCCCATCCCGGTCTGGTCGTGGGGGTCGTCGAGGCCGACGATGTGGGCCACCTGCGAGCGGATCGCGAGCGGGCCGTCGGGCAGGCCGAGCTCGAGGTAGAGCTCCACCCCGATCTTGAGCAGGAAGGAGCTGGCGACGAAGACCCCGCCCAGCCCGAGGTTCCTCGAGACGCAGAAGGCCTCGAACTGCAGTGCGTCATGGGCGCCCTTCTCCCCGGCCCCCCCCCGCGGGATGAACATCCGGCAGGGCAGCTCGATCTCGATCCGTTCGTAGCGGCGGTTCTGGTCGTTCACGTCCGTGTTCTCCTGGCTTGCCTACTTGAAGAGCTTCCCGATCCCCTTCGCCTTCAGCTCGCCCATCTCCTTCGCGAGCCGGCCGAGGCGGTCGGTCTTGTCGACCACCTCGCGCTGGAGCCTGGCCAGGCGGGCGTCGCGCTCCATCACCTGCGCCTGCAGCGAGTCCCGCTCGGCCTTGAGCCGCTCGAGCGCCTTCGCGGTCTCCGGGGACGCCTCGCCGGCCCCGGCCGGGGCCGCCGCGTGCGCGGCCTCGGACTCCGCCGCGCGCCGCGCCGCGTCGTCCCGCTCGTGCTCCGCCACCTCGAGGCGCTGCTCGAGCGCCTCGATCCGGGCGCGGTCCGCCGACGGCGACGCGCCCCCTGGCGATGGCTGGGACGTGAGCTCCAACACGACCCCGTCGAGCCGCGCCACCTCCCGCTCCAGCTCGACGATCCGCGCGGTGCGCTGCGCGACCTCGTCGCGCAGGCGCGCGACGTCGGCGTCGGCGGCCGGTGCGGCCCCCTCCTGGGGACCGCCGAGCCTCTGCTCCAGCTCGTCCTTGCCCCAGCGCGCGGCCTGTAGCTCCGCCTCCAGCTCGGCGGCCTGCGCCTGGGCCTCGTCCGCGGCGTTGCGCGCGGCGGCGGCGAGCCGCTCCACGCGATCGCGCTCGGAGACGGCCCGCTCGAGCTCGGCGCCGAGCCGGGCGGCCTCTTCGCCTCCCGCCGCCGTCGCCGCGAGCTCCGCCCGCGCCGCCTCGAGGAGGGCCTTCGCCTCGGCCTCCCGGCCCTCGGCCGCCCCCAGCCGCTCCTCGCCCGTCTCGATCCGGGCGCCCAGCTCCGCCAGCTGGGCCTCCAGCATCTCGCGCGCGGCGCCGGCCTCCGTGAGCGCGTCGTCGCGCCGCGCGAGCTCGGCGGTGAGCCGGTCCACCTCCGCGGCGCGCACCTCGAGCTCCGAGGCCCGGGCGTGCAGCTCCTCTGCCGAAGACCGGGAGGAGTCGGCCCGCTCGCGGAGCGCGTCCCGCTCCGCGGCGACCGCCTCCGCCTGCGCGCGCGCCGCCTCCAGCTCCGCCGCGAACCGGGCCTCCGCCTCCCGCGCGCCGGCCAGCTCCGCCGCCCGCGCCGTGGCCTCGTCGCGCGCGGCGGCCACCTCCGCCGCGCGGGCCTCCAGCTCCCCGCGCAGGGCCGCCAGCTCCGCCGCGCGAGCCGTCGCCTCCTCGCG
>DATIVK010000194.1:0-8703 GCA_035465955.1 Anaeromyxobacteraceae bacterium | reverse complement strand
CGGGGCGGCCGCGCGCCACGAGCGTGGTCCGGACCTTCTGCGGGACCCTGGCCTCCGCGTCGGGGAGCTTCGGGTGGCAGCCTGCGCACGCGACGGCGAGGTGGGCACCCTGCAGCGGGTACCGGGTGCGCGCGTGATCCTCCGCCTCGAACCGGGCGGGGCGCCAGGCCTCGACGCCGTGGCACCGGTCGCAGGTGCGGGGGTCGCCCGCGGCCGGGGCGAGCTGGCCGAGGTGGGCGTCGGCGTGGCAGTCGGTGCAGGCGGCGAAGGCGAGCCCCTTCATCCGCTCCTTCTCGCCCGGGAACGGCCCGTGGCAGCTCCGGCAGGGGGCCGCCACGTGGCCGCCGCGGAGCGGGAACTTCGTCTTCTCGTGGAAGGCCTTCTCCGCGGCGGCGCCGGTCAGCTTCCGCCAGCCGTCGGCGACGTGGCAGGAGCTGCAGGCGGCGCCGAACTTCCCGGCGTGCGGATCCTTGTGGCAGTCGGCGCAGCCGGCGAACCGGAGCCCCTTGAAGCGGGAGGCGCCCTGCGACACGACCGCCACCTGGCTCGCACCCGGCTCCGGCGGCGCCGCGGGCTGGCGCGGATGGCACCGCTCGCAGGCGACCTTCAGGTGCCTCCCCGCGAGCCGGTACGCCGCCTTCGCGTGGTCGAACCGCGGCGCGGGCCTCCAGCGCTCGTCCGCGTGGCACCGCGCGCAGTCGGTGCCCAGCTGCCCGCGGTGCTCGTCGGCGTGGCAGGGCCAGCAGGCCGTCGGCGCCCCCAGGAACGTCCTGCGCCCGGGCTGCTTCGCGAGCAGCGCCCTCACCGCGGGGTCCGCCACGAGCCGCGGGTCGTGGCACTTCGCGCAGTCGGCCTGGCGGTGCTTCCCCGCGAGCGGCGTCCCGGTCCGGGCGTGATCGAAGGCGGCGCGCCCCCCCTTGCCCCAGTCGACGAGCGCGGCGTCGCGCCCCTCGTGCTCGGGGTGGCACCGCTCGCAGGCCCGCTCCGACGGGGCCATCCGGCCGTGGAGACCCCGCCCCGCCGCGACCCGCCCCCGGAGCTCCTCGTGGCAGGCGAGGCAGGTGTCGGGCGAGAGCTTGCCCCCCGCGGGGTGGCACTTCGTGCAGCTCGTCGTCCCCTCCAGCGAGGCGTGGGAGCGCGAGAGCTCCCCGGGCGAGAGGAGCTCCAGCGCCGACGCGCAGAGGGGCGCGGCGGCGAGGAGGGGCGCGAGGAGGTGGCGGACGGTCATCGGTGGATCCCGTAGCCGAGGTAGAGCGAGACCCCGATGTGCAGGGCCATCGCGACGACGAGGAAGACGGCGAGCGTCGCGTGGAACGTCCGCCAGCCGCGGAGCAGCCGCTTGAGCGTCGCGTAGAAGCGGATCTGGAGGCGGAGCCGGAAGATCGCGAAGGCCCCCTCGTCGCCGTGCAGCCGCTCCCTGCGGGCCAACAGCTCCTCGAGCTCCACCGCCTTGCCGCCGTCGGACGGCACGAGGGAGTAGATGAAGCGGCCGACGAGGCCGGTCACGAAGACGACGCCGAGCGAGACGGCGGTCGAGATCGCGAGCACGTTCCTCGCCTGGAAGGCGGCGTGGAAGGCGATCACCGCCGGGCTCATCGTGCCGACGAAGACGTGCACGTCGAGCCAGCGCCGGATGCCCCCGAGGCCGTCCAGCCGCTTCCACCGCTTCCGGGCGGCGTAGAGGAAGTTGGAGAGCATGAAGAGCGTCGCGGCGATCCCGACGCCGTGACCCCAGCGCCCCGAGGACTTGAGCGCCGCGTCGAGCGGGGAGCCGCGGCGGGCGAGCCGCGCGAGCGGGTAATAGTCGCGCCCCACCCACCAGAGGGCGCCGAGCACGCCCGCGCCGAGGAGGAGGAGCGCGGCGCGCGTCCCCCGCTCGCGCCAGCGCGCCGACCGCTGCGTCGAGGATTCGCGGCGCTCCAGCCAGGCCCGCGAGGAGGTCCCGGGCGCGTCGCCGTGATAGCGGCGGAGCGCGACGCCGCAGCGGGACAGGAGCTCGAGGGGGAGCTCCCCGCCGATCTGGACCACCACCGCGGCCCCCGGGATCGCCTGCTCACGCCCCCCGACGTCGAGGAGGACGTCGCGGGGGCGGATCTCCTTCACGCGGCTCGGCAGGAGCAGCTCGATCCGGCCGCGCTCGCGCGCGTCCTGGATCGCCCGCCGGTTCTCCTCGCGGCAGCGGGCCAGCGCCTCGCCGCGATAGGAGAGCGAGACCTCGGCGTGCCCGTCGGCGAGCTGGAGCGCCGACTCGACCGCCGCGTCGCCGCCGCCGACGACGACGACGCGCCGGCCTGCGAAGAGGTCGGGCTCGCGCAGCCCGTAGAAGACCCCGGGGGACTCCTCGCCGGGCACGCCGAGCCGGCGCGGCGTCCCGCGCCGACCGGCGGCGAGGACGACCTTCGCGGCCGGGAAGTCGCCGGCCTCCGTCTTGACGACGAAGTGGCCGTCCGCGCCCTCGATCCCGACGACCTTGACCCCCTCCTGGAAGGAGACGTGCGTGCCGTCGACGATCCGGTGGAGCGTGTCGAGCAGCTCCTCCTTCGGGATCGTCCGGCGGCCGAACTTCCCCCAGAGCGGCAGGTCGACCGGCTCGGTCATCACGACCTTCTCGCGCGGGAAGTGGAGGATCGACCCGCCCAGCTTCCACTGCTCCAGCACGCGATGCGGGACGCCGCGCGCCTTGAGCCCCAGCGCCGTCGCGACCCCCGCCGGGCCGCCGCCGACGATCACGACCTCGCCGGACCCCGGCGGCAGGACGTCGGCGATCCGATCGGCCGCCTCGAGCCCCTGGCGGATGGCGTTCTTGATGAGCCCCATCCCCCCGAGCTCGCCGACCACGTGCACGCCGGGGCGCGACGACTCGAAGAAGCCGTCGACCTCCGGCAGGTCCACGCCCCGCTCCTCCGAGCCGAAGACCAGCTTGATGGCGCTGACCGGGCACTCGGCCGCGCACCGCCCGTGGCCGATGCAGTGCTCGCCGTGGACGAGGTGGGCCGCCCCGTCGACGATCCCGAGGATGTCTCCCTCCGGGCACGCCTTGATGCAGGAGAGGCTGCCGATGCAGACGTCGGTGTCGATGACGGGGTGGAGCGAGCGCGGGATCCGGTCCCCCGGCGCGCTCAGGGCCGCGACCGAGCGGGCCTCGTGCGCCCGCCGGCGCGAGAGGAAGCGGTAGGCGAACGCGCCCGCCACCCCCAGCACCGCCGCGACGATCCCGAGCGCGACCCAATCCATCCCGCGTTCCCCTCCGCCCCCCGTCACGGGCGGTCATGACAAGGTCGCCCGCCCACGAAGACCGCGCGACGCCCCACCGAGGGCGCGCCGCGCGGCGGCGATGCAGGGCCCCCTCAGTGAGGGTACGGTGCCGCGGGGTGCTTGCCCGCCTCGAAGTCGTCCCAGTCGCGCTGCAACTCCGTCGAGAGCGTCTCGAACTTCGGCGTGATCTGCTTCTTGTCGACCCGCTCGAAGCACTGGATGCACTGGTGGATGCCGGGGTCGACCTCGACCACCCACGAGATGTGGTGCTGACAGGCGATGGATGCCATGGATCCTCCCGTCGAAACCGCCGCTTCCATAACGGCGGCGGTGGCCCCGCGCCGGGGGTGGCGGGTAAGCTCCCCATCCGTGACGTCCCTCCTCCTCCTCGCCATCGGCTTCAGCGCCGGGCTGCTGGGCGCCCTCATGGGGCTCGGCGGCGGCATCATCGTGGTGCCCGCGCTGACGCAGCTCTTCGGCGTACCGTTCCGCGCCGCCGTGGCCGCGTCGCTCGTCACCATCGTCGCCAGCTCGTCGGCCTCCTCGGCGGCCTACGTCGGCCGGGACCAGGTCGACCTGCGCGTCGCGGTCGTCCTCGAGCTCGCCACGGTCGCCGGCGCGCTCTTCGGCTCGGCTGTGGCCGGCCTCCTTCCGGTGCTCGCGCTCAAGCTCCTGTTCGCCGCCCTCGCCTTCTACGTCGCGGCCACGCTCTGGCTCCGGCGCCACGCCGCGAGCGACTCGATGCAGGTCGGGAGCTACGAGGTCCGGCGCTGGGGCACGGGGCTCGGCGTCGCGGGCCTCGCCGGCGCCGTCTCCGGCCTGCTCGGCGTCGGCGGCGGCGCCTTCAAGGTGCCGGCGATGACGCTCGCGATGGGGCTCCCGTTCAAGGTCGCGGCCGCCACCTCCAACTTCGCCATCGGCGTGACGGCGGCGGTGAGCGCCTACCTCTACTACGGGCGCGGCGACCTCGACCCGCTCCTCGCGGCGCCGGTCGTCATCGGCGTCTTCGTCGGCGCGCGCGCAGGGACTCGCGCCCTCGCGAAGCTCCCCGCGAAGCGGCTGCAGGGGACCTTCGCGATCCTGCTGCTCTTCATCGGCGTCCGCATGGTCTGGGACGCGCTGGGGGGTGGCCGGTGAACCGCGTCGTCTCGCTGACGCTCTGGATCGGCACCGTCGCCGGGGTCGCCTTCTGCGCCGCCGCGGCCCTCGCGGACGCCTTCGGGCACCCCTGGGCGGCGCGCCTCGCGAAGCTGGGCGTCCTCGCCCTCTTCGCGACCCCGCCGACGCGCCTCGCCGTGCTGACGGTGGAGTTCCTGGCGCACGGGCGGCGCCGGCTCGCCCTCGCGTCGGGCACGGTCCTGGTCGTGCTGCTCGCCACCGCCGTCCGGGCCGCCTGGTAGCCAGCCCGCCCCGTCCGACGGCCGGCCCCGGGACCGTCGGCGGCCCGCGCGATCGAGGGGCCCCGTGCGAGGCAGGGGCGGATCCCTCCGCCCTCTTCGGGGGGGCGTGCTTTGGCGCTACCGACTCGTTACTATCTCGTCTGTAGTAGGTGGTGAGACACGACCCGACGAACAAGGGGGTCAACCATGATGCGCGGAAGTGGACGCGTTCACGGCCCCAGAGGCTCATCGGCCCACGGCGAGGCGGGGGGGATCCTCCGTTGCGACCGACAGGCCGAGGACATGCTCAAGCCCTTCTTCCCGACTGCCGCCGACGGGGCAGCGCTCCCTCCGGAGCTGCGCGGGCTCTCGGACGGCGCCCAGACCGGGCCGCCCGGCGTACGGCGTTCGCTCACGCTCGAGTCGAGCGGCGAGCGGCTCCGCATCGAGGTGACGGCGGTCGGCAAGGACCGGACACAGTTCCACCTGTGGCGCGAGCCGATCGTCGACACCGCGGCGACCGGCGTCGAGGTGGTGGCGGCGCCCGCCGACGGCCTGACCTCGCGCGAGCGCGAGGTGGCGCTGCTCGTGTCGGACGGCCTCCGCTCCCGCGAGGTGGCGGAGCGGCTCGGCATCGCCTCGCAGACCGTGAAGAGTCACCTGAAGACGATCTTCGACAAGCTCGGCGTGCGCAACCGCGTCGAGCTGGCGCGCAGGCTCGTCCACCACTGACGCGTGACGTCGGTGCGCGGCCTCGGGCGGGCTCGACGCTTGCGCTCTCCCCCTCCCGGCGGCTAAGCCGTTGGGCGCATGCCCACGCTCGAAGACATCCAGGCCGCGCTCGTCCGCATCCGGGAGCACGTGCACCTCACGCCGTGCAGCCGCTCCGAGGCGCTCTCGCGGCTCACGGGGACGTCCGCCTATCTGAAGCTCGAGAACCTCCAGAAGACGGGGGCGTACAAGGAGCGCGGCGCCCTCAACAAGCTGCTGACGCTCGCCCCCCCCGACCGGGCGCGCGGCCTCATCGCCGCCAGCGCCGGCAACCACGCGCAGGGGGTCGCGTATCACGCGGGCCGCCTCGGGGTCGCCGCCACCATCGTGATGCCGGAGACCACCCCCATCCTGAAGGTGGCCAACACCCGCGCCCTCGGCGCGAAGGTGGTGCTGCACGGCGTCTCGTACGACGAGGCCTACGCGGAGGCCCGCCGGATCGAGCAGCAGGAGGGGCTGACGTTCGTCCACCCCTTCGACGACGAGGCGGTGATCGCCGGCCAGGGGACCCTCGGGCTCGAGCTGCTGGAGCAGGTCCCCGACCTGGACGCGGTCCTCGTCCCGGTCGGCGGGGGCGGGCTCGCCTCCGGCGTCGCGATCGCGATCAAGTCGCTCCGGCCCGAGGTGAAGGTCATCGGCGTGGAGGCGGAGATCATCCCGGCGATGCAGGCGGCGCTCGACGCCGGCAGGCCCGTCACCATCGAGAACGCCAGCACCATCGCCGACGGGATCGCGGTGAAGCGCGTGGGCGACCTGACGTTCGGCCACGTCAAGAAGTGGGTGGACGGGATGGTGACCGTCTCCGAGGAGGAGATCGCGAGCGCCATCCTCTACCTGCTCGAGCGGGAGAAGACGGTGGCCGAGGGCGCCGGCGCCGTCTCCGTGGCGGCCCTCATGCACCGCAAGGTCCACCTCGAGGGGAAGACCGTCGTCGCCGTCGTCTCCGGCGGCAACATCGACGTGAACCTGATCGCCCGCATCATCGAGCGCGGCCTCGTGAAGGACGGCCGCCTGGTCCGGATCAGCGTGGCGCTGATGGACAAGCCGGGGCAGCTCGCCCGGGTCTCCTCCATCATCTCGAACCTGAAGGCGAACGTGATCGAGGTGCACCACACGCGCGCCTTCGCCTACCGCTTCGGCGACACCACGCTCCAGCTGACGCTGGAGACGCGCGGGCCGGATCACGTGGACGAGATCCTCACCGCGCTGCGCGAGCGGGGCTACCAGGTGCAGAAGCTGGGGATCTGACCCACCTCCCCCAAACGAGTGCATGGAAGTTTCCATCGCGGCGCGCGCCGCCTACGATGGACGCTCAACCCTGCGAGGAACCCCGATGCCCCGCCTCCCTCTCCGCCCCGCCGCCCCCCGCGCCCTCGTGCTCACCGCGCTCTCGGCGCTGCTCGCGTCGCTCCCCGCGGCGGCCGCGACGCCGAAGCCCATCTCGCTGGCCGCCCCGAAGAGCTTCGCCGCCGCCGTCGCCGCGATCGAGAAGGCGACGGGGAGCAAGGCGATGGATCTCGAGCTCAAGGGGAACCCCCTGCCGGCCGACGAGGGGCGCGCGTTCCACGTCGACGGGAAGACCGCGACCCGGCTCGTCGACGGCAGCCACGGCGCGTTCCTGAAGGCCGGGCTCTACCTCTTCCGGCTCGAGCGGTCCTTCGGCATGGGCGGCGGGCTCGACACCGTCGCGCTCGTGAAGACCACCGATCGCGACGCGCTCATCCGGCGCGTCGGCACCGCCGACCCGCGCGGGAAGGTCGGCACCGACGCGATCATCGAGTGGCTCGCCGCCCTGGAGAAGGACGCGCCCTTCAGCCTGAACGAGATCGGCGTGGACTTCGTCGCGGGGCGCTTCGCCGCCGCGCCGAAGGATCCGGCCGCCGTCGCCCGCCGCTGCGCCGAGTTCGCCCCCGAGCTGGTCAAGGGGAGCGGCAGCGGCCTCGACCTCCTCACCGAGGAGATCAAGGTCAACCGGACGCTCTACCTGATCTGGTAGCGCGGCGCCGCCCCGGGCTCACCGGGGCGGCAGCGTGGAGAGCACCTCGGCGAGCGCCCCGAGGAACCCGTCGAGCTGCGGCTCCGTGAGGGCCGCCGAGAGGGCGACGCGGAGGCGGCTCGTCCCCGCCGGCACGGTCGGCGGGCGGATCGCGCGCACGAACCAGCCGCGGTCGCGGAGCCCCGCGGCGGCGGCGAGCGCCCGCGCCTCGCTGCCGAGGACGACCGGAAAGATCGGCGACACCACGCGGGAGACGTCGAAGCCGAGGGCGGTCAGCCCCGCCCGCATCCGGTCGCAGAGCGCCCGGAGCCGCGCGCGGCGCTCCGGCTCGCCGCGGACGATCGCGAGCGCCGCCAGCGTCGCGCCGCAGGCGGCCGGCGGGAGGGCGGTGGTGAAGACGAAGGAGCGCGCCCGCGTGAGGAGCAGGTCGCGCAGGCGGCGCTCGCCGGCCGCGTAGGCGCCGAAGCTGCCGAGCGCCTTGCCCAGCGTCCCCATCTCGACGTCGACCTGCGCCTTCACGCCGAGCTCCTCGGCGAGCCCTGCGCCGGTCGGGCCGAGGACGCCGACGGCGTGCGCCTCGTCCACGTAGAGCATCGCGCCGTGGCGCTCGCAGAGCGCCGCGATCTCGCGCAGCGGCGCCGCGTCGCCGTCCATCGAGAAGACCGCGTCGGTGACGACGAGCTTGCGGCGGGCCGTCGACCTCGCGAGGAGGCCCGACAGCTCCTCCACGTCGCAGTGGCGGTACCGGACGAAGTCGGCGCGAGAGAGGATCGCGCCGTCGACGATCGAGGCGTGGTTGAGGACGTCCGAGAAGATGGCGTCCCCGCGCCCGACGAGGGCGGGCGGCAGGCCGGCGTTGGCGTGGTAGCCCGAGTTGAAGAGGAGCGCCGCCTCGGTGCCGTGGAACGCGGCGATGGCCCGCTCCAGCTCGCCGTGGATCGGCAGGTCGCCGGCGACGAGGCGCGACGCCCCGCTCCCCGCCCCCTCCCGCAGCGCGGCCTCCGCGGCCGCCCTGCGCAGCCGCGCGTCGGCGGCGAGCCCGAGGTAGTCGTTGGAGCAGAGGTTGACGAGTGATCGCCCGCCGACCTCGACCACCGGCCCCTGCGCGGGGCCGATCGTCTCGAGCGACCGGCGCAGCCCCTTCGCCTCCAGGTCGGCGAGCGCGCCGTCGATCCAGTCGAGCGCCCCCTTCGGCATGGGCGACCCCTACCGGACGATCGGGAGGGCGCCGGCCGGCCCCTTCTTCTCGACCGCCCGCTGGTTCCAGGTGGCCTCGCAGGGCGCCTCGCCGTGGAAGGCCCA
>DATIVK010000193.1:0-26379 GCA_035465955.1 Anaeromyxobacteraceae bacterium | reverse complement strand
TTCCGCGAGGCGGAGTTCGACATCCGCTACGGCGTCGGCGTCGACCGCTGGACCGAAGCGCTCGACCTCGCCTCCGAGCGCGGCGTCGTCGAGAAGGCGGGCGCCTGGTTCTCCCTCGACGGCGAGCGGATCGGGCAGGGGCGCGAGCGGTCGGCGGAGTGGCTGCGCGCCCATCCGGAGGCGCACGAGCGGTTGGTCGCGCGACTGCGCGAGGCGCCGGGCGGCGCTGGGCCGGTGGCGGAGCCGGTCTCCCCGCTGCCCGTGGAGCCGAACGCCGAGGAGGAGCTGGCGCTCGCGGCGGCGAGCTGACGCGGAGGGGGGCTAGAAGAGGAACCAGCGGAGGGTGACGTTCGTGACCCAGCGCTCGCCGAAGTGGAGCGCGGGCGTCTCGACGCCGCCGACATCCCAGGGGTGGCCGAAGTGGACGCGCAGGAGCAGCGGGCCGAAGAGCACGTTGACGCCGAGCACGCCCGTGAGCGTGCGGGCTTCCCATGCGCCGGGGACGAAGTTCCCGTTCACGTCCCGCCCGCTCCCGTAGCGCTGGAAGACGCCGCCGAAGTCGAGCGCGGCGACCCCCTCCACGTAGTCGAAGATGAGGAGCTTGAGCACGGGGTCGAGCGGGAGCTGCAGCTCCGCGTTGGCGACCCAGTAGTGCGGGCCGACGAGGTATGCGGTGTCGAAGGGGTAGAAGCCTCGCAGGTTGTCCGGGGCGCTCAGCCACCAGCTCTTCTCCCAGGTGCTCGCCCTGCTGGTGGGCGAGAAGCTGGTGCCGCCCGCGAGCCGAAGCATGAGGTTGGCGCGCCCCGCGAGCTGCCAGAAGTGCTGGGCGTCGAAGCGGAAGAAGCCGTTGGCGGTCTGCCGCGAGGGGAGCCACTGTGCGCCGAGCTCGCCGAGCAGCGACGTGCCCCGGAGCGGCCCGGTGAGGGGATCGTAGCGGAGGGTGTCGTAGCCGCCGCGGACGGTGGGCGCGACCATCATCGCCGTGCCGCCGTTCACCTGCCGCCAGCTCGCCGAGTCGGGGTAGACCGGTCCTGGCGCCTGGACGCCGTTGCAGGTCGTGACCGAGGCCCCGGAGTAGTCGGTGAGGCAGTAGCGCTCCACCGCGCCGAGCATCAGCTCGGTCTCGACGCGGCGGAAGCGATCGATCGGCCAACGCCACGTGCCGAAGGCCCCGTAGTCGCGCTGGTAGTACGACAGCTCCGGGTCGCGCCGGTCGACCTGGGGCTGCACGAAGTGGAAGCCGCCGAGCACCCAGCTCGAGCGGCGGGAGCGGTCCGCGAGGAAGGCGATCGCCTGGGTGTAGTTCCAGTCGCCGTACACCGCGAAGTCCGCGTAGAGGGTGTGGTCGCGCAGGAGGTCGGAGAAGAGGACGGTGGCGCGGCCGGCGACGGCGTCGCCCGTGCCGCCGCCGAAGATCATGAGCCCGTCGGGACGCCAGCTCTTCGGCGTCCAGGCGTCGTAGCGCGGCGAGTCGGCGGGGATGTCGGCGGTGGGGATGGGGAGCGGCTCGCCCGCCGGCGGAGGGATCTCGACCGGGGGCTCGGCGAGGAGGGAGGCCTTCGGGAGCTCGACGATCCGGAAGACGCCGCCGCTGAAGGTGCTCGCGAAGAGCCCTCCCTTCGGCGCCGGCGCGGGGGCCCGCAGCCCCGTCACGAAGTCGGTGAGCCGCGAGGCCCGGCCGCCGGAGAGCGACCAGAGGTCCGGCTTCCCCGCCGCCTCGCTCGAGAAGAGGACCCTGCCGTCCGGCAGCGGCCGGGGCTGCCGATCGTTCCAGGGGCCGGTCGTGAGGCGCTTCGCGCCGCCCCGCTCGGGGTCGAGCAGGAAGAGGTTGGCGCGCCCGTGCTCGGTGGCGTCGGAGGAGAGGTAGATGCCCTCGGACGCCCAGGCGAGGTCGCGCTCCGAGCCGAAGTCGTCGGTGAGGCGGCGAGCGGCGCCGCCGCCGACGGCCACCTCGTAGACGTCGCGCTTCCCGTCGCCGGCCACGCCGACGAACGCGAGCCTCCTTCCGTCCGGCGAGAAGGCCGGATCGGTGATCTGGATGAAGCGGCCGCCGCCCGGGGGCTGCGCCGGCACCTCCCGCAGCGGGCCGAGCCGCAGCGCGGGGGGCTTGCCGGGCGGCGTCTCGACGCGGCGCCACGGGCGGACCCAGAGCCGGTCGCCGGCCCCGTCCTGCGCCGAGAAGGCGGCGAGCTCCGCCGAGAGGGCCAGGGTCCGCTGCTCGATCGGGTGGAGGGACTCGCAGCCGGGGACGCCGTCGCTCGCCACGAGGAGCGCAGCCTTCGGGGCCCGGGGGTCGAAGAGGTGGAGGGTCGCGCGCCCCTTCTTCCGGTCGAGCGTGCGCGCGAGGACGACGGACCCATCGGCCGAGGCGACGAAGTCCTCCGGCTCCGCGGGGAGGCCGCGCACCTCGCCGAGCAGGGAGGGCTCCTGCCGGGACGCCAGCCAGGCCGCGTAGTAGCGCCGCTTCAGCCACGCGCGCCACCGGGCGTCGACCTGCTCCACGGGCTGCTCGAGCACCCGCTTCACGAGCGCCTCGAAGGCGCGCTCCGCGCCGGTGGGGCTGCCGGCGCCGTCGCTCACGAGGTAGGCGCTCTCCAGGAAGGCCTGGATCTTCTCGCGGCCGTAGGTCTCCGCGACGAAGGCGACGCGGGCCTGCCCCAGCTTGTAGGTGGGGACGTAGCCGCGGTGCCGGTCGTCCGCGAAGGAGACCACCTCGTAGCCCTTCGCCGGGTCGGGGTTCCAGACGAGGTCGCGGAGGAAGAGGTCGGTCTCGGGGTCGATCCCGCCCTTCGTGTAGTACTCGGCGATCCCCTCGATGAACCAGAGCGGGAGGAGGAAGATCGTGGGCGTCGACGGGTCCTCGGGGCCGATCTCCTCGAGCTTCTGGATGGTGAACTGGTGCACCATCTCGTGCGTCGAGACCTCGAGGAAGCGCGCGTGGTCCCCGAAGTAGGGGACCGTCATCTTCAGGTCCTCCGGCGAGGTCACGCCGAGGACCGACTCGGTCACCTGGAAGACGTTGGTCGTCTGCAGCTCGCGCTGCGTCGCGTACAGGATGTACGGGATGCGCTTCGACGGCGCGTAGTGGAAGTCCTCCACGAGCCGGACGTAGGCGGACTGGATCGCGGGGAGCGCGCGCCGCGCGGACTCGATCTCGCTGGCGTAGTAGTAGAGCCGCAGCCCCCCCTTGCCGCCGCCGGGCGCGGGGACGTCGAGCGTGCGCCAGCGGAAGTCGTACCAGGCGACCTGGTTCTGGCCGGGGCGCTCCGGGAGGACGAACTCCTGCTCCAGCCCGTCCCGCCGCTGCGCCTGGCGCTCCGCGTTCGCGACCGCCTCGCCGACGGACGACGGGCGCGGCGCCAGCCCCTGCGGCGCGGCCCGGAGCGGGAGGGCGAGGGCGATGAGGACGGCGAGCCGGAGGAGGTGGCGTGGTCCCCTCACGGGCTCCGGGAGCCTGCGCATTCCACGGAGGATAGCCGCGGGCGCGTCCGCGGGCCATCGCGGCGAAAGGGGCGCTTCGGGGCGAGCGCCTCGCACCCCTAGCCGAGGGCGCGGCGCAGGAGGTCGAGCGCCTCGTACGCGGCGTGTCGGCGGATCCGGTCGCGATCGCCGCGGTAGGCGCGCTGGACCGCGGTGGTCCCGCCCGGGCCGGCGACGGCGAGGTGGACCGTGCCGACCGGCTTCTCGGGCGTGCCGCCGGCGGGGCCGGCGATCCCGGTGATGCCGACGCCCCAGTGGGCGCCGGCGCTGCGGCGCACCCCCTCGGCGAGCGCGCGGGCGACCGGCTCGGAGACCGCGCCGTGCGCCGCGAGCAACGACCCCGGCACGCCCAGCATCCGCTCCTTCATGCCGTCGCCGTACGCCACGACGCCGAGCTCGAAGACGGCGGAGGCGCCGGGGACGCTGGTGACGAGCTGCGCCACCATGCCGCCGGTGCAGCTCTCGGCGAGCGCCAGGCGCTCCCCCCGCGCGACGAGCCGGCCCACGACCAGGTCGGGCAGCTCGTCCTTCCCCTCGCCCCAGACGCTCTCGCCGAAGATCTCGCGGAGCCGGGCGCCGATGGCGTCGGCGCGCCGCGCGGCGCCGGGGCCGCGGACGGACCACTTGAGGTGCACCTCGGGCCAGTGGGCCCGGAAGCCGAAGCGGACATCCCGGTTGGCGGGGTCGCCGATCACCGGCTGCATCGCCTGGTCGGCGTGCGACTCGCCGACGCCGATCAGCTTCAGGACGCGGGCGGCCGGGACATCGCCGATCCGGGCGGCGATCCGCGGGATCACCGCCTCCTCGCAGAGCCCCTTGAACTCGATCGGGACGCCGGGGAGGCAGTGGAGGATCGCGCGCCCGACCTTCGCCGAGAAGCCGGGCGCCGTGCCGAAGCGGTTCGGGATCACCTCTGCGCCGCGCGGGAAGAGGGCCTGTTTCAGGTTGTTGGGGGTGAGGACGCGGCCGAACCTCCGGAAGCGCTCCTCGATCGCCAGGACCGAAGGCGCGTGCTCTTCGAGCGGCGCGCCCAGGATCCCGGCCACCACCTCCGAGGTCAGGTCGTCCTCGGTCGGCCCCATGCCGCCGCTCATCACCACGACGTCTGCGCGGCCGCAGGTCTCGGCGATCGCCGCGGCCAGATCGCCCCGGTCGTCGCCCACGAGCGTCTTCCGCGACACCATGAGGCCGAGGTCCCAGAGCCGGTCCATCAGCCAGGGCGAGTTGGTGTCGACCACCTGCCCGGTGAGCAGCTCGTCGCCCGTGGAGAGGATCTCGACGGCGAGTGCCATGCTCAGAAGACCTCGGGCAGCCAGCGGACGGCCGCCGTGAGGATCGCCATGGCGTAGAGCCCAGCGGCCACGTCGTCGAGCATCACGCCCCACGCGCTCTTCACCCGGTCGAGGACCGAGGCGGGCCACGGCTTCGTGACGTCGAAGATCCGGAAGAGGACGAACCCGAGCGCCGCCGTGCGCCAGGAGAAGGGGACGAGGGCGACGGTGACGAGGTACCCCACGACCTCGTCGATCACGATCGCGGAGGCGTCGGTCACGCCCCAGTAACGCCCGGCGCGGCCCGCGGCGACGACGCCGAGCAGCGTGAGGGCCAGGGTGGCCGCGGGGAGCGCCGGGTCCGGCAGCCGGGAGAGCGCCCACCAGAGCGGGACGGCGCCGAGGGTGCCCACGGTGCCCGGGGCGACCGGGGAGAACCCGCAGGGTCCCCAGGCGGCGAGGAGCACCCACCCCCCGGGGGGGGAGGCGGGGCGTGCGCCGCGGCGGCTGCCGACGGCACGGAGGCGGTCGAGGAACGTCACGACCTAGATATACTCGTCCCGCCGGTCCTTCTCGTCCTCGACGTCCTCGTCGTCCGGCTCGAGGGCCTCGTCGGCCTCCAGCTCGGCGCGGGCCTTCGGGGAGAGCCGGGCGGCCAGCTCCGCCGCGGAGCGGCCGTGGGCGAAGATCGACTCGGTGAGGCCGAGGACGATGTAGGCCGCCATGTAGACGACCAGGACGAAGGCGGGGCGCGTGGCGATCGCCACGGCCACCCCGGCGAAGACCACGGCCGCGAAGGCGGTGAAGCTCTTCGCCGACAGGTGGACGTCCTTGAAGGTCCGGTACTTGACCGTGGAGACCATCAGGAAGGAGAGCAGGAGCACCACGACCGCGATCGGCACCCGCGTCGAGGCGTCGGTCGCCGCCGCGAACTCCTTGTAGTGGGCGATCACGAGCGAGACGATCGCGCCGGCGGCGAGCGGGATGGGGAGGCCGACGAAGAAGCGGGAGGACCCCTTGTCCCCGCGCATCGCGAGGACGTTGAAGCGCGCCAGGCGGAGCGCGCCGCACGCGGCGAAGGCGAAGGAGATGACGAGCCCCGCGGTCCCGAACGGCGCGAGGGCCCACTTGTAGACGAGGAGGGCCGGCGCGGCGCCGAAGCTCACGACGTCGGCGAGGCTGTCGAGCTGGACGCCGAAGTCGGACTGCGTCTTCGTCATCCGGGCGACGCGCCCGTCGAACGCGTCGAAGAACATCGCGAAGAAGATCGAGATCGCAGCCCGGTAGAGCTGCTCCGGGGTGGCGTCCCCCGTGCAGAGCGTCAGCGCGTAGAAGCCGAGGAAGATCGAGCTGACCGTGAACAGATTCGGCAGCACGAACATGGCTTTGCGCAGGTTGATCCGCATCGATTCGGCTCCGTCCCCTCGCCGGGCTGAACCCTCGCACGGCCGGAGCCGGATGTCGAGATGCCCGGAGTCCCCGCGGCGCGGGACGTCCGTCGACGGCCCGTGCGCCTCACTTCGCCTTGGTGCAGGGCTCCGCCGCGTGCTCGCCGAAGCCGAGCCGGACGCGCGCGCCAGCGCCGCAGTCGACCCAGAAGACGGGGTCGGTCCGCCACCGGTTGAAGGTCGCGTCCGCCTGGGCGCCGCTCGCGGCCACGAGCCCGGGCCCGCGCCCCGTGATCCAGTTCCCGCGCAGGTCCGCCTGCACCCCGTCGAGGAGCGCGAGGCCGCCGGCCGATCCCCCCTGCACGTCGACGCCGTCGAGCCGCACCGAGCCGCCCGAGGCCGAGAGGGCCGCGCCGCCACAGCGGGTCAGGCCGCTCGCCTCGAGGCGGAGCGTCCCGCGGAGGACCTGGACGCAGTCGCCGAGGACGCCGTCGGCCCCGCGCGTCCCGCCTGCCGGAAGCTCGCGGGCGCCCGCGATCTCCACGCTCCGGCCGATGACCTCGCCGCGGGTCACGGCGATGCCCGCCGGGCCCGGCGCCCGGATGACGACGTCATCGAGCCGCGCGGCGCCCTTGCCGACGGTGATCGCCGCCTCGCCGAAGGGGCCCGTGAGCGAGAAGCGCGAGAGGTCGACCATCCCGTGCAGGAGCGCGACGCCGGCGCGGGCGGCGCCGAGCGGGCGCACCCGGCCGCCCCGGAGCACCACCTCGCCGTCCCGGACGAGCAGGCCGGTGGCGCCGGCGAGCGTCACGCCGGAGCCGTCGAGGCGGCCGCCGTCCACGAAGGCGCCCACCGCCACGCCGCGGAGGTCGACGTCGCGCACATGGGCTTCGCCGCCGAGCACCTTGAGGGCGCTGCGGACGTCTCCGGCCTCGATCGTCAGCCCCTCGAGCTCGACGCGCCCCGTCACGACGGCGCCGTCCTGGCCCTCGGGGGCGGCGACGCGGGTCGAGCCCGCGCCGGCCCCCTCGATGCGCAGCCCGGAGAGCCGGCCGAGGGATCCTGCGTGCAGGCCGGGGCCGAGCCGGACCACGTCGCCCGGCGCGGCGCGGGCGAGCGCGTCGGCGAGCGGCGCGCCCGCCGGCACGTCGAGGGTCGCCGCGAGGGCGAAGGGGAGGAGGGCTGTGAGCAGCATCACGTACGTTTCGGGGCGCGCGGCCGCGCCGCGTTGACCCCCGTGCTCCGAAGTTGGTACAGGAATGCCATCTCGGCGACCGCCCGTCGAGAGCGCTTCCTGGGGAGGGCGGGGACCGGAGGCGCCTCCTGCACGGGGGCGCCTTCTTTCTGACGGGACGTGCGCTCCCGCCATCCCCCTCCGCCCCTAGTTGGTCGCGTCGCCGTGGGCCGGGGGCGACGCGTACTCGTCGCCGAGCCACTTCAGCGGATCCCGCGCGAGCCCGCTCTCCCAGACCTCGAAGTGCAGGTGCGGGCCGGTGGAGCGGCCGGTGCTGCCGACCAGCCCGACCGGCCGGCCGGGCGCGACCGCGTCGCCCGGCTGGCAGAGCAGCGCGGAGAGGTGGCTGTAGCGGGTGGTGAGCTCGCCGTTGTGGCGCACCTCGACGAGGAGCCCATAGCCGCTCGTCCAGCCGGCGCGCACGACGTACCCCTTCGCCGCCGCCCAGACCACGCGCCCCTTCTCCGCGGCGAGGTCGAGCCCGCCGTGCATCCTTCGCTCGCCGGTCATGGGGTCCGTGCGGAAGCCGAACGTCGAGGAGATGCCGGCGCGCTCCACCGGCCACGCGAGGCGGCCCGGCGTGCGCTTCCTGAGGAAGACCTTCTGGCCGAGCGCCCGCGCCGCCGCGATCCGCGTCCCGAGCCGCGCGGAGCGCGTGGCGATCTCCTCGGCCAGCGCCGCGGGCGCCGGCCCGTAGCGACGCTGGTCGAGATCCCACTCCGCGTCGAGCGTCACGCGCGCGCGGACCAGCTCCAGGAGCGGCGTCTGCGGGATGGCCTGCCCGAGGTAGGCGTCGAGCTGCGCGGTCAGCTGCCCCCACGCCTCCGTCGCCTCGGCGGGGAAGCCCCGCTTCGCCGGGTGCTGGTGGCGCCGTACGCGGGCGTCCGCGGCGAAGCGGACCAGGTCGCCGTCGATCGGCGGCACGTCGGGCCGCTCGCTGGCCACCGAGCGCGGGGCGGGGATCGCGACGGGCGGTGCGATCGGCCCGACCGGATCGACGGGATCGAGCAGCCCCGCGTCCTTGAAGGAGAGCTTCTGCGGCGGCGGCGGGGCGTGCGCGCAGCCGGTCGCCAGCGCGGCGAGCGCCGCGAGGGCCGGGAGCGGGATGCTGGGGATTCTGCGAGGGGCGGGTGCCACCGGGGGCGGATGCTAGCACGCGCCCCGCGGCGCCCCGCCTTCCCGTCCCACGGTCATGGCAACGTCCCAAGGGGCGGTGGGAGCGCTCACGACACGGTGCGTGAGATCCGCGCCGCGGCCTCGAGGACGTCCGCGCGCGTCACGTCGAGGTGGGTGACGAAGCGGAGCGCGTCGGGGCGCGAGCCCTCCGGGTTCGCGAGCACGCCGTCGGCCGCGAGAGCGCGGGAGAGATCGCGCGCGCTCCGGCCGGCGAAGGCGGCGAAGACGAGGTTGGTCTCGACCGGGAACAGGATCGAGACGCCCGGGAGCGCGGCGAGCCGCTCGGCGAGGAGGCGGGCGTTCTCGTGGTCCTCCGGCAGGCGGTCGACGTTCCGGTCGAGGGCGTAGAGGCCGGCCGCGGCGAGGATCCCCACCTGCCGCATCCCGCCGCCGAGCCGCCGGCGGAGGCGGCGCGCGTCGGCGATCACGTCCCGCGGCCCGGCCAGGACGGAGCCGATCGGGGCGCCGAGCCCCTTCGAGAGGCAGACCGAGACCGTGGTCGCGTGGGCGGCGAAGTCGGCGGGCGCGACGCCCGACGCGGCGCAGGCGTTCCAGAGCCGCGCGCCGTCCATGTGCACCGAGAGGCCGTGGCGCAGCGCCACCTCCGCGAGGTCGCGCAGCCGCGCGAGCGGGTACACGGCCCCGCCGCCGCGGTTGTGCGTGTTCTCGACTTCGAGGACGGTGGGCGACGGATAGTGCTCCGCCGGAGCGCGGATCGCGGCGTCGACCGCGGCGGGATCGAGCAGCCCGCGCTCCGCGGGGAGCGTTCGCGGCTGGACCCCCCAGAGCGCCGCGAGCGCCCCGGCCTCGAAGCCGGCGACGTGGGCGTTGGCGTCGCAGAGGACCTCGTCGCCGGGGCGGGTCAGCGCGCCGAGCGCGACCTGGTTCGACATCGTGCCGCTCGGCACGAAGAGGGCCGCCTCCTTGCCGAGGAGCCCGGCGACGCGCTCCTGGAGCGCCGAGACGGTCGGGTCCTCGCCGTACACGTCGTCTCCCACCTCGGCGCGCGCCATCGCCTCGCGCATCCCCGGGGAGGGCCTCGTGACGGTGTCGGAGCGGAGATCGATCGGTGGCATGGCGGGGACCCTCTCGCGCGCCCGTGGGGGTCGGGCGGGGCGAGCGGGATGTTAGCATCGCGGGGCATGGCCCCCCGTCGCCGACCGCGCCCCACCGCCGAGAAGCGGGCCCGCGCCCTCGAGATCGTCGACCGGCTGGAGCGGGCGATGCCCGACGTGAGGATCGCGCTCCACTACGCGAGCGACGTCGAGCTGCTCGTGGCGGTCATGCTCTCGGCGCAGTCGACCGACGCCGGCGTGAACAAGGCGACGCCGCCCCTCTTCGCGGCCTTTCCGGACGCGGCCGCGTTCGCCCGGGCGACGCCGGAGGCGCTCTGGCCCTACGTGCAGCGCGTCGGGCTCTACCGGAACAAGTCGAAGGCGATCGTCGCCGCGATGAGGGCGATCGTCGCCGGGCACGGCGGGCGCGTGCCCCGCACGCGCGAGGCGCTGGAGGCCCTGCCGGGCGTCGGGCGCAAGACGGCGGGGGTGGTCCTCGTCCACCTCGGCGCGGCCAACGCCTTCCCGGTCGACACCCACGTCGGGCGCGTCTCGCGCCGGCTCGGGCTCACGCGCGAGGAGAACCCGGACGAGGTCGAGCGCGACCTCTGCGCCCTGCTGCCCGAGGAGCGCTGGGCGAAGGGGCACCAGCTCTTCGTCTGGCACGGCCGGCGCGTCTGCAAGGCGCTGGCGCCGGCCTGCTCCCGGTGCCCGGTGGAGCCGCTCTGCCCGAAGCGCGGCGTCCCGGCGGCCATCCGCCGCTGAGCGGGACTCCCCATCAGGGGCACCGTCACACACCGTGCGACGTCGGCTCCCTCCAGCGAGGAGGGGCACCCGATGGCTCGTGCCGCTGATCGACGGCGCGCTCCAGTACGGGATGTCCGTGGTGGCGGCAGACTTCCAGGCCGAGCTGGACGCGACCGTCGGCTGGGTGAACGGCCCGATGAGCGTCCGCATGATCACGCCCTTAGGCGGGGGGGGGGTGGGGGAAGGGCGGGGCGGCGGCGCACCACGGCCGCCGCCCCGTCGCAGTGCGCGCGGCGCCGCTCGCGTCAGCAGCCGGTGTGGAGGAGCCGGCGCTCCCCCTCGCCGAGCGGGTCCACGACGATGAGGAGCCAGGGCGACGCGCCCCGCCTCGCGAGCCAGCGGTGGAGCCGGTACCGCCCCTCGCCGAGGAGCGCGCCGGCGAGCGGCGTCCAGACGAGGTCCACGGCGGACGGCCGCTTGTAGGGCGCCTCCAGCCCGTACTCCCAGGCGACCGACGTGGCAGCGGTCGCGAGCACCGCGGCGAGCGGTCCCCAGCCGCACTGCCGCGTCCGGCCGTAGATCTCCGCGCCGAAGTACGCGTGGCCGAAGCCGTTCAACCACCAGGGATCCCCGTCCGACTCGAGCAGCCGACGGTGCGGGTCGAGCTCCGGCGGGCGCGTGAACGCCAGTCGAAGCTGGTCGCGCTCCTCGCGCCAGCGGGTCGGATCGTAGGCGCTCGGCCAGGCGACGCTGACCGTGAGCCGCATGCCGAGGAGGAAGCCGCCGGCGTGGGCGGCGGGGACGGTCCAGCGCGGTCCTCCCTGCGGCGCCGCCTCGGCGGCCGTCGGGGCGGCGGCGGGCGGCGACTCCGGGGCGGCGGTGGCGGGCTCGACGGCGAGGAGGGCCGCCGCGATCGTCGCGAGGAGCGGGGTCACGGGGGGAGGATACCGCCCGGGGCCGCGGGGGTGGCGCGCGAACGAGGCAGCGTGCTAAATGCGGACTCGCCGGAGCCGTCCGGGCGTACGCGTCGGTCTGCAGGGTCGGGGCCGCCGAGGAAAGTCCGGGCACCGCAGGGCAGAGTGCCGGCCAACGGCCGGTCGGGGTGACCCGCAGGAAAGTGCAACAGAGAGCAGACCGCCGAACGGCGTCGCGAGACGCGCGTGGCAAGGGTGAAACGGTGCGGTAAGAGCGCACCGCGCCCCTGGCGACAGGGGCGGCACGGCAAACCCCACTCGGTGCAAGAGCAAATAGGAAGGCGTCCTCGCCGCGAGGCGAGGTGTCGGGCGGCCCGCCCTAGCCTTCGGGTACGGCTCGCTCGAGGCGCGCGGCAACGCGTGGCCCAGATGAATGTCCGCCACCGCGAGGTCGAGAGGCCCCGCGGGACAGAACCCGGCTTACAGGGCGGCTCCGGCACTTCTTTCCATGATTGCAGGCGGTTGCAGCGTCTGGTGTCCCCGGGCGCTGCCCGTTCGCTGCCCAACCCGCGCTGCGCCCGTCTTGCGCGATTCGCGATTCGCGAATACCGTGCGGTCGTGCCTCCGCGGACCATCCAACTCAAGCCGCAGGACCTGCTCGTCCTCCTGAAGCTCGCCACGCGGCGAGAGGCGCGCTGGTCCTACTCGGGGATCGCGGCGGCAGTGGGCTTGAGCGCGTCGGAGGTCCACGCCGCGGTGAGGCGGGCACTCGTCGCGCGGCTCGCCGTCGAGCGCAAGCCGGGCGAGATCGACGTCCAGGGTCAGAATCTCCTCGAGTTTCTCGTCCACGGCGCGAAGTACGCCTTCCCGGCCATGCGCGGCCCCGTAACGCGGGGCCACCCCACGGGGCGCGCGGCACCGGTGCTGCGCGACCGGATCGTCGGTGGCGACGACCTGCCACCGGTCTGGCCCGACCCGGAGGGGACGACGCGCGGCGAGTCGCTCTCGCCGCTCTACGGCACGGCCTCCGCCTTGAAGGCCGTAGTCGCTGACCCGGAGCTCTACGCTGCAGTGGCGCTCGTCGACGCCATCCGCGGCGGCTCGGCGCGGGAGCGCAAGGTCGCGTCAGACCTCCTCGAGAAGATGTTCACCGGGAGGCGAGCCGGGTGACGCGAAACGTCGAGATGCTCGTCGCGGCTGCGCGCGCGTTTGGCGACCTGCGCGACGAGGTGGTCTTCGTCGGCGGGGCAGTCGTGGACTTGCTCGTCACCGATCCCGCCGCGCCGCGACCCCGCTTCACCGACGACGTGGACGTGGTGGTCGAGGTCACGACGCAGGTCGAGTGGTACGCGCTCGCCGAACGGCTCCGGAAGCTCGGCTTCCGCGAGGACCGGCGCGAGGGAGCGCCGCTCTGCCGGTGGCTCGCGGGAGACCTCGCCGTCGACGTCATGCCCGGGATCGAGAAGGTGCTGGGCTTCGCGAACCGCTGGTACGGCCTCGCCCGGTCGGAGTCCGACGAGGTTGGCTTGCCGGACGCGCCTCCGATCCGCGTCGTTCGCGCACCGCTCTTCCTCGCGATGAAGTTGGAGGCCTTCGCGTCGCGCGGGGGAGGGGACTTCGTCGCGAGCCACGACGTCGAGGACGTCATCGCGGTCGTGGATGGGCGACTCTCCCTCGCCCTGGAGGTGAAGCAGGCCCCCCCGACCGTGCAGCGGTTCCTCGCGGAGCGGCTCGGGGCGTGGCTCGGCGATCCCGCCTTCCTCGATGCGGTGCCGGGACACCTTCCGGGCGACGCCGCGAGTCAGGCGAGGGCGGAGTTGGTGATCGCGCGGATCAGGGCGATGGCTGATTCATGAGCAAACGGGACCCGGCTGCATCAGGGGCTGCCGCCACTCCAGACAGAAAGCTGCGAGCGCCTCCCGCACCCGCCCAATAGGCGGCCATGAGGATGAGGTACGCGAGGCCACCGAACACGGAGTACAGAAGCCAGAACACGAACGAGGGTCCGGGGACGCCGACGACCCTCGATCGCACGAACGCCGCCGCTGCGACCACCAGTGCGACGACCACGAAGAACGTCAGCGCGCCCCAATCCAGGTGGATCGTGGCACGCAGGCGCGAACCGTTGCCGAGGAGGTTCAATCTGGCCCTGGATGTAGACCCGGAAGGAGTGGCGTCGTCCGGGCCAGGCGGGACGAATCCGGAATGTGCCGTTCTCGACCCACCCCTCGTAGGGCTTCCGCGTGGGGTTCGGTCGCGCATCCAGGACGAACTGCGCGTCGGTCTGGCTGGAGATGCCCAAGTTGCGCGGGAGCGGCGTCTTCGGCGGTCAGGTCCAGGTCGACCACGACCAAGTCCTTCGCCGAGAAGAGGCTCGTCTATCGGGGCGGTGCCACCAGCGGCGTCCCCCGCCGCCGCCGCCACTCGGCGGTGAATCTCGTGAACCCGACGACATCGTCGGCCGAGGGCTTCTTGGGGGAGCTCTTCGCGTAAAACTCGGCTACGAGATCGCAGAATCGGTACACGGCTTCCACCCACGCCGACCAGGCGACCCGGAACTCCCGCCCGTCGCCAGCCCGCACCACGATGACCGTCTCGTTCTCGGCGTGCAGAATCTCGAAGTCGAGGCCGCTGGGGCAGCCCACCACGAGGACGTCATCCTGTCCCGCGATGTCGTACATGGCGAACCCGCAGCAGGGGAACAACTGCTCGCCGACCGGCTCGGCCTTGGTGTGTGCCTTCGAGAGGGTGCGGAGCAGGTACAGGGCCGCCGCGCTGACGGTCACCTCGGGCCCAGTCGCCGGGTCTATGAGGACGTGCTCCTCCACGCGGAACTCGACGTGGCCATGCGCGCACAGGTCGGCCGGGTCGTCCGCGGCTCCCTTGATCCAGCTAAGGCCGATCGGCCGAAGAACCACGCACGCTTCACCTTGGGTCTCCGCCGCGGTAGGCACACGTTCAGTCTAGCCCACCAACCCCAACCTGATGTGGCGTCCAGACTGCCATGCCGACCCGTGCCCCTGGCAATCCGCGGGTCGAGGACGCAGGCGAACTTGCTGGATCGATCCCTGCTGGTTATACATAGGTAATAACGGAGGCCCGCCATGCGGAAGAAGCTCACGGCCATCGGCAACAGCCTCGGCATCGTCATCGAGAAGCCGATTCTCGAACTGCTCGACATCGACCGGGACACCGAGCTGGACATGAAGACGGACGGGGACCGGCTGGTGCTCGTCCCGATCCGGAAGGGGAAGCGCGAGCGGGTGAAGGCAGCGCTGGCCCGCGCCATGACCGCCCACGACGAGAGCCTCCGCAAGCTCGCGAAGTGATGGACCCGGAGTTTCTCGACTTGGCGGACGTGCTCCTCATCCACGAGGAGCAGTTGGCGCGCTACGGCGGCTCGGCGGGGCTCCGCGATCAGGGGCTCCTGGAGTCCGCCATCGCCATGCCGCAGGCCACCTTCGGCGGCGCGTTCGTCCACGAGGACCTCTTCGCCATGGCCGCCGCGTACGCCTTCCACATCGCGGAGAACCAGCCCTTCCTCGACGGGAACAAGCGGACGGGCGTGCTGTCCGCTGTCGTCTTCCTGGAGTTGAACGGGTTCATCGTGGAGGAGCCGCCGTCGGCGTTCTACGACGCGATCATCGCCTTCGCCGAGCGACGGCGGACGAAGGAAGGGCTCGCCGACCTCCTGCGGGAGTGGTCGAAACCGGTCCCGTAGGTCGCTGCCCATTCTCTGCCCAAATCGTGTCGCAACCTGTCACTCGCCCGGGACAGTGAGCGACAGCCGGAGCCGCCAAGCCCGCGTGATCACGCCTTCCTGTCGCTGATCCGTGACAGGAAGCGACAAGTCGCGACAGCCTCCAGCGGCCCTGGCTTACAGGGCGGCTCCGGTTCTTCCTCTCTCCCAATGGAAACCATCCCCTCTCCCTCACCGAGGGAGAGGGCAGGGTGAGGGAGCACGCGGCGATCGGGGGCCGCTCCGAGGTGTCGGGGACCCCCTCACGGCGGTGCTCGCGCCATGGGAACCTTGGCGATCGTGTTCCGTCGCCGGTGAACGAAGTGACTCTCGACGCCGTCCGCCATGTCATGGTGCTTCCATGATCGCGCTCTGCGCCGCGCTTCTCCTCGCCGCTCCTCCCGCTGGGCTGTACCGTGGCGCAATCGGCGTCGTGGATTCCTCGAGCGGGGGCAAGGCCCTGCCCATCGTGATGCTCCTGGAGTCACCGTCCGAGGGGGTCTTGAAGGGGCGCTACTTCTACTGGAAGCAGCGAAGGGACATCGTCCTCGACGGGACCTACCAGGGCGGCAGGATTTCGCTCCAGGAGCGCGTTGGCGAGGGTGGGGCAGTCTCCGGGACCTTCTCGGGAAGCTTCGAGACGAACGGCTGGAGCGGGACCTGGGCGACCGCCTCGAAGAGCCGGCAACTGCCGGTGACGATGTCGCGCGTCGGCGACGGGAGCGTGGAGGAGCTCGAGCGGTGGCGACGAGGGCTGGTCCGCGGCACGCAAAGCGCCAATGGGCTCACCTGGGAGTGGCGCGCGGCAAGAGCGAGCCCTGGAATCGCGCTCCCCTTCCTGGTGAAGTCCAACAGCGCCGCCGTTGCGAAGAAGGTCAACGCGGCGATGCAATTGATGCTCGACCAGATGGGCTGCGAAGCGGGAGGAGAGTGGACCACGCGCTCGGCGGTCGCCTCTTCGCGAAGGGACGTCTTCAGCGTCTCCATCCACTCCAGCTACTACTGCGGCGGCCCGTACCCCACCAACGACGCGAACGAATCCGTCACCTTCGACCTGAGAACCGGCGAGAAGATCGAGCTCTGGTCGCTCTTCTCCGCGCCTCGTGAGGCGGTGCTCAAGACGCTTCTCGCCGCCAGGATCGGCGAGGGCTCGGAGCCCGAGGGAGGCGAATGTCCGAAGAAGTGGCCGCTCGAGGAGGCGCTCGACTTCACGCTGGACTTCGCCATCGAAGAGGACGGAATCGTGGTGCAGCCCGAGTTTCCGCATGTCATGGAAGGCTGCGCCTTCGAGGAGAAGATTCCCTTCGCGAGGTTGACACGCATCGCACCGCCCGATGGCGTCATCGCGCGGCTCGCGAGGAAGTGAACAGTCGGGCAGGCGGCTCCGCTCCGGCGCGAGAGGGTCCCCGACGGGTGGCTTCCGCCCGGAAGCTCGACGCGGCAGCTACAGGGCGCGGCACCTCACGACGATGGGCTGGGCCGGGTTCAGGTCCGTCATCCTCCCGTCCGCGTATCCGCCGCCGAGTACGTTGTCCTTGAAGGCGCGGCGCCCCGAGACGACGTTGATGAAGAAGTGGTAGTTCGGGTCGGAGAGACGACCGATGGCCTCCTTGGAGATCCGGGCGTCGGTGATCCTTATCCTGCCTTGCTGGTGGAGCTCGACCTCGTGGCTCCCGAGGAAGACGTCGCGGAACGGTGCCGTTTCCTCGCCCCGCCGCCTCCTGCCGTCACCGTCGAAGTAGATCGCCACCTTGATGGTCTCGCCGGCCGCTTCCAGCTTCTGCGACGCCGCGTCCGTGAGTTGCACCTCCACGTCGAAGGGCGGGACCGAGACATCTCGATTCGCGCTCCAGAACGCAGCGCCGGCGTACGAGACGAAGAGGATCGCACCCGCCACCAGCAGCAGCCACCGCCACTTGCTCCGGTCCGCCGACGCCGGAGGCATCGGCGTGCTCCGCTCCCTCGCCAGCCAGAGGGCGAGGGTGAGCGTCACCCCGAACGAGATCGAGAGAGGGAGACCATCTCGTAGGTCGCCGTCGTTCCAGGCGTAGAGCAGATTGGCAGCCGCGGCCCCGGCTGCAACGAGGTTCGCCCAGCCCAGGCCCTTGCAGGCGAGCGCGAGGCCTTGCCGAGGGCGGAGCCCTTGGACCGCCCTCGCCAGCAGCGCCGTCAGCGTGGCGCCGAGACCGAAAAGCATGCCGGTCGCGCCGGCGACGTCGAGAACCAGCTCTTCGAGGCAGCTGGCACGCAGGACGGATCGAACGGCGAAGACCGCCAGCATCGCCATGCCCGGGAGCAGACCTGCTGCGACACCCACCAGAACGGCACGACGATCCGTCACCACCCGCGTGGAACCTCCCGAGCCCATGCCGGCCCACACGCGCAGTATGCACGAGTGGGGGTACCCGATGTCGCTGATCGGGGCCATGGCGTGAGCGTGGAGATCTCGCGGTGCGACCTCAAGAGAGCGCCGAAGGGAGGCACCCTGGTGTCGGTCGTTCGCGGTGCAGCGTGGCTGTGGACCCATGTCACGAGGCTTCCCGTCGCAACGCCGAGCGCGAACATGATCACCGCAGAGAGGCTTCTTCGTCCGTGCAGGATAGTCGACTCGCCGCGTCGGACCTCCGAGGGGCGCGAGACCGCGCGCGGCGTCTGCACGCGCACCCCGGGTGTAGACTGGGCCAGCCGGCCGTGCACCGCCATACGGGGACCCCCGCGACCATGCCCATGCCCTTCGCCTACGAGAGCGCCTCCGAGGACTTCGAGCGGTTCCTGGCGGCCGCGAGGGAGAGCTCGGGCCTCACCACGCGCAACCAGGCCTACACCATGGCGCAGGGGGTCCTTCAGGTCTTCCGCCGGCGGCTTCCGGTGCGGGACGCGGCGCGCTTCGCCAACGTCCTGCCGCCCGTGGTCCGCGCGATCTTCGTCGCGGACTGGGACACGGACGAGCCGATCCGGCCCTTCGAGTCGCGCGAGGCCATGACGCGCGAGGCGCAGTCGCTCCGTCGCGACCACAACTTCGCGCCCGACACCGCGATCCGGGACGTCGCCGTCGCCCTGCGCGCGGTCGCGGACGTGGCCGCGCTGGAGCGGGTGATCTCCTCGCTGCCCCCGGCCGCCGCCGACTTCTGGAGGGAGTGAGTCGTCGCGCAAGTCACTTGGGGGAGGTGGGCACCCATGAAGCCGAGGAGCCACGAACCGTTCCTTCGAGAGGTCGTGCTGCTGCGCGAGCGGGTGACGAGCTGGGACGCCTACCCGTTCTCGATCCCGGCGGTGAGGAGCCTCGACACGCTCGCACTGGATCCGAAGGTCACCTTCCTCGTCGGCGAGAACGGCAGCGGGAAGTCCACGTTGATGGAGGCGCTCGCACTCACCGTGGGGCTCGGTCCGGAGGGCGGGAGCCAGAACATGAGGTTCTCCACCCGGCCATCGGAGTCGAGCCTGCACGAGGTCCTCCGCGTGATTCGAGGCGCACGCCGCCCGCGTACGAGCTTCTTCCTGCGGGCCGAGAGCTTCTTCAACGTGGCGAGCAGGGTGGACGACCTCGGCCTGGCCGCCTCGTACGGCGGGAAGTCCCTCCACGAGCAGTCGCACGGCGAGTCGTTCCTGGCGCTGGTGAACGAGCGGTTCGGCGAGGACGGGCTGTACCTGATGGACGAGCCCGAGGCGGCGCTCTCGCCGCAACGCCAGCTCGCCCTGCTCGCTGCGTTCGACCGGTTGGTGCGGAAGGACCGATCACAGCTCGTCGTCGCCACGCACTCGCCCATCCTGCTCGCGTATCCCGAGGCTCGGATCTACTCGCTCGACGAGCGCGGGATCGCGAAGGTCTCCTACGAAGAGACCGAGCATTACGCCCTGACGCGCGACTTCCTCCTGAATCGTGAGCGCTACCTCCGGCGGCTCTCGGGGGACCAAGGGGACTGACCCAACGGAACCCATCCCCCCTCCCCCTCGCGTCCTAGCCCCGCAGGGCCTGCGATCCCGTGTCGATCGCTTCGGCGTCCAGTGGATGGTGAGCCTGCCCAACCCGGCGTGACCGGCGGCATCGGCTTATCTCCCCTCCATGAACCGAGAGCTCGAGGTCCTGGAGGCGAACGAGGCGTTCTACCGTTCCTTCGCGGCGCGCGACGCCGACGCGATGGACGCCCTCTGGGCCCGGCGCGCGCCGGTCGCGTGCATCCACCCGGGGTGGGACACGCTGGATGGCCGGGCGGAGGTGGTCGGGAGCTTCCGCGCCATCCTCACCTCGGGAGGGGCCCCCCAGGTGCGGTGCAGCGCCGCGTCGGCGCACGTCGTCGGAGAGGTGGCCTTCGTCACCTGCCACGAGCTGATCGCCGGCGCGCGCCTCGTGGCGACCAACGTCTTCGCGCGCGAGGACGGCGCCTGGCGGATGGTCCACCACCACGCCTCGCCGATGGCGCCTGCGCAGGTCCGGGCGCGGTCGCCGGAGCCCGAGCTGAGGAGCTGAGCCGTCGCCGACCGCCCCGCGGTGGGCGCCGGCGCGCACGGTCCGAGGCGCTCACGGCTGCGCGCGTCCGATCCTGGCCGGCCGCGGCGGTCACTCGAGCGACGCGCCGTGGTCGGGCAGCACCGGGCCGACCTCCCAGCGCAGCTCCTTGCCCTTCGCGTCGAGCTCGCCGGTCCACCCGTGGACGTCGCCGTCGGCCACCAGCTGGATGAAGCCGCGCAGCAGCACCGTGCCCTTCGGCGTCGGCTCGGCGGTGACGACCTGCGGGATCTTGTAGCGGTCCTTCCCGCGGCCCAGCCACTGCCACCGCACGTTGCCCTTGTCGTCGAGCCGGATCACCCGGGCGGTCGGCTTCCAGCCCGGGTCGGGGTAGCCGGGGGACAGGACGATGGCGCCATCGGGGAGCGCGGCGACGGCCGCCTCCTCGTGCGTGACGAAGCCGCGCTCCGGCAGCGCCTTCACCCAGCGCTTCGTGCCGTCGGCCCCGGCGCGGACGACGCTGGGGACGGTCGTGCCGGCGTGGGAGGTGGTGCCGGCGATGAACACCCCGCCGTCGCCGGCCACCGCGATCGCGGCCGTCCGGCCGTACCGGTTGCCGACCCGCTTCAGCTGGTCCTCGGTCACCGTCACGTCCTGGTCGCGCGCCCAGGAGGCGCCCCACGCGACGAGGCGGGGCAGCGGCAGCGCCGCGGGGCGGATGGCGGCGTGCGCCTGCACGCGGAGGCCGACGAGCGCCCGCACCAGGTCGTACCAGGCGGCCGGCGGCTCGCGCAGGAAGGGGGTGACCGTCGCCGCCCAGGCTCCGGCCGAGGTGGCCGCCCCCTTCGAGCAGTGGCCCTCCGGGCGCTGCGTGCCGGCGCTGCACATCGCGCGCACCTGTCCGGGCGCGCCGGTCTCGCTGGCGACGACGTCCTCGTAGGTCATCGAGGCGGAGAGCGCCACCGGCGGCGAGCGCGGGGCGGCGCTCGCGGCGCCGAACGACCCGTAGTCCGGACGCCGGGCGCGACCGATGGGCATGGAGGCCTCCGCGAAGACGGTCGCCCGCCCACGCGCGGGCGAGAGCACGTGGACCGTGAGGCCGGTCGGCTCGCGCGGGTCGCTGCAGCGCTCGTCGACGACGACGACGCGCGCGTTGCGGTAGACGCAGGACAGCCGCCGGAAGCCGCCGTCGGGCCACGCGCCCACGCCGACCACCTCCAGCGGCCCGGAGACCGCGTCGGCGATCGCCTCGCCGGGCGCGTAGGGCGCCGTCGTCGAGGGTGGGGGCGCGGAAGGGGCGCGCGCCGCCGGGGCGCTCGCGCCGGCGCCTTGCGTCACGGCACGCTGCACGAGGTTGCTCGCCAGGTCGCCGGGGATCGGCGGCATCGGCAAGGCGCAGCCGGCTGCGAGGGTCAGCGCGACGGCGCAGGGGGCCAGGGCTCGGGTCGGGGGTGACATCCGGAAAACCTAGCAGGCCCGCGTCCGCCCCCAAAGGTGCCTCGAACGCTGACCGTGAAAGTGGTCGGCTAGGGACGAGAGGATCCATGCCCGACATCGCCACCATCCGGTTCGTCGCGCCCGAGATCCTGAGCGGGAACGGAGTCCGATCCCTGGTGGGCCGCAGCGCGCTCAACCTCGGCGCACGCCACGTCCTGCTCGTCACCGACCCCGGCGTCGAGGCGGCGGGATGGGCGTCCGAGGCGGCGGCCGCGCTCGCGGCGGCCGGGGTCGCGTACACGCTCTTCGACGGCGTGAGCCCCAACCCGCGCGCGGCGCAGGTCCACGCGGGCGCCGCGGCCTACCGGGCGTGCGGCGCCAACGCGATCGTGGTGGTGGGCGGCGGGAGCCCGGTCGACTGCGCCAAGGGGATCGGGATCGTCGCCGCCAACGGCGGCTCGATCCTCGACTACGAAGGGGTGGATCGGATCGACGTCGCCATCCCGCCGCTCGTCTGCCTCCCCACCACCGCCGGCGCCGCCGCCGACGCGTCGCAGTTCGCCATCATCACGGACGAGGAGGCGCACGCGAAGATCGCCATCGTCTCGAAGACGCTCGTCCCCGACCTCACGCTCCTCGATCCCGGGGTGCTCACGACCAAGCCGCCGGCCCTCACCGCCGCGACCGGGCTCGACACCCTCTGCCACGCCGTCGAGGCGTGCGCCTCCACGGCGGCCTCTCCGCTGACGGACCTGCTGGCCCTCGAGGCGATCCGGACGCTGGTGGTGAGCCTGCCGCGCTGCATGGAGCGCCCGGACGATCTCGGGGCGCGCGCCGCCATGCAGCAGGCCTGCCTCTACGCCGGGCTCGCGTTCTCCAACGCGAGCCTCGGCGCGGTGCACGCCATGGCCCACGCGCTCGGCGGGTTGCGGGACCTGCCCCACGGTGAGTGCAACGCCATCCTCCTCCCTCACGTGGCCGCCTGGAACTTCGAGGCCGCGGAGGCGCCGCTCCGCCGCGTGGGCGCCGCGATGGGGCTGGGGCTCGAGCGCCTGCACGGCGCGGAGGCGGCCGGTCGGCTTCGCGACGGCCTCGCGGACCTCGCGCGGAGGGTGGGCGTCACCGGCACCCTCCGCGACGCCGGCATCCGTCCCGAGGAGCTCGCGGGGCTCGCGCGGACGGCCCTCGAGGACCCGTGCATGGCCACCAACCCCCGCATCCCCTCGGAGGCCGACCTCGTCGGTATCTTCGCGGCGGCGTCATGACCCGGAAGCCGCGCTTCGACGATCCGGCTGCGCGGGAGGCCCTGCGCGAGAAGCTCGCGGGGCTGGGCGAGCACTCCCTGCGCAAGAGCTACTACCCGGCGCTGCAGGCGCGGCTCGCGGAGCTGGAGCGGTTCCGCGCCCTGCTCGATCAGGGATCGGAGGCCATCTTCCTCCTCGACCTGCCGACGGGCACGCTCATCGACGTGAGCGAGTCGGCCTGCCAGCAGCTCGGCGTCCCCCGCGAGCGGCTCCTCGGTCGCCCGCTCGCCGAGCTGCTCGGGCCGGACAGCGCGCAGCCCCTCGCCGCGGCGCTGCACGTCGAGGACGCCCCCGGCCGTCGCACGGTCGCGGGGCGCCTGCATCGCGCGGACGGGAGCGACTTCCCCGTGGAGATGACGGTCCGGGCGGTGACCCTCGGCGAGTCGCGCCACGCGGTGGTCGTCGCGCGGGACACGACCGAGCGCGACCGGCTCATGGCGCGGCTGGCGCTCACCGACCGGCTGGCGTCGCTGGGGACGCTGGCGGCGGGGGTGGCCCACGAGGTGAACAACCCCCTCGCCTTCGTCGTCGGCAACCTCGACTACCTCCGGGCCGGCGTCGAGCAGCTCAGGGCCCTCGTCACGGGGGGGGACCCGGCCGCGGCCGACCTGCGGGGCGTCCTCGCGGAGATGGACTCGGCGCTGAGCGACGCCGCCGAGGGGGCCGACCGCGTCCGCCGGATCGTCCGGGACCTGAAGGTCTTCTCACGGCCCGAGGAGGACCTGCGCGTCCCCCTCGACGTGCGGCGGGTGGTGGACGGCGCGCTGCGGCTGGCGGCCACCGAGATCCGTCACCGGGCGCGGCTGGTGCGGAGGTACGAGGAGGTCCCGCGGGTCCTCGCCAACGAGGGGCGCCTCTCGCAGGTCTTCACCAACCTGCTCGTCAACGCGGCCCAGGCCATCACCGAGGGGGACGCCGGGAACAACGAGATCACGGTGTCGACCTGGACCGAGGGGAGGCGCGCCGTCATCGAGGTGCGCGACACGGGCGGCGGGATCCCCGCCGACGTCCTCCCGCGCGTCTTCGACCCCTTCTTCACCACCAAGCCCGTGGGGGTCGGCAGCGGGCTGGGGCTCTCGGTCTGCCACGGGATCGTCGAGCAGCTCGGGGGCGACATCGAGGTGACGAGCGTCCCGGGCGCGGGCACGGCCTTCCGGGTCCGGCTGCCGGCGACCGACCGACCCCTCCAGGCGCCGGCGCCGAAGGCGAGCCCCGCGTCCCTGCCCCCCGCGCGGATCCTCGTCATCGACGACGACCCGCTCGCGGGGACGTCGCTCGCCCGGATCCTCTCCCCGCCCCATCACGTCGTCACCACCACCCGGGCGCGCGACGCGCTCGCGTGGCTCCGGCGCGGGGACGCCTTCGACGTCATCCTCTGCAACCTCATGATGCCGGACATGGGGGGGATGGACCTCTACGCCGCGCTGCAGGCCGACGTCCCCGAGCAGGCCCGGCGGGTCGTCTTCGTCACCGCTGGCGGCTTCACCCCGCGCGCCCGCCAGTTCCTGCGGGACTCGGGGGCGCCGTGGGTGGAGAAGCCCATCCCCATGTCCAGCCTCTACGCGGCCATCGCCGCGGCGGCGGGGCGGCCCCCCGGGCGCTGACCGGTGCCGGTCCCGGGGGGGGGCTACGCGCCCTTCCCGTTCCCGATGACCTCCGCCGTGTCCATCGCGATCTGGAGCTCCTCGTTGGTCGGGATGACGGCGGCCATCGGCCTCGTCGACGTCGTGATCCGGCCGTTCGCCCCGACGCCGTTCGCGAGGTTGGCGGCGGGGTCGATCGTCATCCCCAGGAACCCGAGCGCCTCGACGATCTTCGCGCGCACGGGCGCGTTGTTCTCGCCGATGCCGCCGGTGAAGACGAGGGCGTCGAGCCGGCCGAGGGCGACGCTCATCGACATGGTGGCCTTCGCGACCGAGTAGCAGAACTTGTCGATCGCGAGCGCGGCGCGGGCGTGCCCCTTGTCGGCGGCCGCCTGCAGCGTGACCATGTCGTGCGACAGCCCCGAGATGCCGAGCAGGCCGGAGCGGGTGTGGAGCGCCTCCATGACCGTCTCGGCGCTCGTGTCGAGCGCCTGCTTCATGTGCGCGATGATCGACGGGTCGATGGTGCCGCTGCGGGTGTCCATCACCAGCCCGTCGAGCGGGGTCAGCCCCATCGTCGTGTCCATGCTCTGCCCGTTCCGGATCGCGGCGAGCGAGCAGCCGTAGCCGAGGTGGGCGGTGACGATGGCGTGGTCCTTCGGATCGAGGCCGAGCTGCTGCACGGCGTGGCGCGACACCCACCGGTGGCTCGTGCCGTGGAACCCGTAGCGCCGGACCTCGTGCTGCTCGAACCACTCGTACGGGACCGCGTAGAGGTACGCGTGCGGCGGCATCGTCTGGTGGAAGGCGGTGTCGAAGATGGCGACCTGGGGCAGCCCGGGGAAGAGCTCCTGCATCACCTCGATGCCGGTGACGTTGGCCGGGTTGTGGAGCGGGCCGAGCGGGATGCACTCCTTGATCTTCGCGACGACCTCCGGGGTGATGAGCATCGGCCCCGAGAACTTCATGCCGCCGTGCGCGACGCGGTGGCCGATCCCGATCATCCGGTCGTGCAGCCCCAGCTCGGTGAGGAGCGCGTCGAGCCCCTTCAGCGCCGCGGCGTGGTCCGCGTTGGGCGGCAGCGGGCGCGTGCCCTTGCGCCCCTCGTGCTCGAACTCGATGACCGCGTGGCGCGTGCCGAGCGGGCGCGCCGTGCCGGAGACGTGCTCGTGACCGTTGGAGGCGTGGACGACGGCGAAGTTGATCGAGGCGGCGCGGCAGTTGAGGACCAGGACGTTCATTTTCTTCCTTCTACCCCCACCATTCTCGCGAAGACGTCGTCGAGCGCTCGCGCCGGATCGCCGCAGAGGCCGGTGTGGACCGGCGAGACCTGGACGACGGTGCTGCGAGGCGCGACGAGCCAGTGGAAGCGCTCGCGCCGCGTGAGCTTGCCGATCGGTCCGGCGGAGCCACCACCTTCGCAGATACGCGGCACGACCGCCAGATGCTCCTCGATGGTCGCGAGATCGGCGTCGGGGAAGAGCGCGCGCACCCGGGCGTGATCGAGCGCCACCCGCGCGCCGAGGAAGTCGCGCTCGAGGCAGTAAAGGATTACCCCCGCGTTGACGAACTCCTCGCGATCGACCCGCGGGACGACCCGCAGGACGGCGTAGTCATACGAGCTTCGCGCGGGCACCTTCCGCCTCCTCGACGATGAGGGGGGCCGCGGCGAGGCGGCGCTCGAGGTGGCCCGCGTACGCCGCGCGGGCCTCCGCGGGGGACGCGAAGCGCGGGTCGCCCTCGAGCCAGCCGTCCGGCACCTTGGCCACGGCGGCCGGGATCGCGCCGTCGCGGAGCCGCGCCACGAGGCGCGCCGACGCGTCGCCGAGCCGGCTCGCCCACGGCAGGAGCACGTGGTCCTTCACGAGCGGGAAGGGGAGCCGCGACCGGTCCTCTCGGCCGTCCCACGCGTGCTGGAAGTAGAGCGACGCCCCGTGGTCGATGAGCCAGAGCTGGCGGTGCCAGGTGAGGAGGTTCGGGTTCCGCGGCGTGCGATCGACGTTGGTCACGAACGCGTCGAACCATACCACCGCCGACGCCTCGTCCGGCGACGGCGGGGGGCCGGCGACGGGGTCGAACGTGATGCTGCCGGGCAGGTAGTCGAGCCCGAAGTTGAGGCCGGCGCTCCCCTTGAGCAGGTCGCGGATCTCCCCGTCGGGCTCGTTCCGGCCGAGCGCGGGGTCCACCTGGATGGCGACCGAGTCCGGGACGCGCAGCCCGGCCGCGCGCGCGAGCTCGGCGGAGATCACCTCGGCGACGAGGGCCCTCGGCCCCTGCCCCGCCGCGCGGAACTTCACGACGTAGAGCCCCTGGTCGTCCGCCTCGAAGATGGCGGGGAGCGAGCCCCCTTCGCGCAGGGGCGTGACGTAGCGGGTGGCGGTGGCCTGTCTCATGTGCGTCGCCTCCGGCGCGGGGCCGGGGTGGGGAGGTTCTCGCGGCCGGGGGGGTGAAGTCCACGGTAGAGCACGCCCACCCCGCGTCCGGGTAGACTCGGCAGACCATGCCCACCCGTCCGCCCGCCACCTTCGACGAGGTCGCCTCCCGCTACGAAACGAACGCCGTCGCCCAGCGGGACGCCGGGGAGCGGCTCGTCGCCATGCTCGG